>NZ_QUJD01000011.1:89835-116896 GCF_003480555.1 Blautia sp. AM29-29
CTTTAAGTTTTTGTCATCTCGCTGACGACAAGATGTATTATAGCACCAGAGTTGTAAGCCGTCAACACTTTTTTTGAAAAAATTTGAAAAATTTGAAAAATAAAAAAGGAAATCGGAATCGGGCACCGAATATAGGAAATAGGAGGACAATGAAAAGAACTGTTACAGGCATATTACCGGGAAAGAGGTGGTCTTCGTTTGAACTTGAGAGAATCGTTTGAAGAACGGGAATTTCAGGAGCTGAGTCCTTATGCGGCGCACAGCCGGAATTCCAGAGGAAGGGACCGATATGAACCGGAGTGTGACATCCGCACCGTCTACCAGAGAGACCGGGACCGGATTCTCCACTCCAAAGCCTTTCGCAGGATGAAAGACAAAACACAGGTGTTTCTTGCTGCGCAGGGAGATCATTACCGGACCCGCCTGACGCACACACTCGAGGTGTCCCAGATTGCCCGCACGATTGCGCGGGCGCTGAATCTGAATGAGGATCTGACCGAAGCCATTGCGCTCGGCCACGATCTCGGCCACACGCCGTTCGGCCATTCCGGGGAAGCGGCGCTCAATGCGGTGCATCCCGGGGGCTTCCGCCACGCGGAACAGAGCGTCCGTGTCGTGCAGGTTCTGGAAAAGGAAGGACAGGGCCTGAACCTGACCTGGGAAGTGCGGGATGGGATTCTGAACCACCGCACGGCGGGAAAACCGTCGACCCTGGAGGGACAGGTTGTGCGTCTCTGCGACAAGATCGCCTACATCCACCACGATATGGACGATGCCATCCGTGCCGGCATCTTAAGCGAGGATGACATCCCGATTACGATCCGCGTTGTTCTTGGCGATACGTGCCGCGAGCGGCTCAATACGCTGATCCACGATATTGTGGAGCAGAGCCGCGGAACGGAGTATGTGCGCCAGTCGGCGGAGATTGCCGAGGGAATGCGCATGCTGCGGGAGTTGATGTTCGCGAACGTCTACCGCAACCCGGAGGCGAAAAAAGAGGAGGAGAAGGCAAAGAAGATGCTGATTTCCCTCTACACCTACTACCAGGAGCACCCGGAACAGATGTCCCGCGAGTACCGGAATCTGATCGGGTGCGGCGAGGACAAGACACAGGTAGTATGCGATTACATTGCCGGTATGACCGATCAGTATTCCATGCACAAATACGAGGAGCTGTTCGTGCCGAAAGCCTGGGCGGTTTATTAGATACAGGGAGGAAAAAATGCGATATTCCGATGATTTAGTGGAAGAGATTCGTATGAAAAATGACATCGTAGATGTGATATCCGGCTACGTAAAGCTGACAAGAAGAGGAAGCTCTTACTTCGGGCTCTGCCCGTTCCACAATGAGAAGTCCCCTTCCTTTTCCGTCAGCCCAGGAAAGCAGATGTATTACTGCTTCGGATGCGGAGCCGGAGGAAATGTTTTCACATTTTTGATGGAATACGAAAACTTCACGTTTGTGGAAGCCTTGAAATTTCTGGCCGACCGGGCCGGGGTGGAGCTTCCGCAGATGGAGTATTCGAAAGAAGCAAAGGAGCAGGCGGATTTAAAGAACACGCTGCTGGAAATCAACAAACAGGCGGCGAAATTCTATTATTACCAGCTCCACACCGAACGCGGAAAGCAGGGCTACGATTACCTGAAGGGGCGCGGCCTTTCGGATGATACGATTCGAAAATTCGGCCTTGGCTATTCAGATAAGTATGGAAGCCTGCTGTACCGTTTCTTAAAAGAAAAAGGGTATGACGATGAAATCCTTCGCCAGTCGGGATTGTTTCTGGCGGACGAAGTGCACGGTATGCAGGATAAGTTCTGGAATCGTGTCATCTACCCGATCATGGATGCCAACAGCCGCGTGATCGGCTTCGGAGGCCGTGTGATGGGGGATGGAAAGCCGAAATACCTGAACTCGCCGGAGACAAAGATCTTCGACAAAAGCCGCAACCTATATGGGCTGAACCTGGCGCGCTCTTCGCGGAGAAAGAATCTGATCATCTGCGAGGGCTATATGGACGTCATCTCCATGCACCAGGCGGGTTTCAACAACGCGGTGGCATCTCTTGGAACGGCGCTCACCTCGCTGCAGGCGGGGCTCATGAAGCGGTACACCGACGAGGTCCTTGTAATCTACGACAGCGATGAGGCGGGTGTCAAAGCAGCACTCCGTGCGATCCCGATGCTGAAAGGCGTCGGTCTTACCACGCGTGTCGTCAATTTAAGACCGTATAAGGACCCCGATGAGTTTATCCAGCACGAAGGCTGTGAGGCGTTCGAAAAACGGCTGGAGGAGGCGGAAAACAGCGTTCTGTACGAGATCCGCATGAAGGAGCGTGACTTTGACCTTGCCGATCCGCAGGGCAAATCCGATTTTCTTCATGAAGCGGTGCGCCGCCTTGTAGCAATTGAGGATGAGATCGAGCGGAACAGCTATCTTGAGGCCGTGGCGGGAAAGTACGGCATTGCCGTCGAGGTACTGCGCAAGCAGGTCGGCCAGATGGCACTCTCGGGAGCCGGAAGGACGGAGAGCGTAAAGCCGCGGAATACAGCCTCAAACAAAAAAGAAAAAGAGGGCGGCGTCGAAAAAGCACAGAAGCTGATGCTGACGTGGATGACCTCTTATCCGGCGCTCATTGGAAAGCTGGAAAAATATATTACGCCGGCGGATTTTACCACCCCTCTCTACCACCAGATTGCAGAGATGATTGTGCTGCAGTACCACGAGGGCGGCGTAAATCCGGCAAAGCTTTTGAATCAATTTGTTGATTCCGAGGAGCAGAAAGAAGTTGCAGGCCTTTTTAATGCCAGAATCCCGCTGGAGACAGAGGAGGAAAAACGGCGCGCGCTGCATGATGTGATCTGCAATATGAAAGAAAACAGCATTGCGTATCAGTCGGCACATATGAATGTGACCGATATGGCGGCGCTGCAGAAGCTGATGGCGGACAAAAAGAGCCTGGAGCGGTGGAAAGCAGGGGAACTTCCGGATTTCGCTTTTTAAGGAGGCCTGGATACCAAAGAAAAACCCTGGAATCTTCTGATCTGCGTGTTTAATTTCGCAGGGCAGGGACAGAATATATACAAGCTATGGAAGGATGGACAGTCAATGGAGTTCGATAAAGCAAAATTTATGGAAAAATTAAAAGAGCTGGTAGCATACGGCAAAAAGAAAAAGAGCGTCCTGGAATATCAGGAAATCAACGACTTTTTCCGCGATATGCCGCTGGATGCGGAGCAGATGGAGAAGGTATTTGAATACCTGGAGGCAAGCGGTATCGACGTACTGCGCCTCTCCGATATGACCGAGGATCCAAATGCGGCAGACCGCGATCTTCTCCTTCTGGACGACGATGACATCGACCTTTCCGAGGAAGAAGAGATCGATATGGAAAACATCGACCTTTCCGTTCCGGAAGGCATCAGCATTGAGGACCCGGTCCGCATGTACTTAAAAGAGATCGGTAAAGTGCCGCTTCTTTCCGCAGAGGAAGAGATCAAGCTGGCACAGAGAATGGAAGAGGGCGATGAGGATGCGAAAAAACGTCTGGCAGAGGCCAACCTTCGTCTCGTTGTTTCCATTGCAAAACGTTATGTCGGCCGCGGCATGCTGTTCCTGGATCTGATTCAGGAAGGTAACTTAGGCCTCATCAAAGCGGTTGAAAAATTCGATTACCGCAAGGGATACAAATTCTCTACGTATGCAACATGGTGGATCCGCCAGGCAATCACAAGAGCGATTGCAGACCAGGCGAGAACGATCCGTATTCCGGTTCATATGGTAGAGACCATCAACAAGCTGATCCGCGTTTCCCGTCAGTTACTGCAGGAGTTAGGCCGCGAACCTACTCCGGAAGAGATCGCAGAGGAGATGCACATGTCTGTAGAGCGTGTGCGTGAGATCCTGAAAATCTCCCAGGAACCGGTTTCACTCGAGACACCAATCGGTGAGGAAGAGGACAGCCACCTCGGTGACTTCATCCAGGACGACAATGTGCCGGTACCGGCAGACGCGGCAGCATTCACCATGCTGAAAGAGCAGCTCGAGGATGTGTTAAGCACGCTGACTGACCGTGAGCAGAAGGTTCTGCGTCTCCGTTTCGGACTCGATGACGGCCGTGCGAGAACCCTCGAAGAGGTTGGTAAAGAGTTCAACGTTACAAGAGAGCGTATCCGTCAGATTGAGGCGAAAGCGCTCCGTAAACTGCGCCATCCGAGCCGTTCCAGAAAGCTGAAAGATTACCTGGACTAATCTGCGAGGAAGAAAAGGACGACAGGAAAATGCAGTTATCAAAAAGACTTTCCGCGGTAGCGGAGTTTGTCACCCCGGGCGGCTGCCTGGTCGATGTGGGAACAGATCACGGCTATGTGCCGATTGCGCTGCTGGAACAGAAGAAGATTTCCTCCGCAATCGCCATGGATGTGAACCGCGGACCGCTGGAGCGGGCCAGGGAGCATATTGCGCAGTACCAGATGGGGGACTACATAGAAACAAGACTTTCCGACGGACTCCATGCCCTGCGTGCGGGAGAGGGTGATTCTCTTCTCATCGCGGGCATGGGCGGCGGGCTTACCATAAGAATTTTAAGCGAAGGTGAGCCGCTGCTGTCCGGTTTTCGGGAGCTGATCCTGGAGCCGCAGTCGGATATCGACCGCGTGCGTGCATGGCTTCTGGAACACGGATTTTTCCTTGCACAGGAGAATTTTGTAGAGGAGGATGGAAAATATTATCCGATTCTGCGGGCAGTGCCAGGGGAAAAGGAGAATCTGAAGGCGGAGGAGCTTTTCTATGGACCGCGCCTTCTGGAAAAGGAAAATCCGGTGCTGAGGGAATACCTTCTGAAACAGCAGGAGCAGAACCAGACGCTGATCCGCCAGCTTTCGGATCACTCCAGTGAAAAGGCAGCACAGCGCCTTTGGGAATTAAAAGAAAAAGAGGCAGTACTGGAATCTGCGCTTGCGCGTTTCCATACGATGTAACGACAGCGTTTGCACAAGAGGGGCGTGTCTGAAAATTTCAGCAGTTGTAATTTTCGGGCGCGCCTTTTCTGTCACTTCTGAATTTTCAGAAAGTTTTGCAAGAAGGAGGAATTACAATTGATTCAGGTAACAATTGATGGAAAAGGATACGAATATCCGGAAAATTGCTCTTATTATGAGATTGCAAAGGATTTTGAAAAAACAATGGACGCGCCGATTGTCCTTGTGAAAGTGGACGGACGGCTGCGGGAGCTGCACAAACAGCTGAAAAAAGACTGTGAACTGGAATTTGTGACAACGGAGGATGAGATCGGACATAAAACGTATCAGAGGAGTCTTTCTCTTCTGCTGGTAAAAGCGGTGTATCATGTGGGAGGCTACGATAAGATCCGCCATGTGATGCTGCATTTTTCGGCGGGTTCGGGCTTTTTCTACACGGTGGACGGCGATATCACGCTGAATCAGGAGTTTTTGGACGAAGTAAAAGCGTATATGCATGAACAGGTGGAAAAGGCGGTGCCGATTTATAAGCGGAGTGTCGATACGCACGAGGCGAGAGAACGGTTCCGGCTGCATGGCATGACGGATAAAGACCGCTTGTTCCGTTACCGCCGTGTCTCCCGTGTGAATCTGTACAGTCTCGGGGATTTTGAAGACTATTATTATGGATTTATGACGTATGATACGAGTTATCTGAAGTATTTTGATCTCTATTTATACGATGACGGCTTTGTGCTGCAGATGCCGGAGAAAAAGGCGCCGGAGACGGTGCCGGCGGCGAATCTCTCCCCGAAGGTGTTCCAGGTGCAGCGGGAATCGGAGCGCTGGGGTGAGCAGATGGGAATTTCCACGGTTGCCGACTTAAATGAACGCATCACGAAGGGCAATATTCAGCAGATGATGCTGATTGCGGAGGCGCTGCAGGAGCAGAAGATTGCGAAGATTGCGGAGCAGATTGCGGAAAGAAAGCAGGTTAAATTTGTGCTGATTGCGGGGCCGTCTTCCTCCGGAAAGACAACGTTCTGCAACCGGCTTTCCATCCAGCTTTCAGCGCATGGTCTGACGCCGCATCCGATCAGCCTTGATAATTACTATGTGAACCGGGTAGATACGCCGCGGGATGAAAACGGCGATTATGATTTTGAATGCCTGGAAGCACTGGATATCGAGCTTTTGAACCGGGATATGACAGCACTTTTGAACGGAGAGCGTGTGGAACTGCCGTATTTTAATTTTAAGACGGGCAAGCGCGAGTACAAGGGGAATTTTATTCAGATGAAGGAGACCGATGTGCTGGTGCTGGAGGGAATTCACGGGCTGAATGAAAAACTGACGTGGTCGCTTCCTTCGGAAAGTAAATTCCGGATTTATATCAGTGCGCTGACGCAGATTAATGTGGATGAGCACAACCGGATTCCGACGACGGACGGACGTCTGATCCGGCGGATGGTGCGCGACAGCCGGACGCGGGCAACGTCGGCGAAGGAGACGATTGCGATGTGGCCGTCGGTGCGCCGCGGCGAGGATCGGAATATTTTTCCGAACCAGGAGAAGGCGGATGTGATGTTCAATTCAGCGCTGGTGTATGAGCTTTCGGTTCTGAAGCTGTATGCGGAACCGCTGCTGTTCCAGATTGAGGAGGGAGAGCCGGAGTACCAGGAGGCAAAGCGGCTGTTGAAGTTTTTGGATTATTTTGTCGGAGTGCCGATTGAGGATATTCCCAAGAATTCGATTCTGCGG
The DNA here is from genome assembly GCF_003480555.1 of Blautia sp. AM29-29. Lineage (NCBI taxonomy): Bacteria > Bacillati > Bacillota > Clostridia > Lachnospirales > Lachnospiraceae > Blautia > Blautia sp. AM29-29. The sequence continues at coordinate 96,553 of NZ_QUJD01000011.1, forward strand.
GAGTTTGTGGGGGGAAGCTGCTTTGATGTGTGAAAGGCTGTTTTGTATGGATTTGTGGGATCTGCGATTTGGGGATGGACAAGAAAGAGAGTTTGTGGTAAGATTATTAACTGTCTGATGTTCCGTTTTTGACAAAGTAAGATATGTAATCGCGGCTGGCAGGACCGAAAGGGGCCAGGTGAGGAAAGTCCGGGCTTCGCAGGGCAGGGTGCCGGATAACGTCCGGCGGAGGTGACTCCAGGGATAGTGCAACAGAGAGATACCGCCAGGTTTTTCCTGGTAAGGGTGGAAAGGCAGTGTAAGAGACTACCGTTTCTCTGGTAACAGAGAAAGCCATGTAAACCCCATCCGAAGCAAGACCGAATAGAAAACGTATATGGCTGCCCGTCATGTTTTCAGGTGGGTCGCTTAAGGGGACTGGCGACAGTTCCATTGGATAGATGATTACACACGACATAACCCGGCTTATCGTTTTGCTTTGCTTAAGACGGAAATTCAGGCATCTGGATAAAATAAGTACGCCGGGAACGGACACGAGTGGATTGTGTTCGTTCCCGGCGTACTTATTTTATCCGGCCATCCGGCGCAAGCCGCACATTCCCGCGGATCGCTGCATGGTGTGAAAAAAATGCATGTCATGAAAGAAAAAATAAAGGAGACAGCAGGATGAAAGTGATATTGGCTTCGGGGTCACCCAGAAGAAGAGAGTTGATGGAGATGTTGGGAATACGGTGTAAGGTTCAGGCTTCAGGGGCGGAAGAAGTTGTGACGTCTGCGGAACCGGAGATGGTTGTGGAGGAGCTTTCACGGCTGAAATGTCTGGATGTTGCGGAGATTACCGAAGGGGATGCCGTTGTGATCGGGGCGGATACGGTTGTGGCTTTTGAAGGGGAGATCCTTGGCAAGCCGAAAGGGATAGAACATGCCAGAAGCATGATGCAGCAGTTGCAGGGAAGGGTGCATCAGGTGTATACTGGAGTTACGATTGCGGTAACAGAGGGGGACGCAAAGCGTGTGGTATCGTTCTGTGACCGTACAGATGTAGAGTTTTATGCGATGACAGAGGAGGAGATAAACGGGTATCTTGCTCTTGAGAAAGAGGGGGAGGCTCCTGTGTGGTCGGATAAGGCTGGAGGATACGGAATTCAGACGGTGTTTGGGACAAAGTTTGTGAAAGGAATCCAGGGAGACTATTATAATGTGATGGGACTGCCGGCGTCCCGGGTTTATCATGAGTTGAAAAATCTGGGCGTTCTGGAATAGAAGGAGGTAAGAGAAGATGAAAAAGTTTTCGGAAATTGAATACGTAAGGCCGGACATGGAGGCAGAGCAGGAAAAAGTAAGAGCGTATACGAAGGCGCTCAAAGAGGCAAAATCATATGAGGAGCTGCGCGGACTTTTTATGGAAGAAAAAACGCGCGAGGATGCCTGGGCGACAATGGCGGAAGTGGCGCAGGTAAGATATACGGTGGACACCAGAGATTCGTTTTATGAAGGAGAGGTTCAGTTCTGGAATGAGACGATTCCGGCGATCCATCTGCTGATACAAAAGGCAGAGAAGGTGATTCTGGAGTCTCCGTTTATCAAAGAGTTTGCAGAGGAGTTCGGGGAATTTTTTGTGAAGAATATGGAGGTTGGCCAAAAATTAGCGGACGACTGTATCGTGGAGGATCTGATCGAAGAGGCGAATCTGACGCAGCAGTACAGTAAAATTACGGCGAATGCTTCGACGGAATTTAAGGGCGAAACGTGTAATTTTTATGGACTGCTGAAGGCGATGCAGAGTACGGACCGCCAGATGCGGAAAGAGGCGATGACGGCATGGGGAGATTTGTATGAAGAGATTTCCGGGGAGCTGGATGCGCTGTATGACAAGATGGTTCCGCTGCGCGATAAAATTGCGAAGAAGCTGGGATTTTCTTCTTACATTGAATTTATTTACCTGAGCTATGGAAGATACGATTATACGGCGGAGGATGTTGCAAAGTTCCGTGCGCAGGTGAAGGAGAAGATTGTACCGCTCTGCCTGGAGCTTCGGAAGGAGCAGGAGAAACGGCTTGGAGTGGACAGGCTGCATTATTACGATGAGGAGCTGATTTTCCCGGAAGGAAACGCGGTTCCGGAAGGAACGACGGAGGAACTGGTTGCGAAGGCGCAGAAGATGTACCATGAGCTGTCGAAAGAGACGGGTGAGTTCTTTGATTTTATGGTGGAGCATGAGCTGTTTGACCTGGAGACGAAGCCGGGAAAACAGACAGGCGGTTACTGCACATTTCTGAATACGTTCAAGGCGCCGTTCATCTTCTCCAATTTTAATGGTACGAGCGCGGACGTTGATGTTCTGACTCATGAGGCGGGCCATGCGTTCGAGGCGTATACAGCGGCAAAACAGATTCCGTTTATGGATATGGTATTCCCGACAAGCGAGGTGGCGGAGATTCACTCGATGACAATGGAGCATTTCGCATACCCCTGGATGAATGCATTCTTTGGAGAGAAAGCAGATGATTACCGTTATGCGCACCTGATGAGCGCGCTGGAAGTGATTCCGTACATGGTATGTGTGGATGAGTTCCAGCATAAGGTATTTGAAAATATCGGCATGACGGCCAAGGAGCGCCGTGCGATCTGGCATCAGTTAGAGCTGACCTATATGCCATGGAGAAATTATGACGGCCACAAGTTCCTCGAGGAGGGCGGTTTCTGGATGCAGAAGCAGCATATCTTTGTGAACCCGTTCTATTATATTGATTATGCGCTGGCACAGATCTGTGCTTTCCAGTTCTTTGAGCGTTTCAAAAAAGAGCCGGAAAAGGCGTGGGGCGATTATTACCGTCTCTGCCAGGCAGGCGGAAGCAAAGGATATTTTGCACTGCTGGAGCTGGCCGGACTGAAGAATCCGTTCGTGGATGGAACGGTGGAAGAAGTCGTTGCGGGACTGAAGCCCTATTTAAAACAAAAAGTAAAGTATACGATCCGTCCGGTAAAAGAGGAAGATCTGAAAAAGGTAGCCGAGGTGGAGGCGCTATGTTTCCCGGCTGCCGAGGCGGCAGGTTATGAAGACTTCATGGAGCGGTACAAAACCTGCAAAAACAGCTTTTTTGTAGCGGAAACTGAAGATGGCGAAATCGCAGGCTTCTGCAATGGCTGCTGTGCGGATACCGATTATCTGGCGGATGCACTCTACCATGACGCCACGCTGCACAACCCGGACGGCGATTATCAGATGATTTTCGGACTGGACGTCAATCCGAAGTTCCAGAAACAGGGCATTGGAGAAGCACTGATGCGTCATATGGTAAAAAGCGCAGGAGAGCGTGACAAAAAAGCCGTTGTTCTTACATGCAAGGATCATATGATTCCATTCTACAAAAGGATCGGATACGAATATATCGAACTTTCCGACTCGACGCATGGCGGTGCAAAATGGCATAAGATGATGTACCGTTTGTAAAAAAAAATGGAAAGCAAAAAGGGCAGAACAGGTAGATACGAAATTTCTCTGTTCTGCCTTATTTTTCAAAAAAACAGGGCCCTTAACGAAGGCTTTTTCTCAGTAACGGAGTAAATTTCAGAAAAAAATACAAAAAAATAGTAAAAAAGCAGTTGACATCTAACGTACGTTAGCATATACTAACAACTGAAATAGAGATGAAACTCATTATCATACACAGGAGGTAATTGACTATGCCTTTAACGATGGCAAATCCAGGCGAATGTTACACAATCAGAAAAGTTGGCGGAAAAGAAGAGACCAGAAGATTTCTTGAAAATCTTGGCTTCGTCGTTGGCGGAAACGTGACAGTCGTATCGGAAATCGACGGCAATCTCATCGTGAATGTGAAAGATTCCAGGGTAGCCGTTGGAAAAGATATGGCAGCCAAAATCCTGATTTGATAGGAAAGAAGGAGAGAAGATGAAGACTTTAAAAGAGACTTCCGTAGGAGAAACCGTTAAAGTTGTAAAACTCAACGGTTCCGGTCCGGTCAAAAGAAGAATCATGGATATGGGAATCACCAAGGGTGTTGACGTATTCGTGCGCAAAGTTGCTCCGCTCGGCGATCCGGTCGAAGTAACCGTCAGAGGATACGAATTATCCTTAAGAAAAGCAGATGCCGAAATGATTGAAGTAGAGTAAATTTTTTTGTCTGCTTGTTAGCGGATGCTAACAAAAGCAAGCTGTAGCCAATATTGGTAAGGCTTGTGAAGTTATTAAAATCAGTAAAAATCAAAGAAAGAGGGGCATGGGAAAAATGGCAATTAAGATTGCACTCGCAGGAAACCCGAACTGCGGTAAGACAACATTGTTCAATGCACTGACAGGCTCCAACCAGTTCGTAGGAAACTGGCCAGGTGTAACCGTCGAGAAAAAAGAAGGAAAGCTCAAAGGCCACAAAGATGTCACCATCATGGACCTTCCGGGTATCTATTCTTTATCTCCGTATACACTGGAGGAAGTGGTAGCCAGAAATTACCTGATTAATGAAAGACCAGATGCGATTCTGAACATCGTAGATGGTACCAACATTGAGCGTAACCTGTATCTGTCCACACAGATCATGGAACTTGGTATTCCGGTGATCATGGCTGTCAACATGATGGATATTGTTGAGAAGAACGGAGACAAAATACATATCGACAAACTGGCGAAAAAGCTGGGCTGTGAAGTTGTAACCATCTCTGCTCTGAAAGGAACCGGAATCAAAGAAGCTGCTGATAAAGCAGTGCAGATTGCACAGAAAAAAGGTGCTGCTGTACCGGTTCATGAGTTTGACAAGGATGTGGAGGCAGTCATCCGCACCGTTGAGAGCAAACTCGGAAGTGATATTGTAAATGAGCAGAAACGCTTCTTTGCAATCAAACTTCTGGAGAAAGATGATAAGATCACAGAGCAGATGAAATCCGTTCCAGATGTATCTGCCGAGATCAAACAGCTGGAAGACAAATTTGATGACGATACCGAGAGTATTATTACAAACGAGCGTTACGTTTATATTTCCAGCATCATCGGTGACTGTGTCACAAAGAACAAGAAAAACGCCATGACAACATCGGATAAGATCGACCGGATCGTAACTAACCGCTGGCTGGCACTTCCGATCTTTGCAGTTGTTATGTGGGTTGTATATTATGTATCTGTCACAACAGTAGGTACTTTTGTAACGGACTGGACCAACGATGTACTCTTTGGAGAGATCATTCCGCCGGCCATTGAAAATCTGCTGAACGCGATCCACTGCGCTGACTGGCTGCAGGGTCTGATCCTGGATGGTATTGTTGCCGGTGTTGGTGCCGTACTTGGATTCGTACCGCAGATGCTGGTACTGTTCCTGTTCCTGGCATTTCTGGAGTCCTGCGGTTACATGGCGCGTGTTGCATTCATCATGGACCGTATCTTCCGTAAATTTGGACTTTCCGGAAAATCCTTCATTCCGATGCTGATCGGAAGTGGTTGCGGTGTTCCTGGTATCATGGCTTCCCGTACCATCGAGAATGACCGTGACCGTAAAATGACCATCATGACAACAACGTTTGTACCTTGTGGAGCAAAACTTCCAATCATCGCCCTGATCGCAGGCGCTCTGTTTAATGGAGCTTCCTGGGTTGCACCAAGTGCTTACTTCGTTGGTATCGCAGCAATCATCTGCTCCGGTATCATCCTGAAAAAAACAAAACTGTTCGCTGGCGATCCGGCTCCGTTTGTTATGGAGCTTCCGGCTTACCACTGGCCGACGGTAAGCAACGTTCTCCGCAGCATGTGGGAGCGTGGCTGGTCTTTCATCAAAAAAGCCGGTACGATCATCCTGATGTCTACCATCGTTCTGTGGTTCCTGATGAACTTCGGATGGGTTGACGGATCCTTCGGAATGCTGGAAGCTGAGCAGTTAAATGACAGTATCCTGGCTTCCATCGGAAGCGTGATCGCTCCTCTGTTTGCACCTCTTGGATGGGGCGACTGGAAGATGGCTGTTGCAGCTGTTTCCGGATTGATCGCAAAAGAGAACGTTGTTGGTACCTTCGGTATCCTGTTCGGCTTTGGTGAAGTTGCAGAAGACGGTGCCGAGATCTGGGGACAGCTCGCAGGAAGCTTATCTACGGTAGCAGCTTATTCCTTCCTGGTATTCAACCTTCTGTGCGCACCGTGCTTCGCAGCAATGGGTGCAATCAAACGTGAGATGAACAATACCAAATGGTTTTTTACTGCAATCGGATATCAGACACTGCTTGCCTATGTTGTATCCCTGTGCATTTATCAGATCGGTAACCTGTTCATCGGCGGCGGTTTTGGAATCGGAACGGTAGTTGCTGTTCTGCTCATCATTGGATTTGTATATCTGCTGGTAAGACCTTACAAAGAGAGCGCAACTCTGAGCGTTTCCACCAACAAAATGTTCAGCAAATAATTGCTGTGACAGATAGAGAACATGTATCTGATGAAGAGTCCGTATCCGGCATCCGCTGCAGGATGCGGACTCTTTTGAAAAGAAAGGAGTTGTTTCTATGGGAACTTTTATCACACTTGTAGTCGTTGTTGGTCTGGTAGGACTTGCAGTACGCAGTATGATTAAAGATAAAAAAAGTGGCAAGGGAAGCTGTGGTGGTAACTGCGGGCAGTGCAAGGGACATTGCGACTGACAGGACAGGAATCATCATCAGGAGGTAGAACGTATGCCGCAGGAACAGACAAAGCATGAAGCCAGAAATTATCACAGAACACAGATGAAGCGAGAACTGATTATTCAGAAGCTCCGGGAACAGGGATGCAGAATAACCAGACAGAGACGGATTCTGCTCGATATTATCCTGGAAGAGGAGTGCTCCTGCTGTAAAGAAATTTACTATAAAGCTCTGCAGAAAGACAGCAGCATCGGGCCTGCTACGGTGTATCGCATGGTGAATACACTGGAGAGCATCGGTGCAATCAGCCGCAAAAATTTTTACAAGATTGCCTGTGGAGAAGAATGCTTCAAAGATCAGGGCTGTACCGTAGAACTGAGCGATCATACCATCTGCCGCTTAAGCGGAGAGATGTGGATGGACGTGATGAAATCCGGACTGAAGGCAAAGGGCTATATTCAGAATCAGGATATTGAAAATGTGATTGTTTCAGCGGTGGAAGGCTGAAAAACGGGGAAAACGGGTGAAAATTCCTTCCGTTTTCCCTGTTTTAATGAAAATAATTATCAAAAAGAACTGTACGTATTGTCTAACCGAGCAGGTGAGTGCTATACTGTGAACCACAGCGGGGGAAAATGTAAAATTCAGGAAAAATTTATTTTAACAATAGGAGGAAATGTAATATGACAATCAAAGATTTAAAACATCCAGGACTTTTCGCAGCAGGAGTATTATTCGGAACAGCAGGTATCAAAGCACTGTCCAGCAAGGATGCGAAAAAACTTTACACCAACTGCACCGCAGCTGTTCTTCGTGCAAAGAAAGTTGTTATGGATACGGTAACGACCATCCAGGAGAATGCGGAGGACATCTATGCTGACGCAAAACAGATCAACGAAGAGCGTGAAGCAGCAGAAGAGGCAGTAGAGGATGTAGCTGAAGAGACAGCAGAGGAAGCTGTTGAAGCAGAAGCAGAGGATACGGTTGAGGCATAAGCTGTACACAGCAACATCTGATTTACGTCGTATTCATACGGAAAAAACAAAACGCCTGCAGAATTCTCTGCAGGTGTTTTTCTAGGAGGCATAAGATTTGAAATTTTATATTAAACACGAAAGCAGAGGCAGAATCCGAATCCATCTGGCACAGAAGCGCATGTCCTCCGTACAGGCAGAGACACTGCTGTACTATCTGCAGAATCAGAACCAGGTATCTTTCGCGAAGGTATATGACAGAACCGGCGATGCCGTGATCTGTTACGAGGGAGAACGAGCCGCTGTGATTCGGATGATACAGCTCTTCCACTACGAGGAAGTAGAGCTGCCGACCGGACTGCTTGAGAGCTCCGGCAGAGCGTTAAACAACGAATATCAGGAAAAGCTGATCAGCAAAGTGATTTACCACTTTGGAAGAAAATGGCTTCTTCCGGCACCGATCCGTGCCATCTATACTACGGTTGTTTCCGTAAAATATATCTGGAAAGGAATCCAGACACTGGCACAGGGAAAGATCGAAGTTCCGGTTCTTGATGCAACCGCAATCGGTGTTTCGATGCTCCGCGGCGACTATGGAACCGCAGGCTCTGTCATGTTCCTGCTCGGCGTAGGAGAGCTGCTTGAGGAATGGACGCATAAAAAATCCGTCGGAGATCTGGCACGCAGCATGTCGCTGAACGTCGGAAAGGTATGGCTGAAAAAAGACGGCCAGGAAATTCTCGTTCCGTCTGAAAAAATTGTTGCGGGCGACGAGATTGTCGTACATATGGGAAATCTGATTCCATTCGACGGCGAGGTATCCAACGGCGAGGGTATGGTAAACCAGGCTTCTCTGACCGGAGAATCTGTTCCGGTACGCCGTACCTTAGGTTCCGTTGTCTATGCGGGAACGGTTCTTGAGGAGGGCGAGCTTACCATTCTTGTGAAGCAGACCGGCGGATCCAGCCGTTACGAGAAGATTACCGCGATGATCGAAGAGTCCGAGAAACTGAAATCCGGACTGGAGAGCAAGGCAGAGCATCTGGCAGACCGTCTTGTACCGTATTCCCTTGGCGGAACGGCGTTGACGTATCTTCTGACCAGAAATGCAACGAAAGCACTCTCTATTCTGATGGTAGACTTCTCCTGTGCGTTAAAACTTGCCATGCCTATTTCCGTTCTCTCTGCAATCCGCGAGGCAAACCAGCACAAGATCACCGTAAAGGGCGGTAAATTCCTGGAGGCTGTGGCGGAAGCGGATACGATCGTTTTCGATAAGACCGGAACACTGACAAAAGCGCAGCCGACCGTAGCAGAGGTGGTATCCTTCAGCGAAACAAAGAGCCCGGATGAGCTTCTGCGCATCGCAGCCTGCCTGGAAGAGCATTTTCCGCATTCCATGGCAAAAGCCGTAGTAGACGCGGCAAAAGAGAAACATCTGGATCACGAGGAGATGCACTCCAAAGTAGAATATATCGTTGCACACGGTATTTCTACAACGATCAATGGAGAAAAAGCGATTATTGGAAGTTATCACTTCGTATTTGAGGATGAGAACAGTATCATTCCGGAAGGAATGGAAGAGAAGTTCCGTCATCTGCCGGAGGAGTATTCTCATCTCTATCTTGCCTTAGAAGGTGTACTTGCAGCAGTTATCTGCATTGAGGATCCGCTTCGTCCGGAGGCGGCCGAAATTATCCGTCAGCTGAAAAAAGCAGGTCTGAAAAAGATCGTCATGATGACCGGAGACAGCGAGCGCACGGCAAAAGCGATCGCGAAGAAGGTCGGCGTGGACGAGTACTATGCTGAGGTACTGCCGGAGGATAAGGCAAACTTTGTGGAGAAAGAAAAAGCAGAGGGACGTAAAGTCATTATGATCGGTGACGGTATTAACGATTCACCGGCACTTTCTGCCGCAGACGTTGGAATCGCCATCAGCGAGGGCGCAGAGATTGCGCGTGAGATCGCGGATATCACCGTTGCCGCAGACGATCTGGCAGAAATTCTGGTGCTTCGTATGCTGAGCAACCGTCTGATGAAACGGATTCATAAGAATTACCGCTTTATCGTTACGTTCAATGCCGGACTGATTCTGCTCGGCGTGGGCGGTATTTTACAGCCAACCACTTCCGCACTGCTTCACAATACATCTACTCTTTACATTGGCTTAAAGAGTATGGGCAACCTGCTGGACGAGCCGGTATAAAAAACAGAACAGAATAGCAACGGGAAAGCCGCTGGAGTCTTCTTCTTAAGATTCCAGCGGCTTTTTAACAAAAGCAGGGAAAGCCTCTGCTTCCATTGCGAATATTCTTTCACCAGTGTGATGTGAAAAAGAAAATGATACAATTTTCTCAAGAAAAGCTGGAAAAATTTGCAGGATATCCTTGACAAAATCCGACAAAAACGGTATGATATACCTAACAGTTAGATGCAGCTAACTAAAGTACAACGGATAAAACCAAAAATCATACGGGATCCCGGTAGAGGGATTCTTTCTTAAAACACGGGAGTTAGAATAAACTAATTTCAAGTAGCATAAGATAACAACAGAAAGGCAGGTAGAGAAGATGAGTGTCGTAATTATCGGTGGAAATGAAAGAATGGTGTGTCAATATACAGATATCTGTAAAGACTATGGATGTAAAGCAAAGGTGTTCCCGAAAGAGCATGGCTCCGTTAAGAAAAAAATCGGGAATCCGGATCTGATGATTCTCTTTACCAACACCGTATCCCACAAAATGGTCATCACTGCTTCCCAGGAAGCAAAGAAAAACAATATTCCGATCGCAAGAATCCATACCAGCAGTGCCACCGCACTTCGCTCGGTATTAGATGAGCACTGCGCAGCAGCAATGTAAGAAGGAGACGTAAAAGGCATGATTGAGAGATTTCTGATCGAACACTGTTCGGCAACGCTGGCTTCCATCAAAGCCGCAAATTTATGTAATATGACATTTTCATCCAAAGAAGAACTGGAAGATCAGATTTCATACTGGAGTGCCTGTCTGGAACCAAAAGGAATTCACATCTTTGTATTGCGGGAGCATGAGACGAGAGCACTGGTCTATGTGTACCGTGAAGGGCTTCTCCAGAAGGAGCTGGAAAATCCGGAGAATGCAGTGTTTTTAAAATCCTATGGATATGAAAATACAGACATTGCCTATGCACTGAATCGCCTGAAAACCCGGGTAGCAGAGTGTAAAGAAGGATTTCCGCATGAGATCGGTGTGTTTCTCGACTATCCGCTCGGTGATGTGATCGGTTTTATTGAGAACAAAGGCCACAATTATAAATGCAAGGGATGCTGGAAGGTCTATTGCAATGAGTGCGAAGCACAGAAAACATTTCAGCGCTATCAGAAATGCAGAAACGTGTATCTGCGTCTCTGGAAGCAGGGAAGAAGCGTTTTACAGCTCACCGTAGCTGTTTAACATAAAATCCTGCATACCATAAAAAGGGCAGTAGGATCGGGGAAAGAAAAATCCCCCGGAATTAGAAAATAAAGAAAGAAGGATTTGAAACATGAGCAAAGTAGCAGTAGTTTATTGGAGTGGAACCGGCAACACAGAAATGATGGCACAGAAAGTAGCAGAGGGAGCAAAGGAGGCAGGCGCAGAAGTTTCTGTTCTGACTTGCGCAGATTTCTCTGCGGATGATGTAGATGCATACGATGCAATCGCTTTCGGATGCCCGGCTATGGGGGCAGAAGAGCTGGAAGATACCGAGTTCGAGCCAATGTTCTCCGCATGTGAATCCAAACTCTCCGGAAAGAAAATCGCTCTGTTCGGTTCCTATGGATGGGGAGACGGCGAGTGGATGCGCACCTGGGAAGAAAGCTGCAAAAATGATGGCGCCGAGCTGGTATGCGACAGCGTGATCTGCGCAGACGCGCCAGATGATGAAGCTGAGGCAGCATGCATTGCACTTGGGAAAGCACTCTGCTAAGCATAAATAAAAAGGAAGAAAAAGCGGCAGCCCTTTTGTCTGGGACTGCCGTTTTTTTTCGGACAGGGAGAAAGACTCGCTGTCATTTGGCTGTTAAAATTCGGTATCATCCGCATCGGATGGCCGTGACGGTTTTAAAAGAATTCCGTTGATTTCCACTTCATCGGCTGCCTCGATCAGAATATACGGTGTTCCGTCGATCGTACGGGTTTCGATGAGCTGGGCCTTTTCCGGGCTGACTTTGATGATAACATCCGGGGTGCGGATCTCGTAGTTCCGTGTACTGGCCACGTTCGAAGCAACGAAGCTTGCTTTCTCATCCGCAATGGATTCGTACTTCTCGTCGAACTCGTCAAGCTGTTCATTCGGTACGCCGCTGCTGGCGAGCAGACGTTTTACCTCGTGTTTATCGAGCACCACCGGTTCCGGATCGTCTTTCCGCTCTTCAATCATGGTATTTAAGTTCTCCTGAATGGTCATAACAGTAGAAAAATCACAGGCGGAATCGAGAGTTTCTTCTATAATAGACTGAAACGTTTCTTTCTGAGATTTCGCGGAAAGCGGCGCCTGACAGCCCAGAAAGTGGTCGAGAAAGTCCGGCTGATCCATCTCTGCGTTTTTCGTGAAATACAGCAGATTGTGGATATCCGTGTTGCGGTCTGTGAAGGCCGGGAAGAGAAAACCGTTTTCCGGTGCGCCGACCACCCAGTCCTGCACGCGGTTTTCAATCGTATTGTGGGACACATTGTAGCAGAGACCCGGTTTGTCGAGTTTTACCGGGCAGATGCTGCAGAGGATAAATTCATAGACGTAATCGGAAGCATCGTCCATATCCAGATTATCCGAAGCGCGTCCCGGTACATCGTAGGCACCATGAATCAGAATAATATAGTAGTTTTCCGGATAGAGATAATCCGCCATCACCTTTTCATAAAATTCATCAATCAGCGCTTCGTCCTTCAGCTCACTGTTGCGGAGTTTTAAGAGAAACTCCTGTGTGCCGCCCTCACTTTCCTGGGAGAGCGGGAACTCCATATTCAGCAGATTCTTTCCGATGGTACCGGAGAGGGTGCTTTTAAAAATCTTAAAATACTTAAACATTTCTTCCTCTTCGAGAGAGAGAAACGCTTCTTTTAATTTTGTCTTAATATTCTTTTCCGCATCCACATAGCATCCGCAGATTCGCGTGATCGCACAGTGGGATGGGGTAAACAGTTTTTTAATTTCAGCAATTTCCTTTTTGTTCATATAAAATGCTCCTTTATCAGCAATTTCGTATCTTAGACAAGTACTTTCTATTATAGACCATAGGGAAGGGAAAAGGCAAGAAAGAAAATGGCGACTATATCTTTTTACACTTTAAATATAATTTCAAAAATCTTGACAGAGGTACCGATTCTGTTATACGATTAGGTCTAATAAAGGGGAGTAATTTAAGTTTGAAAATTTGCGTTTGCAAGTCTTCCGATTATTCAGTTGCTTAAATGGATACGCATGAAATTAAGAAAAAGAGGAGAATGATAGTGGATATAAGTAAAAAATCTGTAAAAAAAATCCGGGAACTTATTGTGTTTACAGCATTTCTTGTGGTCGCACTGTGGAAGTTTAATGTGGTACTCGATGTGTTGAAAGCAATATGGGGGATCGTATTTCCATTTGTACTTGGCGGAGCGATCGCATTTGTGACCAACGTGCCAATGAGCTTTTTGGAAAAGAAAATTTTTGGAAGGGCAAAAAAAGAAAATAAGATAGTCGAAAAACTGGCAAGACCAATAAGCCTGTTCCTCACGATCGTATTTGCGGTTGGCGTGATTGTACTGGTGATGTTTGGTGTGATTCCGCAGCTTACGCGGACAATAGGAACCCTGATGATGAGTATCGCTGATTTTATTCCGCAGATGCAAAGCTGGATCCGGGAGTTTTCCCATAATAACCAGGAAATCATGAAGCTTGTAGATCAGGTACAGTTTAATCCGGATCAGGCGATCAAGTGGGGGATAAGCCTGCTTGGAAATGGTGCAGGAAATATGATGAATATCACAATGTCAGCAGTGGGTTCCATAGTTAGTGGATTGGCAGCCTTTTTTGTTGCATTTTCCTTTGCCTGCTATGTCCTTTTTCAGAAGGAAACGCTGCAGGTGCAGATTCGAAAAGTATTTTTCGCTTTTCTTCCAAAGGAAAAAGCAGATGCTTTTCTTAAAGTCTGCTCTCTGACTTATCGGACATTTGCAAATTTTCTTACAGGTCAGTGTCTGGAAGCCGTGATCCTTGGCTGTATGTTTGTTGTGATATTGAGCATTTTGAGGATGCCATATGCACTTTTGATCGGAGTTTTAATTGCGTTTACGGCATTGATCCCGATTTTCGGAGCCTTCATCGGGTGTGCAGTGGGAAGCTTTTTGATCTTTATGGTAAATCCGAAACAGGCAATTTTATTTATTATAGTATTTCTGGTGCTGCAGCAGATAGAGGGAAATCTGATCTATCCTCATGTTGTGGGTGAGTCTGTAGGGCTTCCATCGATTTGGGTTCTTGCAGCAGTTACGATCGGCGGAAACCTTATGGGAATTATAGGTATGCTTGTTTTCATTCCGTTGCTTTCCGTGTTCTATACTATTTTTCGGGAATTCGTATATCTGCATCTGAAAAAAAAGCATATCAAACAGGTGACAAAGACAGAAATAGAAGAAGATACGGCGGAAGAGATGGTAAATAGTGACATATCAGAGGTGAAATGATAGAATCCCGTCTTTGACAGCTGTATGGTGATAAAACGGTTACAAACCCAGTAAATATGGGTATTGTGGCCGTTTTTTTTGTAGATAATTATTCAACCGTCAAATTTACGGGTGTTTTTATAGCAATCTCGGAAAATAATGCAAAAATTCAGCGCAGCAGAACGTGAATTACTGCGTCACAGATTTTCATGTCTTAGACAAGTACTTTCTATTATAGAGCACGGGGAAGGGAAAAGGCAGGAAAAAAATGGACAATGGATATTACAACTGTCTTGTCACATGACAAAAGTTGTGGTATACTAAGCGCTAAAGTGTTAAAAAAATATCACTATTCAGGGTTCTGAATCGTTATAGTAAAAATAGGAAGGAAACAAAACCAATGGATACCAGAAGAGAAAAGCTGGAAGCATTAAAGAAAGAAAAAAATGCTGTCATCATGGCACACTATTACGTGCCGGATGAGGTGCAGGAAATTGCCGATTACATCGGGGATTCGTATTACTTAAGCGACATGGCGACGAAAGTGGACGCCAGTGTCATCGTTCTCTGCGGCGTTCGTTTCATGGGTGAGAGCGCCAAAATCTTAAACCCGGGCAAAAAAGTACTGCTCCCGGATCTGCATGCCGACTGCCCGATGGCTCACATGGCAGAGATTGAAAAAATCAAGGAAGTCCGGCAAGAGTACCCGGATGTGGCTGTCGTATGCTATGTCAATTCCACCGCGGAATTAAAAAGTCATTCCGACGTCTGTGTCACCTCCTCCAACGCAGTAAAAATTGTAAAAGAACTGCCGAACCACGACATCTTCTTTATCCCAGACGAGCATCTTGGTACCTATGTGGCTGAGCAGGTGCCGGAGAAACATATCATCTTAAATGACGGTTTCTGTCACGTACATGCTGCCATCCGTCCGGAAGCTGCAAAGGCTGCAAAGGAAGCGCGCCCGCAGGCAAAGCTTCTCGTTCACCCGGAGTGCAGAAGTGAAGTCGTTGCACTTGCCGATTATGTCGGAAGCACCGCAGGCATCATCAAATATGCCGAGGCAAGTAAAGATACCGAGTTTCTCGTTGCAACCGAGCTTGGTGTTTTCGCGGAGCTGAAAAAGCGCTGCCCGGATAAGAAGTTTTATGCAGTGGGAAATGCGCAGATCTGCCCAAATATGAAAAAAGTAACATTGGACAAATTAATAGAAGCACTGGAAAACGAGGAGAATGAAGTTCTGTTAAGCGAACAGGAAATTTCAGACGCACATGCGCCGCTGTTAAGAATGCTCGAGCTTGCAAAGTAACAAAATAAGCAGAACGCAGAAGCGGAAAAGAGGAAACGAAATGAAAAAGTATTATGATGCAGTGATTGTAGGATGCGGTGTGGCAGGATGCTTTACGGCACTTCATCTGCCCCAGGAAGCCGATATTCTGATGATAACAAAAGCAGATACCGAGGACAGCGACTCCTTCCTCGCACAGGGCGGTATTTGTGTTCTGAAAAACGAGAGCGATTACGATGCGTTCTATGAAGATACGATGCATGCCGGGCACTATGAAAATACGCCGGAATCCGTCGACATTATGATCCGTTCTTCCCGAAATGTTATCAATCAGCTCATTGCCTGGGGTGTGGATTTCCGTCGCGATGAGAACGGAGAACTCTGCTATACGAAAGAAGGCGCACATTCTACCAACCGCATCCTGTTCCACGACGATGTAACCGGAAAGGAGATTACGAGCAAGCTTCTCGCGCAGGTAAAAAAGCTGCCGAACGTGACGCTTCTTGCGCACACGGAAATGTGTGATATTCTTTCCGGCAAAAATGGCTGCGAGGGTGTTCTGATCCGGGATGAAGAAGGAAAGCTGGTTCCGGTTTATGCCAGGGATGTGATCTGGGCGTGCGGCGGTATTGGCGGAATTTATGACAATTCTACGAACTTCCCGCATCTGACAGGAGATGCACTTGCAATTGCGATCCACAGGAACGTAGCACTGAAAAATGTCAATTACGTACAGATTCACCCAACAACGCTGTATTCCCAAAAGAAAGGCCGCCGTTTCCTGATTTCCGAATCTGTCCGCGGAGAGGGCGCTGTTTTGCTCGATAAAAACGGTGAGCGTTTCACCAATGAGCTGCAGCCGCGTGACGTGGTATCCCGTGAGATTCACCGCCAGATGGAAAAGGATCACACGAAGCACGTATGGCTTTCCCTGAAAACGATTCCGCTTGATGTAAAAGAACGGTTCCCGAATATTTACCAGAAATGTCTGGAAGAGGGATATGATATCACAAAAGAACCGATCCCGGTTGTACCGGCCCAGCATTACTTTATGGGTGGCGTCAAGGTAGACAGCAATAGCGAAACGACGATGGATCATCTGTATGCAGCAGGTGAGACGAGCTGCAACGGCGTGCACGGTGCAAACCGTCTGGCAAGCAATTCTCTGCTGGAGAGCCTTGTATTCGCAGAGCGCGCGGCAAAGAAGATGGCTGCCGAATGGGCCGCAGAGGGTCTTGTAGAGAACGCAGACCGCAAAGAAACGGCAACGGAGCCGAAGGAAGATGAATGGAAGCTCCTTGCAAAACGGTACGATATTAGAAAAGAAGATTACCAGGATATGGAAGAATATGCAGAACGCTGCAAAGAGAGCATCTGGGATGCGATCAGAAAGGAAGACAAATATGAATCCAATCACAAGAACACTAAATGTGGATAATCTGCTGCTGTTGGCGCTGCAGGAAGATATCTCCAGTGAAGATGTAACCACGAATGCTGTCATGCCAGAAGCCTGCCAGGGAACGGTACAGCTTCTCTGCAAACAGGACGGCGTCATTGCCGGTATGGAAGTATTTGCAAGAGTATTTACGCTGCTCGATGAGAAAACCGAGATTATTCCGTATGTGAAAGACGGCGATGAAGTCAAAAAAGGCGATCTGCTCGCAACCGTAAACGGCGATATCCGTGTTCTGCTGTCCGGTGAGAGAACCGCGCTCAATTATCTGCAGCGGATGAGCGGAATCGCAACGTATACGAGAAGCGTTGCGAAGCTGCTCGAAGGTTCCAAAACGACCCTTCTCGATACCAGAAAAACGACCCCGAATATGCGTATTTTTGAAAAATATGCAGTCAAAATCGGTGGCGGCCAGAATCACCGCTACAATCTGTCCGACGGCGTTCTGTTAAAGGACAACCATATTGGAGCTGCAGGCAGTGTCACAAAAGCGATCGAGATGGCACGCGATTATGCTCCGTTTGTGCGTAAGATTGAAGTCGAGTGTGAAAACCTCGATATGGTCCGCGAAGCAGCAGATGCAGGTGCCGACATTATCATGCTCGACAATATGACTCCGGCGCAGATGAAAGAGGCGGTAGCCGTCATCAACGGCAGAGCAAAAACCGAGTGCTCCGGAAATGTGACAAAAGAAAATATCGCCACTATCCTCGACACCGGCGTAGACTATGTTTCCAGCGGTGCACTGACGCATTCTGCACCGATTCTTGATGTATCATTGAAAAATCTGCATCCAATAGAATAAGTATAAAAATAGGAATCATTTCCTTATAGATATAAAAATCGCGAAATAAAAAAGCTTCTGTTCCTCCCGGAAAAAGGGAAGAACAGAAGCTTTTTTAAACAGGAAACTTCGTTGAATTTTCTTATAAAAAATTCTCCGGGTTTAGATTCCTTTTTTAAACAGGAGAAAGGAATATCCGATCGGAATCAAAACCAGCGCTGCGATCGTGAGAAATAAAATCCATTCAAGCTGCAGAAAGCTGTTTACGATCATGGCAACGCCGCCGATGATCCAAACCCAGCCGGCGAGGCGGTGAGTGCGGTTCCAGTTTTCCTGACTGTGAAGGGTCCATGGAACCTTGATGCCGGTTGTGTAGTTCTGTTTGCATTTTGGCATGTAATTGCCGATGAGAATAAAGAGAAGGCCGACAATCCCATTGCTAACAAAACCGATATCAACTGCGATGCCGACTGCGTTTGCGTAGATGGAGCAGCAGACGATCAGAGAGGTTATGGGTATGATCCACAGAACAAGACGGATCATCTTCGGGCCGATGTTCTGCCGCTTCGGATCAGAAAAAGTGAGAACAGCGGTAAAAATCTGCAGAGCGGCAAGAAACAGAGGAATACCGATCACTGCCATCGTTTTGCTGCTCCAGCCGTTTGGAACATTGTTTGTGCCAAAATGGGTGGCAATGGTGTCCGGCATGCGATTCCAGAGCAGAAGTCCGATCACCATCGGAAAAAGAGAAATGAGTGTTGTCAGAATCAGTGTTGTTTTATATTTTTTCCACATCAGAAGTGCCTCCTTTGAGCTCTGAAATCCAGAGCATGATTTCTTCCAGGACGGAAGTGTTGAGTTCATAATAAATAAAATTTTTCTCCCGGGATTCCAGCACAAGGTCTGCTTTTTTCAGAATACCGAGATGGTAGGAGATGGTTGCACCTGCCATATCAAAGTGCGATCCGATCTCCCCGGCAGAAAGTCTTTCGTTTTTCAGAAGCTCCAGAATCCTTCGCCGGACAGGATCGGAGAGAGCTTTAAACGTTTCTGCGAATGCCATGGAAACCTCCTTTCCGGCAGTATGAATGCAAATTAATTAGAAATTCATCTAAATACTTTTTATCACAGGGAAAGCGAAAAGTCAATAAGCATTTCGAAAAAATTCCAAATAGTTTTATTGTTGATTTTGAGTTGCTATTTTCTGCAGAATACGCTACGATAAGGGAAAAGTTGTAGAAAAAGGGGGACAAAAACATGAAAAAACACCTGTCCGTGCGCTACGGCACGATTCAGGGCTGCTACTGGATGGGATACGCGGCACTGATGGGGTATGCCAGCGTTTATCTTCTTGAAAAAGGCTTCACAAACACACAAATCGGCCTTCTGACGGCAGTTGGCTGTATCGTGTCAGCGGTTCTGCAGCCTGCGCTGGCATCCTACGCAGATCGGCCGGAAAGCCCGTCCGTACGAACAATGCTCCTTGGAGCGAACCTGATTCAGCTTGTTCTTATCATTTCCCTTGCTGCAACGGCAGAAAGCAGTTCTATGGTGGTAAGGACACTGCTGTACGGCGCAAGCATTACGATGCTGATGCTGATGATTCCGTTCGTTAATTCTCTTGGTATGGAGACGATCCGCCAGGGAGAGGAACTTGATTACGGAATCGGGCGCGGCATGGGTTCCGTTGCATATGCGATTGCATCATGGCTGCTCGGCCGGCTGACCGCATCCTTTGGAGCAGACATGATTCCGATCTGGGCTATCGCACTGACCATTCTTTTCCTCATCTGTGTATTTCGCTTTCCGTTTAAAAAGGACAGGAAAAAAGCAGAAGCAGAAAAAGAAGAGACAGGAGCAGCCGGTCCGGTCGATTTTCTGAAACGGTATCCGTCCTTCGTGGTAGTACTGCTTGGCTGCATTCTGATCTTTATGTCACATAGCCTGATTAACAGCTTCAATTATCAGATTGCAATGGCAAAAGGTGGTGGCAGCGGTGAGATGGGAAATGCGATGACCATCTCTGCAGTTTCCGAGCTGCCAACGATGTTTCTGTTCGGCTATCTGCTGAAAAAGAAGAGCAGTGTTTTCTGGCTCCGTCTCTCCGGCCTGTTTTTTGTCCTGAAAAGCATAGGAACCTTCCTGGCCTTTAATATTCCGACATACTACGCTGTTCAGCCGTTCCAGATGTTCGGCTGGGCGCTGATCAACGTCGCCTGCGTCTATTACGTGGACGGCATCATGGAGCCGCAGGATTCGATTAAAGGACAGGCATATATGGCGATGACCATCACCGCAGGAAATGTAATGAGCTCCCTGTTTGGCGGCTGGCTTATCGATGCAGCCGGTGTTGGCGCGATGCTGATCTGCGCATCTCTTGCGGCCTTCATCGGCTGGCTGATTGTGTGCCTCGGTTCGAAAGAAGCAAAAACTGCATAGGAAAGATAAAAGAAAGCGCCCGAAACCGAACGTGGTTCCGGGCGCTTTGATATGCTCCCTTCTAGGTAGACAAGTGAAATAATAAAAACTTGTCACTTAGGAGGGAGCATATTTTATGTCCAA
>NZ_QUJD01000012.1:0-434 GCF_003480555.1 Blautia sp. AM29-29
TGTTTCACTGTTTAATTATCAAGGATCTCTGCCGTTCCGACTCGGATCAGCTCGTTTATTTTATCACAGAACTTTTCGTTTGTCAAGAACTTTTTTATTTATTTTTTGAAGTTCTTTCGAATTTCTCTGCTGTTCTCTCGATCAGCAACTCGTTTATTTTATCAAACTCATTTGCTTTTGTCAAGAACTTTTTTCAGGTTTTTTTGAAGCAGTTTTTGCAACCCGCGGCAGCCACCCGGCTCCGAACTAAGTTTTTCTGTTTCAAAAGAACTCATTCGCATCAGCTCTCGCTGACAGCTTAGTTATAATAACACCGCCAAAAGCAAAAGTCAACACCTTTTTTCGAATTTTCTTATTTTTAGAAAAATATAGTTAATTCTGCATATTTTATATTTTATCTGAATTTTTTAAAAAAGACCGTACGCATCACACGC
>NZ_QUJD01000012.1:444-107161 GCF_003480555.1 Blautia sp. AM29-29
GGTTTTTTTGAAGCAGTTTTTGCAACCCGCGGCAGCCACCCGGCTCCGAACTAAGTTTTTCTGTTTCAAAAGAACTCATTCGCATCAGCTCTCGCTGACAGCTTAGTTATAATAACACCGCCAAAAGCAAAAGTCAACACCTTTTTTCGAATTTTCTTATTTTTAGAAAAATATAGTTAATTCTGCATATTTTATATTTTATCTGAATTTTTTAAAAAAGACCGTACGCATCACACGCCGGTCCTTTTTCCACAACTTCCTTCTAATTTTTCCCCACGCGCAGAATCGCATCCTGAATATTTTCCACCGGAATCAGTGCGATTCCACCGATTTTCTCCACGGACTTCATGCAGACAGCAGGTAAAATCACCCGCTCGAAGCCCAGTTTTTTTGCTTCCAGTACACGCTGTTCCGCCATGCTGACGGCGCGGACCTCACCGCTTAAGCCGACCTCGCCAAATACGACCGTTTTCTCATCGATCACCTGATCTTTGTAGCTCGATACGACGGCAAGTGCGATGCCAAGATCGATCGCCGGCTCATTCATCTTGATTCCGCCTGCGATGTTGACGTAGGCATCGCTTGTCGAAAGATTGACTCTTGCGCGTTTTTCCAGCACTGCCATCAGCAGGTTCACACGGTTGAAATCGCATCCTGCTGCGGTGCGGCGCGGGATTCCGAAATTACTGTGGCAGACCAGTGCCTGAATCTCGATCAGGATCGGGCGCGTTCCCTCCATGGAGCATGCGACAACCGAACCGGAAGCTCCCTCCGGCCGTCCGTTCAGCATGTACTCCGATGGATTTTTCACTTCCACGAGTCCCTCTGTCTGCATTTCGAAGACGCCGATCTCATTTGTAGAACCAAAACGGTTTTTGACGCCGCGTAGAATCCGGTAGGACGCATGACGGTCGCCCTCGAAGTACAGCACGGTATCTACCATGTGTTCCAGCACACGTGGGCCGGCCACATTACCGTCTTTTGTCACATGACCGACGATAAAGATCGAAATTCCCATTCCCTTTGCAATCTGCATCAGCACATTCGTCGATTCCCGGACCTGGGATACACTGCCCGGCGCGGAGCTGACCTCCTCGTTGTACATGGTCTGGATCGAGTCGATGACGGCAATCTCCGGCTTCTCTTTTTCCATGACGGCGCGGATGATGTCAAGATTCGTCTCACAGAGCAGGGACAGATTTTCATTAAATTCTCCGATCCGCACGGCGCGCAGTTTGATCTGGCGCAGGGACTCCTCGCCGGAAATGTATAAAACCTGATGTCCTGCTGTGGACAGCATGCGGCACACCTGCAGAAGGAGTGTGGATTTTCCAATTCCCGGATCGCCGCCGACCAGTGTCAGGGAACCCGGCACGATTCCTCCGCCGAGCACCCGGTCGAGTTCTCCGATTCCCGTCGGGATACGCTCTTCTTTTCCTGTTGAAATTTCCGTCAGATGCACCGGCTTTCTGCCCGCTGCGCTGTGGCTTCCGAGCCCCTGGTTTCCCGCCGGTGTTTTGGCCGCCGTCGGTTCCTCCACAAACGTATTCCATTCTCTGCACGCCGGACACTGGCCCATCCATTTTGCTGACTCATATCCGCAGTTCTGGCAGAAAAAGGCTGTTTTTTTTGCTTTTGCCATAGTTGTGTCTCCCTTATAATTGTCAAAAAAAGCTGCCGCACACGTTCTGCGACAGCCTTCTTTTCTTATTTCATCATGCTTTTACGATTTCTACTGCTACATTCTCTGCTTTTTCCAGCTCTACGCTGAAGGAAAGTTTTCCGCCGAGGTTTGTGGTCATGTGGCCAACGTTTACACCGTCGAGCAGCACCTTGTATTCGGTCTCTGCTTCCATTTCAACGGTGATCTGTGCATCCTCCGGTCCTTCTACTTTGAAGGTCATGCCGCCGTCGAATACGTTCAGATCGGTAACTGCGGTTCCCGGAACAGATTCGTATACGAACAGTCCGTTTCTCTCCAGCTTTGTGATTTCCTTAAAGGTTTTTACTTTATACAGATCTCCTCTGTGCTCAAAATCAGATTTTTTTGCCTTTGCCGCAAGCTCATAATCTCCGAAGCTGATGCCTCCGTCTGCCTCTGTGCGGATTAATTCTTTTACTACTGACATTTGTAAATGCCCTCCTGGTCTTGTCTTTTGTGGTGTTTCGTTTGTTTGTGAAAATCATACCATAATCGAAAAGATTTTACCATATAATTTATGGAATTTTATATTATTTTTTCTCAAGAACCTTAAATGTAATCTCTTTCTTATTCATTCCAGCCGCAACGGTATCGCCTTTTTTCACTTCTCCGTTCAGGATGGCTTCTGCGAGCGGATCCTCAATTTTGCTCTGGATCGCGCGTTTTAACGGGCGGGCACCGTACTTGCTGTCGAAGCTGTTTTCCACGAGATATTCTTTCACGGTGTCACGGACTTTCAATTCAATGTCCATCTGCTCCTTGCAGCGGCGCTCCAGATCTTTGAGCAGAATCTGCAGAATCTTCTTCATATCCGCCTTGGTAAGCTGATGGAATACAATAATCTCGTCGATTCGGTTCAGGAATTCCGGCTTAAACATCCGTTTGACTTCTTCCATCACCTGGCCCTTCATGTATTCGTAGTCTTTCCGCTCATCTTCTGTCGAAAGGAATCCAAGGCGTTTCGGCGCTACAATGTTCTGTGCTCCGGCATTGGATGTCATGATAATGCAGGTCTGTTTGAAATCAACTTTTCTGCCCTGCGCGTCGGTGATATGGCCATCATCAAGTACCTGCAGCAGAATGTTGAACACATCCGGGTGAGCTTTCTCGATCTCATCGAACAGGATCACACTGTACGGGTTGCGGCGCACTTTTTCAGAGAGCTGGCCGCCTTCCTCGTAGCCAACGTATCCCGGAGGGGAACCGATCAGCTTGGAAACGCTGTGTTTCTCCATGTATTCCGACATATCAACGCGGATCAGGGCCTGCTCTGTACCGAAAACTGCCTCGGCGAGTGCTTTGGAAAGTTCTGTTTTTCCGACACCGGTCGGTCCAAGAAACAGGAAGGATCCTGTCGGACGGTTCGGGTCTTTTAATCCGACTCTGCCTCGTTTTACGGCTTTTGCCACAGCTGTCACGGCTTCTTCCTGGCCGACAACGCGTTTATGGAGTGTCTGCTCCAGTCTTGCCAGACGTTTCGATTCTCCTTCCGCGAGACGCTGTACCGGAATTTTCGTCCAGGTGGATACGGTTTTTGCGATTTCTTCTTCTGTTACCTGCAGTTTTTTGTTTTTGCAACGGCGTTCAAAGCGTTTTCGGATCTGCTCCAGATCTTTTTCGAGCTCCTGCTGGCGCGCCTGCAGTTCTTTTGCCTGCTCAAAATCGCCGGTACTGATCGCGGATTCTTTTTCTTTCTGTACTTCGAACAGTGTCTGCTCCTCTTTTGCCATGTTGTCCGGCACCTGGTAGCCGGCGAGCTGTACGCCTGCGGATGCCTCATCGATCAGATCGATGGCTTTATCCGGCAGGAAACGGTCGTTGATGTAGCGGACGCTCATTTTTACGGCTGCTTCCAGTGCTTCATCGGTGATTTCCACGCCGTGGTGGCGTTCGTAGTATGGGCGCAGGCCTTTTAAGATATCAAGTGCTTCGCTTTCTGTCGGTTCTTCTACTTTCACCGGCTGGAAACGGCGCTCCAATGCGGCATCTTTTTCGATGTATTTACGGTATTCTTCGAGCGTGGTTGCACCGATGAGCTGAATTTCTCCGCGGGAAAGGGACGGTTTTAAGATATTGGATGCATCGAGTGCTCCCTCTGCACCGCCGGCCCCGATGATGGTGTGAAGTTCATCGATGAACAGCAGAATATTTTCATTGTCCGTCACTTCCTTGACGACACGTTTGATACGTTCTTCGAACTCACCGCGGTATTTGCTTCCGGCTACCATTCCGGAAAGGTCAAGGACAACAACTCGCTTATCGCGGATCGTTTCCGGCACAATGCCAAGGGCAATCCGCTGCGCCAGACCTTCCGCAATCGCCGTTTTTCCGACACCCGGCTCTCCGATCAGACACGGGTTGTTTTTTGTCCGGCGACTTAAGATCTGAATGACACGCTCAATTTCCTGCCCACGGCCGACAACCGGATCGAGTTTTCCTTCGCGCGCAAGCTCAGTTAGATCCCGGCTGTACTGGTCCAGTGCCGGCGTTTCGCTGGTCTGCGCTCCACCTCTTGTCTGCGGTCCGCGGCCGGTATTTGCATTTCCGCTTGCACCGCCCTGCAGCGGTGCCTCGCCCATGGCAGTAAGGATTGCTCCATATAGTTTCTGAATGTTGATCCCCATGGTAAAAAGCAAACGGGTAGCAACACAGTCACTTTCTTTTAAGATTGCGATCAGCAGATGCTCGGTTCCCACAGCTCTGCTCTTAAAACGCGCTGCCTCCGCTTCTGCATTTTCAAGCACTCTGCGTACCCGCGGAGTATAGCCCGGTCGGGATTCGGTCACGGTGTTTCCGCCTGGTGCAATCAGACGGTCAATCAGTTCGGTAAGCTGTCCGGCATCTACGTGAAACTCAGAAAGCACCATGCCTGCTGTGCCATCCTCCACGTTCAGAAGTCCGATCAGAAGGTGTTCGGTTCCTACGTAATTATGTCCACATTTTTCAGCTGTCCTAACCGCATATGCCAGTGCTTTTTTTGCCTGACTGGTATATCCTTCTCTCATAATACTATTGTCTCCTTCATGTTTCGTCTGCGTAATTGCTGTAAATTTCATCTACAAGCTGATGTACTTCTTCTTTTGATATATTTTTGCAGACGGCTTTTGCAAGAATCACCTGCAGATCTTCGCGCAGTTCCTGCATGGCATACAGTTTATCCGCATCGATAGAGATAACGGCTCCTTTTCTTCGGTCAATCGAAAGAAGCCCCTCCTGCCGGAGTACGCTGTAGGCCTTATTTACGGTATGCATGTTGATACCGATATTGTCTGCGAGCTGTCTTACCGAAGGTAGAGTATCTCCTTCCTGAATTCTGGAAGTGGCAATACCCAGAATAATCTGATTTCTCAGCTGGATATAGATCGCTTCATCGCTGTTGAAATCGATCTGTATTGTCTCATAATACATAGTTACACCCTGCTTTCTCGTATCGTTTTGTTATACATATGTTATAACAATTCGCAAACTTTGTCAACAAACGGTTTCCCTACCTGTTTTTCTCGTAGATGATCTGAAGACCTTTCAGGAGCAGATTCTCATCGATGATGATGTCATGTCTGCAGTGCGGAATCACAGCTTTCGCCAGACCTCCGGTAGCCACAATCGTGCATTTGCAGCCAAGTTCTTCTTCCATCCGTTCGATCATGCCGTCGATGCTGGCAGCGTTTCCATAAATCATACCGCCTTTCATACAGTCCAGCGTATTTTTGCCAATGACTTTTTTCGGTGCTGTCAGACTGGTCTGGCTAAGCTGCGCGGCATTTGATACGAGAGCATCCAGCGAAGTACGAAGTCCCGGAAGAATCACGCCTCCGATGAAGCTTCCTTTCTGATCAAGTACACTCATCGTCGTGGCAGTTCCCATATCGATAAGAATCTGCGGACATGTGTATTCATTCAGCGCTGCTACTGCTACAACAACAAGATCGCTTCCTGCCGTTGCGGGGTCGTCCAGTTTGATATTAAGTCCGGTCTTCACACCGGGGCCGACAACTTTGACCGGCTTTTTAATCACTTTTTCTGCCGCACTCCGGCAGAGCTCTGTCACCTGCGGAACAACGGAAGAGATGATACCTCCTTCGATCTGCTCCACCGGAATCTCATACAGTTCCAGTACATTTTTCAGGCTGACTGCGTATTCCAGCTCTGTTTTTGCCTTGTCCGTGGAGAGTCTTTCGATGAAGTATGTTTTTTTCCCTTCCACACACCCAAGGACGATGTTCGTGTTGCCGATGTCTATTGCAAGGATCATGATTCAGGTTCCTCCTGTAAAAACTATGAAATGAAATTCTTGTGGTTTTATTATACATGGTGCGGCGCTTTGAGACAAGGAAAAAGACAGCAAGAAAAAGACAATTAAGTCGATTTCATACTGTCTTCTGAATATTTCATTTTGAATTATCTATTCTTGTTGTTCACAAAAATAAATTTTACATCATTCTCAAACGTACGATTTAGCAGAATTTGCCCTGAAAATGTTTGAGTACTATACATTTTTACATCATTCTCAAACCATTACTTACAGATTTAGGGGAGGTGGAAAGTTTGAGTACCATACATTTTTACATCATTCTCAAACGACAACACGACTGGACAACAACAAGAAAAAGTTTGAGTACCATACATTTTTACATCATTCTCAAACCCGGAAACGACATTGGAGGGTTATCGGATTGTTTGAGTACCATACATTTTTACATCATTCTCAAACTAATATAAATATAACCCTCTTCGTAATACTGTTTGAGTACCATACATTTTTACATCATTCTCAAACCTGGCTGATGAATGGCGACGCTTGCGTCCTGTTTGAGTACCATACATTTTTACATCATTCTCAAACCGAGATCTTCACCAGATCGGCCAGATTTCTGTTTGAGTACCATACATTTTTACATCATTCTCAAACTGATCCGGGATGCCCAAAAGCGCACAAAATAGTTTGAGTACCATACATTTTTACATCATTCTCAAACATGGAAGTTGACGGACAGCCGATGTACAAGGTTTGAGTACCATACATTTTTACATCATTCTCAAACCCAGCAGACACACGACGCCGTGACACTGAAGTTTGAGTACCATACATTTTTACATCATTCTCAAACAGTGTTGCAAGACAGTCGCCCTCATGGAAGGTTTGAGTACCATACATTTTTACATCATTCTCAAACGCTTTCTGTTCTCATTGCTCACTACTCCTTGTTTGAGTACCATACATTTTTACATCATTCTCAAACAGGCGGCAAATTGGGACTCTGACGGCATTTGTTTGAGTACCATACATTTTTACATCATTCTCAAACCTCAAATTTAAAAATGAACTGCTTTCATCTGCACAAAACAGGTACTCAAACATCCGATGGATATTAATAGACATCACATCCATCTTTGTCAATTATATAATATTCTCTCTGATTCGAAAAGTCCCTTTGTATATTTTCTATGAAAAGCAAGGATATTTCATAGTAGCATGCCATTTGGGAGAGTTTGTTTATTTGTGTTTCGTTCAGATAGGATCGAATATTGACTAAAATCACCAGTTCTTTTTGGAGAAGTTCGGCCATAACTTTGATATATTGCGTTAATTTTTCCAGAAGTCCCATCTCTTTTTCGGTTTCTGTCTGAACTCCCATCAATTTTAGGAGTGCGCTCAAATCGATTTCCTCATTTTGTTCCAATTCGTACCCACTGACAGCTTCCAATTGATAGATGTATTTCTTCAGTTCCGCAATAATTCTCTGTGTTTCCAGAAACATTTCTTCATTTTGCGCACTTTTGACCAGCTCTGTAAATAACCGTTTTTGTATTCTGTGATCCGCAAAATCAAGAGAAAAGGGCGTTAATACCAATTCCACATCTCTTTTCATATTCAGCTCTGTGTCAGCTTTAGAAAGTACGAAATTTCCCTCCTCTCCCTGATTTTGTTTTTGCAGCTGCTCCACATATTTTAAAAACAGCTCCGGTGATTCTATAATCCATTCCGTGGGACAGTTCCGATGAATCGCAATAGGTTTTTCCAAGTCCACATGTACCAGTTTCATAAAATCACCAGCCTTTCATCCGTATTCAACACTTCGCTCTTTACGTTCCCAACAATCAGATCCATTTTCGCATACTGCTTCTCAGTCACCGTTAAAAGCTGTAGCAGGCCTTCTTCCGGCTTATTTTTATGAATCTGATCCACGATTCCATTCACTGCAGTTGTATTTAACGCAAGCTTACAGTATACGGATTCCTGGAGCATCAGGAATCCGCTTTTCAATAAAAACTTTTGAAATCTCGCATATTCTCTTCTCTGATCGCCCGTCAGCACCGGAAGATCAAACAGTACCAATACTCTCATAAAACGATAACTCATAGGCCGTAAAACCGGATCAATGCACTGTCATTCTCATTTAAGGCATCAAATACACTTTTACAGTAAATTTTTATGGCATTATTCACATACTGTGTTTTCCCGTCTATCATGACTTCGTTGTTTAATACATTGACCAATTGTATTTTTTCCTCATGCGTAAATTCTTTCCTCTGCATTTGGATTACTTCCCGGTCAATCAGGACACGGAACGGTTCCATCAAATCGGACGCCAGATTAAACTGATTAAACATATTATCATGAAAGAGTCCGAGCTGTGTAATATAACCGCTCGCTACAATTTCTCTCGCAAACGCAGACAACAAAATGCTATATCCGTAATTCAGCGCTGCATTTTCCGGACAATCCGCAGTTCTGGTAAATGTCATACCGAACAACGCATTAAAATATACCTTTGCCGCATGCCCTTCCCGGTTTGTCTCATCGTTCCAGCCAATCTCCTGTAAATATGCTTCTAACAGACCCGCTTCTTCCTTTCCCAGATTTTTTAACAGTTCCTTCTGTTTTCGTATTTTTTCCGTCACAATCTCTGTCCAGATCGCTTCTTTACTGTGCCGGCTCCACTGAATCTGCTTTCTGACCTTATTGCTGGTATCATGACTTCCGTAATACCCAACCAGTTCCGACGATGGATTTCTCTTTTCATCGCAAAAAATCACTTTTATTTTCTTTTTTGTCAGCTCTGCCAGCAGACTTGTTGTGACTGTTGCTGCTGTTGACTCAATCAGAATGGTTGATATTTCACTTAAATGTATTTTTGTTACTTCCTCATTTCGCACCACAAGATAACCAAGCTGATAGTCCAGCTTTGCCCGTTTGGAAATAACCACAATCCGCCAGCTCATAATGCATTCAGGTCTACTGCCTGCTCGTAAATACCGGTTGGCGATTGATGAATCATTTCGATTCGACTGCAATCGGTTATATTTTTGTTGAGATACAAAATTCCTGCTCTTCCAGATCCTCCAATTAATTTCAAATCAGCGGTAACACTCTGGCACTGGAAAAAATGTAAAATTTCATACAAAACGATACACTTTTCTTCTATGCATAATTCTTTAAATTTTTCTCTTTTTTCCGTTAATGTCTTTGCCTGTGCTCCAAGTTTTTTTGCATATACCGTATTTGTTAATTTATTTAAAAAGGTTTCATACTGCATCACCACCTTCTTTTCTTCTAAATGGTCGGAATCGTAAATTTTCAGTTCTTTATTCTGTTTTTTACGTTCCACGTACTGTACTATTTTTTTCAGTATTTCCATTTCTTCCTGGGAAAGTACCAGCTGATTTGCACCTTGCATCAATAGCTGATCTCCTGATCTTCCGGAAACCCACATATAAAATCCGTCCACACAAAACAGAGTATCTATTTTGATTTCCGGCACCAGCACTCGCGGATTCTTTAACTGTCTTTCCTCTTCCAGATACCGAATTATATTTTCTTCTGACTTCTGAATTTCCTTTTTCAGACGAATCGGCACATACTCGATTGTTCGTATTTTCTTTCCCTTTTTGCCCTCCGATTCTGCCAGTACAAAGTAAGCTCCCGCCTCTTTGTTATATCCTCCATACTTCTGTATATCACAAAGCCGTTCATCACTGCTCTTGATCGGAACCTGACCTTTTCCTTTTTTGACAATCTGCTGGTCAAACAATGCACCTGTTGCCTCATACGATCTTCGCGTCACAAGAATGTTGTTCTTTTCCATAAACTTTCGAACTGTCACAATGGTTCCGTTCCCGCCTTCCCAGGCAATTTCTCCGTTTCGTTCAATTCTTTCCTGTTCAAACATCTTCTTCAGATTATAACTTCTTCCCGGATTTTCCTTAATGAAGTGAATCGGATTTGATGTGAATTTTACAAAATATGCGTTGCCAACGACAATATTCAAATAAGCATCCTTCGCATGATGATAATCATTCATCTCCCGTACCTTCAGAAATTTAAAATCCTTACGGAACTTTGAAACGGTTGGCGCTTTCACATAAACAATCTGTGTATCCGGGATCACCTGCTGCAGAATACTTGCTGCCGCTTTTGTACTCTGACGAGTTTCCACCAGCTGCCTGGAAATAAATCCAGCCAATTCAGACGGTTCAAATCCGTTTCTTCTTATCAGCCGTTTATATTTTTCTTCACTGATCAATCCGGCATCCACTAAAGATTTCCAGAATGGCTGCATTTTTTTCCGAACTGTTTCATCGATCGGATATTTATCCTCTTTCATCTGATTACACTTTTTCTTTACAAGTACCCGGTTATCCAGGCTATCATCCATCACTTTGGACTGTGGAAAAATATGATCAATGTCATACTTCTGATTATCCCACAATTCCTCCAGTTCAATTGTTTCACCGGAATACATGCATTTTCCTTTTTGCGTATAATACAAATACAGCTTGTCTCTTCTCATTTCCGCATCGGAACGTTTTTCAATCTCATCTATCCAGTCTTTTTCTTCCGCTTTACATTTTTTATAGAGTTCCAGCAGTTTCTTTTTTCTTGAAGAGGTTCTTCCCTGATCGGTTTTTTCTCTTGCCATTTCTATAAAAACACGTTTCGGTGGGTTTCCCATTACTTTACAGATTTCCTTTACAATCAAAAGGCTCTGCCAAATCTGCCGCTTCACTGCCGGTGATACGTAAAGTTCCTCGACTAATTCATACGAAATATCCCGTTTTTTCTGTTCGTTTCCATTCTTTTCTTCGATTGCCGATGCAAACAAATATTTTTCGCTAAGCAGTTGCATCAGATTGTCATTCGTCTCCCACAAAGCCCGAATAATAGACCATGCCTCTCCCGTTTCCGGTGCCGGTGCTTCCGTCTCTTCCAAAAACGCTTTTGAGAGTCTTCCCCAACCACGATACGGCAGTTTACTTATGCTGTCTCTTTGTTTTTCTGTCAACTCCGGAAACAGTTTCTTTAATCTCTGTTTCAGTATCGCTTTATCATCTCCAAACAGCGTTACGTTCAGGATGATGCATTCTTTTTCCGCCTGGTTCAGTGACAAATTTGTTAATTTCTCTTTAAAGTCATGGTATGCCGTAAGAGAACTCTTGAAATCACCATCAATTCCGGTAATTTCAACTTCTTTTCCGGTAATTCCTTCTTTCACTAAATAGTTTTTCAGTTTTTTCTGTGTAACTTTTCTGCTTTTCTGGAATACTTCTTCATATATTTTCTGTTTCTGCTCTACAGATATCTTTTCTCCATCCAAACGCAGATTATTTAATTCATTTAAAACTTCGTATTTGCTGTACAGCAGAGAATACTTTGGTAAAACATCTTCACTTGGCAGATAAGTACATTTATTCGTCATTCTTCGAATAAACTGCTCTGCACTTGCTTCCAAATCTACCATCTCATCGAAGTTCCATGGATATATTTTGCCTTCTTTTCGTACCGCCCAGTTACTCTTCTCCCCTTTTTTTCGAATTCCGTTTAAGGGTCCTACGTAGTACGGAATGCGGAATGTGAAAATCTTTTGAATCTTCTCTCCATTCTCTTTCAGTAGCGGAACTTTATCTTCCAGATTTTTCAGGATTGCATTTAATTCATATAAATGAATCTGATATGGAATGACACTGTTGTCTTTTACAGTCTGTTTCGGAAGAAACGTTCCCATTTCCATTTCCTTCTGCATGCAGGATGCTTTCGTCACATCTGATATCTTGCCCAGAATATTCTTTTTCAGATAACCGTAAAAGTCTTCCTGACTACATTGTTTTGGTGCCTTGATATACGCATAATAATTAGCTTTTTCATCCTTTTTTGCAAACAGTCTCTGATATTCTTCCCTTGAAAGATTCTCTCTGACCAGCTTTTTCAGATCTTTCAGATCTTTTTTATGCTTTTCATAAAGTGCCACTTTTGCCTCTGAAAGAGAAGAATAGTTCTGCAAAATATCAGCCAGAACAGCCCAATCGTACACTGCTTTTGCGTGTTCAATTAATACATATTTTTCTCCCAGCTCTGCTTCGATCTCTCCAGCGTATTCTTCATAACCTGCATCTGCGAAGCAAAGTTTTGGCCGTTCCAGTGTATCCATCTGTTTTTCCCCAAACAGATTTCCCAGTTTTGCTGTTCCACCGGTAATCAATCCCAGCCACTCTTTTTCACAGGATGTTTCTGCCCGCATTGCTTTTACTGCTTTTGTCTTTTTCGCAGATTTGGTCAATGTTCGGTCTTTTAAAATTGCCTCTATTTCCTTGCTTCTTTCCACTCCAATCTCGGAAGAAAAGCCAAGTTCTTCTGCCCTCACTGCTTCAAGGAACTGTTCAAATGTTGTCTGAAATTCTCTTACCTGTTCGATATTTCCGTTTAATAGAAAATGGCCTCTGTGTTTCATCATATGATGCAGAGCAAGATATATCAGGCGAATATCAAGCGTTTCGTCAGTTTCCATTAACCATTTTCTCAGATGATAGATGGTTGGAAACTGTTTATGATATTCTTTGTCTGTGTAATCATCATCCGCAAACAATGCATAGGGAAGTTCCGGACACTTTCCCTGCCTGTCACGCTTATCCTCTGGCCAGTAACGACTCTCTTTCATTCTGCGAAAAAATCCATCATCTATCTTTTCTACTTCTTCCGCAAAAATTTTCTGCAGCAATTCTATTCTCCAATTACGACGATCCAATCTTCGTTTTGCTGTCCGAAACCCTCTTCTCTCTTCTGCAGTCTGTGCACTGTCAAATAGCCGTGCACCCCAAAGTGTTTTTCCATGTGCGCGCAAAATTTCGTACTTCTCATTTGTCACAGCCCATCCAACCGAACTGCTTCCCATATCAAGTCCGAGATAATATTCCCCTTTCATCTGTTCTTTCCTCCATTTTCTACATTTTATCTAATTTTACCATATATTTTGATTTTTTACATCTTTTCTTTCCTATTTTCAACAATTCTACTTCCTGGTTCTTGCTGTTCCCACGGTACTGAATCATAACCATGTTTCATTTCTAATTTTAGACAACAAAAAAACTGCTGTCCATGAAGACAACAGTTTTCGTTCCACACACTGTGGACCATCTAACGATGGCGTTTTCGATAAATCGTTATTTGAACTTATGATGTAAAATTTAGTATGGTACTAAACTATCTACACTATACTTCTATTTTTTCCTTTCGTCAATCTTTTTTAGAAAGTTTTTATGATAATTATTCCATTTTTTTCTCTTGCGTCCTTCTTGTTTTTATGGTAAAATATATCTTGTTCTGATTACGAACACTGCCGCTGTGGCGGAATTGGTAGACGCACTTGACTCAAAATCAAGCGGTGAATAACCGTGCCGGTTCGAGTCCGGCCAGCGGCATAGCTAAAAAAGATCTGCAAAAACGAACGTTGATGCAGATCTTTTTTTATTGTCTTCCCTTCAAAAAAACAGCTTTTGAAAGAAAGAAAACCCCTTTCGAAGAACCGGCCATCTGCCGCATGGTTCTTTTTGAAAGGGGTTTTACTGTTGTTATCTCTTATTTATTTCCAAACATCTTTTCATATTCCGGTGTTCCATCCAGTGTAGCGAAGTAATCCTTCGGGGTTTCTGCGCGGCGGATGACTTCAAAGCTGCCGTCCTCTTTTAACAGAACCTCTGCAGATTTTAATTTTCCGTTGTAGTTGTATCCCATGGAAAATCCATGTGCGCCGGTGTCGTGGATGAAGAGGAGGTCTCCGACTTCCACTTCCGGAAGCATGCGGTCGATCGCGAATTTATCGTTGTTTTCGCACAGGGAACCTGTTACGTCATATTTGTGGTCGCACGGCTGATCTTCTTTTCCCATCACCGTGATGTGGTGGTAAGCGCCGTACATTGCCGGCCGCATCAGATTGACCGCGCATGCATCACAGCCGATATACTCTTTGTAAATGTGTTTCTGATGGATGGCGCGGGTAACGAGTCCGCCGTACGGTCCCATCATGAAACGGCCCATCTCCGTGTAAATTGCAACATCGCCCATGCCGGCCGGAACGAGGACT
Organism: Blautia sp. AM29-29; assembly: GCF_003480555.1. Taxonomy (NCBI): domain Bacteria; kingdom Bacillati; phylum Bacillota; class Clostridia; order Lachnospirales; family Lachnospiraceae; genus Blautia; species Blautia sp. AM29-29. The sequence continues at coordinate 14,503 of NZ_QUJD01000012.1, forward strand.
TCATCGTACACTTTATGTACACCCTCACCAATCACGCGGATGTCATTGCCTTCCTGACCTGGTTTGTACGGGATTCCGACACCGCCGGAAAGATTGATGAATTTGATTTTTACGCCTGTCTCTTTCTGCAGCTTTACAGCCAGCTCAAACAGTGTTTTTGCCAGAACCGGGTAGTAATCGTTGGTTACGGTATTACTTGCAAGGAAGGAATGGATGCCGAACTCTTCTGCCCCTTTTGCCTTCAGAATGCGGAATGCCTCAAAAATCTGCTCGGTTGTCATACCGTATTTGGCATCTCCCGGATTATCCATGATGTCGGTGCTGATTTTAAACAGTCCGCCCGGGTTATAACGGCAGCAGATTTTCTTCGGAATGTAACCCAATGTTTTCTCAAGAAAATCAATATGCGTAATATCATCAAGGTTAATGATCGCACCAAGCTCTGCAGCCAGTTGATACTCTGCAGCCGGTGTTACGTTGGATGAAAACATGATTTTATCTTTCTCAAATCCCATCGCATCGGAAAGCATCAGCTCCGTGTAAGAAGAGCAGTCGCATCCGCAGTCATATTCACCCAGCATTTTGATCAGTGTCGGGTTTGGGTTCGCTTTTACAGCAAAATACTCACGAAATCCCGGATTCCAGGAAAAAGCTTCCTTTACTGCTTTCGCATTCTCACGAATTCCTTTTTCATCGTAAATGTGAAACGGAGTTGGTACTGCTGCTGCGATTTCTTCCAGTTTTTCTTTTGTTACAAAAGGCTTCTTCGTCATTCTCTTTTGTCTCCTTCTTCTGCTTATTTTGCCTGAATAATGTGAAGCATGTTTGTCATATATCCTTCACCCGTCACCTCGTTAGTAGCAGGGTCTCCGGCCGTAAAAATAACCATATCGCCGCGTTCTACAAGCTCCTCACGGCGCACCATATACATAGCATGGGAAATGATGTTCTCCGTAGAATCTTCCTCGTATCCGGTCACCGGACGAACGCCCCAGTAGAGCTGCATTTTTCTTCTTGCCCATTCATATGGGGTAACGCCGTAAATCGGTACGCTCGGACGAAGGTTGGAGATCAGTCTTGCGGTCTGACCGGACATCGTCGGGGTCACAATGCAGGCTGCTTTGATGTGTTCTACCATAGAAACGGCTGCACTTCCGACTGCCGCGGAAACATTCAGCTTTCCTTCCAGCGCTTTTCCATCGCGGTAATCTTCGAATTTCAGATAACGCTCCGTCTGCTCGGCAATCTCTCCCATCATGGTAACTGCCTCGACCGGATATTTTCCGGCTGCTGTTTCGCCGGAGAGCATGATCGCATCCGTTCCATCATAAATTGCATTTGCAACATCGGCTACCTCTGCACGGGTCGGGCGCGGATTCCGGATCATGGAATCCAGCATCTGGGTTGCTGTGATAACCGGTTTGTATTTATGATTGCATTTTTCAATGATGATTTTCTGTACATGCGGTACCTGGCACGCCGGAATCTCTACACCAAGGTCTCCCCTTGCAACCATCACACCATCTGCCGCATCGATGATGCTGTCGATGTTCTGCACACCCTCCGCATTTTCGATCTTGGCAATGATATCAATACGCTCTCCTCCGTTTGCCACAAGGAACTCACGGATTTCGTTAATTGCCTCTGCATTCCGGATAAAAGAAGCCGCTACAAAATCAATATCCTGTTCAATACCAAAGAGAAGATCTCCTTTGTCTTTCTCCGTCAGGTTCGGAAGATTGATCGAAACGTTTGGTACATTCACACCCTTTTTTTCTCCGAGCTCGCCGCCATTTACTACGGTACAGACAATTTCCGGTGCATTTACTTTTTCTACGCGCAGGCCGATCAGACCATCATCGATCAGAATTGTGTCTCCCTCTTTGATATCTTCCGTAAGGCCTGTGTAGCTGACAGAACAGTGATTTTCATCTCCGGTCTCCTGAACGGTTGTCAGGGTGAAGGTCTGTCCGGTTACCAGATTTACTTTTTTGCCATCTTTCAAAACGCCGGTACGGATTTCCGGTCCTTTGGTATCCAGAAGGATTGCCACAGGAGTTTTCAGCTCTTTTCGAAGCTCTTTCAGCATATTCATACGCATTTTCTGCTCTTCGTGGTCTCCATGAGAAAAATTAAAACGAGCAACATCCATTCCGGTTTCAATCAGTTTTTTCATCAGGTCACGGGAGTTGGTATTTGGTCCCATGGTGCAGACAATTTTCGTTCTTCTCATACTTTCTCTCCTTCTTTATTTTACATGTTCATGCGTAAACAGGTGATCCTGGCAGTATTCATAATTTCCGTTGCATCTGGAGCAGAAACGGAACTCCAGATTCGGATCATCCTTTTCAGTCCGCCCGCAAATCGCACATTTGTGTTTTGTGATTCCATTTGGATTGCGGTATTCGGCTTCTCCTCTTGATACGGCTTTTTTAAATTCTTTCCTGCGTCTGTTCTGCCGGAAAGAGTTATGTTTTCCTTTTCTTGTCATCAGGAAAAACACCAGGACGTTTGCCAAGGAACACAAAATAACAACACATCCTGCCCAGTTTCCGCTCAGAATGCTGGTAATCATGCTATAAGCAAGAAGCGCTACATCAAGATACGCCAGCCATTTGATCTTGATCGGGATAATAAAGTACAGAAGCACCTGCATATCCGGAAAACTGATCGCAAAGCCAAGGAAAATAGAAAGGCTGATATAATAGGTGCTGAATGCAGTTCCCATCAGCGCCGGATACCCATTCACTGCGTACTCGATTCCATACAGCAGGAAGGAACCGAGGATCGTCATCAGAATACCCGAAAAGATATAAACGTTATATTTGAAATCTCCCCAGGCTCTTTCAAGACTCGTTCCGATTGAGTAGTAGAAAAACAGCATAATGATCGTAAAGATGTCGAGACTGCTCGGCGGAATCAGAATCCAGCTCACCAGACGCCAGATCTGGCCATGCAGAATATAGTATGGTTCCAGCGTCAGATACTGTCTCATGATGGGAGCCGCAAGCGCAATGATATATCCCGCAATGTACGTTACGATAATGTACATCGTCAGATGGCTTAACGCATATCTCCCATATTTTCGCTCCATTTTGTCTAAAAAATTCATGCACACTCTTCCTTTTTGTTTGTTTTATTTCACCGGCTTTCACTGCCCGAAAATACATTCTCATTATACGTGCTGCCTTTTCGTTTGTCAAACGGTATAACGGTGAATTTCGTCTCTGAAAAAGAGCTTTACGAATGTTTTACTTTCCGGTATAATTTATTAGAAATCTTTTCCAGTTATTTTATAAATATACGAAAAAATTCAGGAGGACTTTATATATGGCAGGATCATCATTTGGTACTATCTTCAGACTGACCACCTGGGGAGAGTCTCATGGAAAAGGCGTGGGCGTTGTTGTGGACGGAGTGCCGGCCGGCCTTTCGCTTTCCGAGGAGGATATTCAGGTTTACCTCGACCGCAGGAAGCCGGGACAGAACCGCTTTACCACAAAACGGAAAGAATCCGATACCGTTCAGCTTTTATCCGGCACTTTCGAAGGAAAAACGACCGGTACCCCGATTTCCATGGTGGTATGGAATGAGGATCAGCATTCCAAAGATTACAGCGACATTGCTTCCTATTACAGACCGGGCCACGCCGACTATACGTTTGATGCAAAATACGGTTTCCGCGACTACCGCGGCGGCGGACGCTCCTCAGGACGCGAGACGATCGCACGCGTGGCTGCAGGTGCCATTGCCTTAAAAATGCTCTCTGAGCTTGGCATCACCGTTTCCGCCTACACCCGCTCCATCGGTGACGTGGAAATCCAGTCTTTTGATGCCGCTGAAATCGCGAATAACGCCCTGAATATGCCGGATGCAGAGGCTGCCGAAAAGGCTTCCGAGCTTTTAACAAAAGCCATGGCGGAAAAAAATTCCGTCGGCGGTGTGGTCGAATGTGTCGTTCACCATATGCCGGCCGGTGTCGGCGATCCGGTGTTTGAAAAGCTCGATGCCAACCTTGCAAAAGCACTCGTCTCCATCGGCGCCGTAAAAGGCGTGGAAATCGGAGACGGTTTCTCGGTCTGCACAGCTACCGGGCTTACCAATAACGATGCCTTCCATGTAAATGCGGACGGCTCCATTGTCAAGCTGACCAACCACGCCGGCGGTATTTTAGGCGGTATCAGCGACGGAAGCGATATCGTTGTCCGGGCTGGTTTCAAACCGACCCCGTCCGTTGCTGCTTCCCAGCAGACCATCAACAAAGATGGTGAAAACATTGCCATCGAAATCAAAGGCCGCCACGACCCGATCGTCGTTGCACGCGCCGTTGTTGTCGTGGAATGCATGACCGCTCTTGTCCTGGCGGACGCACTGCTCGTCGGCATGAGCGCCAAACTGGACAATGTAAAGAAAGTCTGGGCTCTGGACGAGAAATAAAGGCCGGACTGCTTCTTTCTGGCTTCAGCACAAAAAATGCCTGCGGGATACAGTTCTTCCTGCAGGCATTTTTGCGTTATTTTTTTAGTGAACGCCTTTTTTCGTAATCAGAATACAGTTCGGCGTCTCCACTTTCATCGGGCGGCCTTTCTGAACCAGCACGTTTTTCTCATAATCAATAGTAAATGTTGTGATCGTGTTGGACTCATGGTTTGCCACTGCGATATGTTTTCCGTCCGGGAACATTGCAATATCCTTTGGATATTCGCCGCTGATCGGAAGTGCAAACTTCTTCTCCAGGCAGCCGGTCTCCGGGTCGATATGGAACATTGCTACGGTATTGTCTCCGGCTGTAGAAGTAAACAGGTAGTGGTGATCCGGGGAAAGGCACATGCCGGATGCAGCGTCGTGCGCCTGGTCCACGTTCGCGGATGTGGTGCTGATCGACTGCAGTTTTTCAAATTCCGGTCCGTTTCCCGTATCACGGTAGCTGAATACATCGACTTTGTTCATCAGCTCGTAAATGACATACGCGTATTTTCCGGATTCACTGAAAACGATCTCTCTCGGACCGGATTCACGCTCACAGCGCAGGATATCCACCAGTTTCAGGCGGTCACGCTGTGTGTTCAGCTTGTACATTTTGATCTGGTCAATGCCGTTGTCGACTGCGCAGACATATTTGTTGTCCGGTGTAGGAACGACACAGCTGACATGCGGGCGGAAGTTACGCTCTGCCACACTGCCAAGGCCCTTGTGAAACACGCCGTCCATCAGACTTCCGAGGCGGCCGTCCTTATGGGTATGTACAACGGTTACTTTTCCGTCATGATAGCCTGCCACGAACAGGTATCTTCCGGTTTTGTCCACCGACAGATAGCAGCCGCGCATGCCGTCGATGTCTACTTTGTTGATCGGGGTCAGGTCTCCGTCATCCTCCACTGCAAACACTGCAACGCCTTCATCTGCAATCGAATACAGGTATTTGCCGTTTAAGGAACGGGCAATGTGGGAAGAGTTGTTGACCGGTATGACTTTTCGCTCTGTCAGAGTGCCTTCTTCTACATTTACATCATATAAATGAATACCAATGCTGCTTCCATGGGTATAAGTGCCTACATAGGCTACGTACTCATCCTTCATGTTGTTTTCATCCTTTCTGCCTTCTCGCACATCGTGTGAATTTTCTAAAAATATTTTAACACAATTTCCGCGCCACGACAACGAGGAAAACGGATTTTTGATATGTAAACGGTAACACTTTATTTTTAGACACAGGATATTCTCCTGCAGAGAATTTTTTAGATATTTCTATTGTTTTTAGATTGTAAGAGTTGAGGTTTCCGCTGCATACCATTTTCATTTTCTACGCTCTCGTCAGACTGATTTCCTGACTCATCATTCCCTGCAGTTTCTTGATTGCGCGGCTGTACTGGCACTGCAGCGCCTGCTCGCTTTTCTTGCAGAATCCGCTGAGCTCTTTGTAGCTGAATCCATATGCTCTCCCCCAGAAAATGCGCTGATCCATCGGATTCAGGTTCTGGATGCAGTTCTGCATCACCATTCGTTCCTCAATCTCGGCTGTCGCGCCCGCCTCCCCTTCATTTCTGTTCTCTTTCTGATACTGTGTATAGGAAACTTCATTCTGATAATAATGTTTTCTGCGCTGATTCTTGATCTTGTTTTTTGCCACACAGAACAGCCATTTCGTCATCTCTTCTCCTTCGAGATCGGCAACGGTTTCAAATTTTACCACCAATACCTCCCATACATCGTTCAGCACATCCTTCGCCGTCTCCCGGTCATTGTTCAACTGACCGCAGATATAACGGAACAGCACATGACTGTTTTTCTCGAATATGATCTGAAAAAATCGTTCCTCCTCTTGTCTCATACACTTCTTTCTCCCTCCTGTTATTTCGCTGTCCTTCTCTTCCGGGCCCGTCATATATGTAATGTGTTGAGACTATCGAAATCTTTCGTTTTTTCAGAATATTTCTACTACTTGACCTTATTACTTTTGTTAATAAAGCAAAATATTGCGTTATAACTGCACCGCGGCGCATAATCAAATTTTTTCTTTCGAAACCAGAAATTACTGTTCTGACAAAAAAATTCCCGCAGAAAGGAGCTTTCTTCCTCTCTGCGGGAATCTTCTATTTTGGTTTTATTTTATTTAAAGTAAGCAACACCGGACTCAAAGATCTTCAGATCCTGCTCTCCGTAGATGTTGACTGCTACGCCGTTGTCGCGGCGCTCTGCGTGTGCCATCTTACCAAAGACACGGCCGTCCGGGCTGGTGATACTCTCGATTCCGCAGTAGGAACCGTTGACATTCCAGTACTCGTCGTTGGTCAGGTTTCCGTTGACATCGCAGTAGCGGGTTGCAATCTGGCCGTTTGCCATCAGCTTGTCGATCCACTCTTTCGATGCTACGAAACGTCCCTCTCCGTGGGATGCCGGGTTGGTGTAAACACCGCCAAGCTCGGCGCCTGCCAGCCATGGGGATTTGTTGGTCACAACCTTCGTGTAAACCATCTTGGAAATATGGCGTCCGATGGTGTTGAAGGTCAGAGTCGGGGAATCTTCCGTCTGTCCGAGAATCTCACCGTACGGAACGAGTCCCAATTTGATCAGTGCCTGGAATCCGTTGCAGATACCAAGGGCAAGTCCGTCTCTCTCATTCAGCAGTTTGGTAACAGCTTCTTTGATCTTCGCATTCTGGAATGCGGTTGCAAAGAATTTTGCTGATCCATCCGGCTCATCACCTGCGGAGAATCCGCCAGGGAACATGATGATCTGCGCCTGGTTGATGGCTTTTTCAAAGGCATCGACAGAACCGCGGATGTCTTCTGCGGAAAGGTTGCTGAATACCTGAGTGATAACTTTTGCACCGGCACGCTCGAAAGCTCTGGTGCTGTCATACTCACAGTTCGTTCCCGGGAAGACCGGAATGAATACGGTCGGCTGTGCCAGCTTGTGGGAGCATACGTGGATGCTCTTTGCCTGATAGCAGCTGTCTGCAACAATTCCGTTTTCGTCTGCTGCTGCCACATTCAGGGCATCTACATCCGGAAGCTCTGCACCGGATACGGTCTTGAATACTTTTTCCAGCGGTTTGTTCCATGCGGAAACGGCCTCGCGGATGGTGATTTCGGTGTCTTTATAGGAAAGAACCGGTTTGTCTGTCACTTCACCGATGACGGTGTAGGTGCTTGCCAGCTCTCCGACTTTTTCAGCCGGAACTTCGCAGATCAGATCTGCAATATATGGAGTAAAGAGATCTCTCTCGTCTACATTGTGCTCGATGGTTACGCCGAGAGCATTACCGAATGCCATCTTGGATACGGCTGCTACGATACCCTGACGGTCTACGACATAAGCGGCTTTCACACGGCCGTTCTGCATATCCTCATGCAGTTTTCTGTAGGTTTCCATGACGCCTTCGTACTCTGGAAGCAGATGTGCATCGACTGGAAGGTGGATCCACACGAGTTTGTCTCCTGTGTTTTTCAGCTCCGGAGATACTACATCTTTTAATTTTGCAACGTCAACCGCGAAGGATACGAGTGTCGGCGGTACATCGATATGGTTGAAGGTACCGGACATACTGTCTTTTCCTCCGATAGACGGCAGGCCGTAGCCCATCTGTGCGTCGTATGCACCAAGAAGTGCTGCGAACGGCTGGCTCCAGCGGTGCGGATCCTCAGTCATTCTGCGGAAATATTCCTGGAAGGTGAAGCGGACTTTGCTGTAATCGCCGCCGACTGCCACGATGCGGGACAGGGACTCGGTTACGGCATAGACTGCTCCGTGATACGGGCTCCAGCTCGATACGTATGGATCAAAGCCGTAGCTCATCATGGTAACGGTGTTGGTTTTTCCATCCGGAACCGGCACTTTTGCAACCATGGCCTGAGTTTCAGTCAGCTGATATTTTCCACCGTACGGCATCAGCACGCTGGCTGCTCCGATGGAGGAGTCAAACATCTCGACAAGACCTTTCTGGGAGCATGCGTTGAGGTCTGACAGGGTGGACAGCCATTTTTCTTTCACGTCGGCAATGTCACCGCTTCTTTTTAACGGGGTGTCCTCTGCTTTTGGAATCTCTACGAAGACATCATTCTCCTGGTGTGCTCCGTTGGTATCCAGGAATGCACGGGAAATATTGACAATCTCTTTTCCTCTCCAGGAGAGTACCAGACGCGGGTCCTCGGTTACGACTGCAACTTCGGTTGCCTCCAGGTTCTCTTCTGCGGCATATTTCAGGAACTGCTCACGGTCTTTCGGGTCGATGACAACGGCCATACGCTCCTGGGACTCGGAGATGGCGATCTCGGTTCCGTCGAGGCCGGCATATTTTTTCGGTACTTTGTCCAGATTGATCTTAAGGCCCGGTGCCAGCTCGCCGATGGCAACGGAAACTCCGCCTGCACCGAAGTCGTTGCATTTTTTAATCAGAAGGCTGACTTCCTCGCGGCGGAACAGTCTCTGCAGTTTACGCTCAGTCGGTGCGTTTCCTTTCTGTACCTCTGCACCGCAGGTCTCGATGGATTCTGTCGTATGTACTTTGGAGGAACCGGTTGCACCGCCGCAGCCGTCTCTTCCAGTACGGCCGCCGAGCAGGATGATGATATCGCCCGGATCGGAATTTTCACGGACAACGGCACGGCGCGGTGCTGCTCCAAGGACAGCTCCGATCTCCATACGTTTTGCCACGTAGTCCGGATGGTAAACTTCTTTGACATAGCCGGTTGCAAGACCGATCTGGTTTCCATAGGAGCTGTAGCCGTGTGCTGCTTCTCTTACGAGTTTTTTCTGCGGAAGTTTTCCTTCGAGTGTCTCGCTCTGCGGACGGGTCGGATCTGCGGCTCCGGTCACACGCATTGCCTGATATACATAGGTTCTGCCAGAAAGCGGATCACGGATTGCACCGCCAAGGCAGGTTGCTGCACCACCGAACGGCTCGATCTCGGTCGGGTGGTTGTGGGTCTCGTTTTTGAAGTTGATCAGCCACTCTTCGTCTTTTCCGTCTACATCTACCGGTACGACGATGGAGCATGCGTTGATTTCATCAGACTCTTCCTGATCTGCGAGTTTTCCTTCGGATTTCAGTTTTTTCATTGCCAGAAGGGCAAGGTCCATAAGGCAGATGAATTTGTCGTCACGGCCTTTGTAGAGTACCTCACGGTCGCTTAAGTAGCGGTCGTAGCTTTTTTTCATCGGCTCGTAGTAGTCGCCTTCGCCGAAGGTCACGTTGGTAAGCTCGGTGGAGAAGGTGGTATGGCGGCAGTGATCGGACCAGTAGGTATCGAGTACGCGGATCTCGGTCATGGATGGATTGCGTTTTTCTTCGCCGCGGAAGTAGTTCTGGATATGCAGGAAGTCTTTGAAGGTCATGGCAAGGCCGAGGGAATCGTACAGGGCTTTTAATTCTGCCTCCGGCATGTCGATGAATCCGTCGAAGATTTTGACGTCTGCCGGCTCTTCAAATTTTGTCACGAGGGTTTCCGGTTTTTCAAGTCCTGTCTCTCTGGAGTCTACTGGATTGATGCAGTGTGCTTTGACTGCGTCAAACTGCTCATCAGTCATCTCTCCTTCGATAACATACGTAACGGCGGAGCGGATGATCGGCTGCTCGTCTTCTTTTAAGAACTGCACGCACTGTACGGCAGAATCGGCTCTCTGATCAAACTGTCCCGGAAGGAATTCTACGGAAAATACTCTCGCACCTTCTGCACGCGGGAAATCTTCCTGATAGCAGATATCAACCGGCGGCTCTGCAAAGACTACTTTACATGCTTTCTCATATGTCTCATCACTGATATTTTCTACATCGTACCGGATCAGCTCCCGTACGTTGGTTACGGTCTGGATGTTCAGATAGTGCTTGATTTCATGCTTCAGATCTTTCGCCTTAATCGCAAATTCCGGCTTTTTCTCCACATAAACGCGTCTGACTGTACTCATTTTTATCCTCCATTTGTCTGAATCATAGTCCCCCAAAAACGGGACAATCTTTCGTTACTTACAGAATAGCATATTTATCTTTATAAATGAAATTAATATATCTTATATGTTTTATAAGTTTTGTTTCTTAATAGACGGACGCATTTCATTTTTCCTGCACTACCATCCCACTCATCACCCATTCTCTCCCGTCCTAAACCGTCAGGCCCGCGCACTTTCTGGTGCGCGGGCCGTCCGTTTCCGTTTTTACATTCTATATTTCGCTTTTTTCTCCCGTGTCCGCAATGCATTTCCCGCCTTTGCCGGCCGGTACAGCAGCATACAGGTTCCCGCATTCATAACAAGCGCACAGCACACATCCAATACGGAGTGCTGTTTTAAAAACATGGTCGAAAACACAATCAGCACCGTCAGGCCCAGGCAGACGTTTCGGAATACCGGGCGGTTTTTGAGCTGCTCGCTGTGTTCTACGGCAACAGCTACGGCTACGGAATTATATACGTGAATACTTGGGAATACGTTGGTCGGTGTGTCTGTCAGGTAAAGGCCTCTGACCAGATCCGTGAAAATGTTCTCCCGTGGGAATACCGTCGGGCGCAGGTTCTGGCCGTTCGGGTACAGATAGGAGATCACGAGGAACGCCGTCATTCCGATTCCCAGGTTGATAATCAGCTGATAATATTCTCTGCGGTTCTTGTTGCAGAAGCCGAAATAAAGGACAGACCATGCAATATATCCAAACCACATAAAATAAGGAATCACAAAAAACTCACAGAACGGAATCATATCATCAAACGGAGTATGAATCAGATGATAACCTTTCGTAATGTGAGTTTCCAGATATTGAAAACATTTCAGATAGAAAATACCATAAACCACTACCGGAAGAAAATGCTTATATTTTTTTATTATCTTCATAGTTTCCCTCCACTTTTCTGACGAGGTTTTTCTCTTCAACCTGCTGAAATTATAGCACACCGAAAACCGAAGTCAATAAGCTTTATTATTTTTTAAGAAACAATTCATCGGTTTCTGAAAACCGTCCTTGGGATGGAAATGTTCAAAGATCGCCGCGTCGAATTTTTTCCGTGTCCGGTTATATACATGCTCATCTTTTACCGTCCATGCAAATGCCGGTGTCCGAAACAGCATACGGTCGATCAGGAAGCCCGGGCAGTCGGCATAGCGGTGGTCGTAGGCGATAAAATCCGGTTTCCCGATAAAATTCAGCATCAGATGACGCGCCATTATCCGCAGGATCAGATGCACCTTATCATCCTTTGAAAAACGGCCGGAAAGCTGGCCGCGCAACGTCTGCGGCATGTGGCGGCGGCACCAGCGGAGGGCCAGGCTGTTGAAGGATTCCATGCAGAACATACCGGTGTACCCCTCCATCTCCTTCTGAAATCCCGCACAGACCGCCGTGGAAAGTCCCGGCATCTTGATTTCGATTAAAAGCGGCACGCGGCCGTCTACCGTCTGCAGTACCTCACGAAGCAGCGGAATCTTTTCCGTGCTGTCGCCCAGATGGAACTGCTGGAGTTCCTCATACGTATAATCGCTGATTTTTCCCTCGTTTCCACACATCCGCTTCATCGTGTCGTCGTGGAACACCACAATCCGGCCATCCTTTGTGATCTGAATATCCAGCTCGATGGCATATCCCTGCTCTGCCGCGCGGGCAAAAGCCGGAAGAGAATTCTCCGGAACTCCCTCCGCCGCGTTCCACAGACCGCGGTGCGCATAATTCCATTCCGCAAATTTCAGACATTCCTGCCGTCTCGATGTAGCCGGCAGAATGGAAAAGAAATAACCTGCTGCCAGGACGGCAAGCACTGCAAAAAATATGATCCAGAACATCATCTTTCCATCCCTTCTTTCACCCAGCCGCCCAAAAGGCGGAGACGCTCCGTTTCCAGTCCGATCCTTTCCTCCGTGCGGTGTCCGCCCGATTCTCCGTCCAGGTGGACCGGTTCCGCGCGGTCTGTCTGAAAGGAAAGGCTGCTGCACCGCTCCATATGTACCTCAGGAAATCCCGTGTGGCGTCCAAACAGCGCCATCGGCAGAAGATAGCTGACTTTCCATTTGGCAAGATTGGAAACCACCATCACGTCGAGCAGATCATCCGTCCCGTCCGCCTCCGGGCAGAAGCAGAAGCCGCCGCCTTCGTACGGAAAATTCATTGCCACTGCAAAAAGAACATTTTCAAACGAACGGTGTTCTCCGTTTTCCAGAGCTGCATCCAGCGTGAACGGTTCGAGATAAAAGAGCTGCCGCAGTGCAATCATCACATACGTAAGTTTTCCCAGATGCAGCCGGTTCAGCGTATTCTTGATTTTTGATGCCAGCGCCTCGTGGCAGATGCCTGCATCAAAACCGATGCCGGTGCTGACGAGAAATCTCCGCTTTTGGCTGCCAAGAAGCGCCGTTCCAATGTTGATCTCCTTTTCCTCCCCTTTCAGCACAGCTTCCAGCGCCTGCAGCGGATCGGAGGGAATTCCGGCACCGCGCGCAAAATCGTTGCCGCTTCCCGTTGGAATATAACCGAACTTTACATCCGACAGGCTGGTGATTCCATCGACCGCCTCATTCGCCGTACCGTCTCCGCCGATCACCAGAAGGACATCATCGGGATTCCATACCCCTTTCGCGGTCAGCCGTGCTGCCGTCTCCCGTGCGCTTCCGTGATACTTTGTCGGATATACACGAAATTCCGTCCTGCGCCGCTCAAGCTCGCCCTCAATCACCGGCCACAGCTTCTCGCCGCGCCCCGACCGCGATTTTTTATTTACTATAATATGATACATCAAAGTCATACCTTCCTTTTTCTTCTGTAAAAAACCACTTCAAATCACCTGAATCATGTTCTTACGCAGCGAAACAACAAGTGTTTCACTGCTGAGTGAACAGTAACCAAATCAGCCATATTGTAGCAGTTTTCCCCGCAAACCACAACTATCTTCACAAAATCTTAACTTGTTGCCGCCGTAAAAATTCCCGCACCCCTGTCTTTTCTTTCTTGACAGACCTTTTTGTTCTGCTAAAATAAAAAGTACCGCGGTTTCGTCCGCAGAACGTCACTCATTTCTGAGGAGGTTTTTATGAATTTTTACGATATGACACGCGCAGGGAGGATGATAAGATGAAGCTCTCCCCCGCATTTCTCGCTTATAAACTAAGCAGCGCTTTTTCGGTTCTTGCACCGGAAAACCTGCCGCTCTCCGGCACACTGGAGCTGCCTGTTCTTTATCAGACAGGCTCCGCAGCCACTGCGCACCGTGTCTTTCTCTGCACAGAAGAACAGATCGGCTCTCTTTCCTCCCTCCCGGAAGAAAGCAGCTCCCTTTTTCTTCTCTGTACCGAAGAACTGCCGGAGGAACTTCCGGCTCCGGTTTCGATCGCCGTTAAGAGCAGCGTATCCGCTGTTTTTTCGTTCCTGCAGGAGCTTTTCTGGACGTACGATTCCTGGCAGAAGGAGCTGATGCAGGCACGGCTCGACGGAAAATCGATCCAGCATCTTTTAAATCTCTCCCTGCCTGTTTTTGCCCACCCGCTGATGGTGGTCGGCATGGATTTTTCCATCATCGCCGCAGCGTCCGAAGAACCTTCCTTTTTTCCCGAGAAGGTGTTTGGCTCCCTCGATGCAACGCGCCCGCTTCTGCTCTCCTTGACAGAAAGCAGCGAATACGCGTCCGTCCGCGATCTCGATGGATGGTTCCGCTTTCCGGATCACGTAACGGGACTTGGTTCCCTCTGCGTCAACATCACGCAGCATGGTCAGAGCGCCTACCGCCTGCTGCTCCTCGACACGAAAAAGGATCTTTCTGATTCCGAAGGCTTTCTTCTTGAATTTCTTGCAGAAATGATCCATCACGCCTTCCTGCACAATGTGATGCAGAAAACCTCGCCGGCGCAGTCGCTTCACACCGTGCTGCTCCGTACCCTCGACGACCGGATGGCCGACTATATTGCGGTCAGCCAGGCTCTCGATGCGCTCGGCTGGCATTCCCGCCACACCTACTGCTGCCTCTATCTGCAGCTCTCCGATATGGATCAGAAAAACCTGACGGCAAACTCGGTCTGCGCCTATCTGGAAAATATTCTGACCGGCTGCTCCGCGTTTCCACACGGCGGCGGTATCGTTGCGTTCTTTAACCTCACGCTGTCCGATTTTTCCATGACCGATCTGATGGAACGCATGGTGCACTTTGTGGAGGACAGCTCCTTAAATGCCGGCTTTTCGCGCTGCATGAACGGCCACATGAATCTGCGCCGCCAGTATATCCAGGCAAAAATCGCCCTGCAGTTCGGCACGCGAAAATACCCGGACAAGCGGATGCATCCGTTCAACGATATCTCGTTTGACTACATCCTCGATCAGGCAACAAAAAAGCTCCCAGGCTACATGCTGTGCCATGAGAGACTTCTCTTTCTGCAGGAGCACGACGACAGCTCCGGCAGTGACTATATGCGGACGCTCCGCTGCTATCTGGACAACCACTGCAATGTCGTCCAGACGGCGCGTGAGCTTTTTATCCACCGCAGTACCCTGCTCTACCGCCTGGAAAAGATCAAGGAAATTTTAGAATCTGATCTTTCCAGCCCGGATGAAATTCTGTATCTGATGCTTTCGTTCCGTTTTATCGACCTCGAGAATGAAGAAGAAAACCGTTCTGGATCTTCGCAGCCAGAAAAGCACAGATAAAACCAACCGCAATTCCCGCTAGGACATCGGTCGGGAAATGCACAAACAGATACAGTCTGGAAAATGCAATCAGGCAGGCCAGAATCAGTGCGGCAGCTCCTTCTTTTTTGTGCATCACAAAAATAGAGACTGCCGCCGCAAACGAGGCTGCCGAATGGCCCGATGGGAAGGAATAGTCCTTCGGAGCGGCAACCAGCAGCTTTACCTGCTCGTCAATCCAGCACGGACGCGGGCGCGCTGCCAGCGGCTTTAACACCAGATTACATAAAATCAAATCTAAAATCAGCGCGATCGCCATTCTTACACCGCATTTCCGGTATTTCGGAAGGATTAAGAAAACGGCGGTCAGCGCAATCCAGATCCATCCCGCATTTCCAAGTGAAGTGATTCCCACCATCACCCGATCGAGCACTGCATTGTGAAGATGCTGCAGTGCATATAAAATTGAAAAATCCATTCTTACCCCTCTCTGTAAAAAATGGGCATTTTTCTGCTGTACATCTGCTGATCGGCGGCCGCCTCGTACAGAAATTCCGCTAGGGCCTCTCTCGAGTATCCAGGCCGGAACTGGCTGCCGTCCAGCGAAATACTGCAGTTCTGCCCTACCTTTTTCACTTTCCCGTCTCTTCCCGGACACGTCCGCACCAGTGTCCAGTTCAGATCGCTCCGTGCCAGAACCTGTCCCATCTTCTGCATATCTTTATAGACACCTGGCCAGAAAATCTGCATGAATTTCGTACTCATTCTCTGGTATTTGTCCTCGCAGTCTCCAAACGCATGAATGCAGACATGGCCTACCGTCACAAACCGCGTTTTTCCAAGCTGCTTCATGGCCGAGAGAATCATCGCGTTTCCGTCAGCCAGCGGTGTCTCTTCTTCTTTTACATGTTTCACACGCATCGGAGTCAGCACGCTGATGACTGCATCCGCTTCCAGCAGTGCCTCCAGTACGCGTTCCCGGTTCTGAAGGCTTCCCTCAATCACGGTCAGATTTTTTCTCGGCCAGATCGCTTTTGCATCCGGCACGTAGGCGGTCACCTGTGCGCCGTGAAGAAGCGCCGTGTTGGTCACATACTGCCCAAGCAGTCCCCCCAGACTGAATATTGTAATTTTCATGAAATCCTCACTCTCATCTGTGTGTCTTTTGTATCCTCCGCAGATTTTTTGACACACTTTCCTAATGTTATCTCCTATTCTAACACACCGCCCGTATACGATACAATGAAATAAAACTAAAAAAAGTATAACCTTTTTCGTCCTTTCTTCATATCGTAAGTAGAACCGTATTTTCAGGAGCTTTGATCTTATGCCCTATACTATCGTAATCGATGCCGGACACGGGGGAAGTGATCCGGGCGCTGTCTATGAGGGACGCAGGGAAAAGGATGACAATCTTTCCCTCGCCATCGCGGTCGGCGAGCTTCTTTCCCGGCAGGGTGTCTCTGTCATTTATACCCGCACAACCGATGTTTATCAGACGCCGTTTGAAAAGGCGCAGATGGCCAATCAGGCGGATGCCGACTTTTTTATTTCTTTTCACCGGAATTCTTCGGAGGAACCGAACCAGTATACCGGCGTGGAAACGCTTGTCTATGACAACTCCGGCATCAAACAGACAATGGCAGAAAACATTAACGGCGCGCTCTCGGAGCTGGGATTCCGGAATCTCGGTGTCAAGGCACGGCCAGGGCTTGTTGTTCTGCGGCGGACGAAAATGCCGGCTCTTCTGATTGAAACCGGCTTTCTGAACAATGAGCAGGACAATACGCTCTACGATGAAAAGCAGGAAGAAATCGCCCGCGCCATCGCGGATGCAGTGCTTGGAACGCTGGATCTCGAGACGGTCACGGAGGCTGACCGGCGCGCTGCGGAAACGGAAGCCGCCCGTCCGTCCGTTTCAACAACAGATACCGTCACTGCTTCCGCTTCGCCCCGTCCCACGTCGCCGGAACAGGAAAATCCTTCCGACACACCAGAAACCTTCTACCGTGTCCAGACCGGCCTTTTCCGCATCCGCCAGAATGCCGACCGTATGCTTTACGACCTTCTCGACCAGGGCTATCCCGCTTTTCTTCTCGCCGAGGACGGCTTTTTCAAGGTCCAGGTCGGCGCTTACCGCCAGCTCGGAAATGCCATTCTGATGGAACGCCGCCTGCGCCGCGACGGCTATTCCACCCTGATTACCACCTGAGCGTCTGACGCATCAGTCGAAAAAAGAGCGTGCCGGAATTTTGTTTTCCGACACGCTCTCGTTCTCCTTATAACTTTTTCAGTTTTGCAAACGAAGCAAACATTTTCTTTGTACCAGCCTGGTCGAAGTTGACGGTAACTTCATAATCTCTTCCGCCGTCCACGATATCCGTGACAATGCCGACACCGAACTTGATATGGCGCACCGTATCCCCGATTTCGTAATTGAGTTTCGTCGCCTTCTGCGCGCTGAAGGTTTTCGCCTGCTGCGGCTTCTCGCGAAATGCCTGCTTCATCGCCGCATAGACGCTGCCTCTCGTCGGAATGTCCATCTTCGGCTTCCGGTCTTCGATCTCCCCGCGCTCCCGCTCCAGGGAAATCAACTCCCGCGGAATCTCTTTGACAAAACGGGACATCTTGTTGTACTGCACTTCGCCGCGGATCATTCTCTGGCGCGCACACGTCAATGTCAGATGCTGCATCGCACGCGTGATGCCCACGTAGCAGAGACGGCGCTCCTCCTCCAGCTCCGACGGATCATCTCCGGTGATCGTCATGTAGCTCGGGAAAATGCCATCCTCCATGCCGGCAAGGAATACGTTCGGGAACTCCAGTCCTTTTGCGGAATGCAGTGTCATCAACAGCACGTAATCGCTCTCCTCATCCACCGAGTCGATATCAGACACCAGCGCAACCTCCTGCAGAAAACCACCGAGAGATGGCTGTTCGGCGCTCTCCTCATAATCCGCAATCTTTGAAATCAGCTCGTCGATGTTCTCGATGCGGGCTGCCGCTTCTTCGGTTCCCTCCGCCTGCAGATCTGCTACATAGCCGGTCTCCTCGATGATTTCATTCAGCAGCTCTTTGACCGACAGATAATCTGCTTTCGCGCGGAGTACCTGTAAAAAGGACGTGAAGGATTTAATCTTATTTAAAGACCGCATCAGCCCCGGCACATACTCGGCCTCGAGAAGCGCATCGTAGAAACGGATGCCCTGCTCTGCCTCCCAGTCCTGCACTTTGTTGATCGTCGCCGCTCCGATACCGCGCCGCGGAACGTTGATGATACGCAGTACCGCAAGGTCATCCTCCGGGTTCTCGATCACACGCAGATACGCCAGCAGATCCTTGATCTCGCGTCTCGCATAGAAGTTAACACCGCCCACGATTTTATATGGAACATTTGCAAGCAGCAGTTTCTCCTCAAAAAGACGGGACTGTGCGTTGGTACGGTAGAGAATTGCATAATCACGGTACTTCTTTCCCTCCGTGCGGACGCCGCGCGTGATTTCTCCTGCTACGTACTCCGCCTCCTCAAAACCGCTCTGGAACTGCCGCAGATCGATCAGGTCACCCTCCGGGTTCTCTGTCCACAGGCGTTTTGCTTTTCGTCCCTGGTTATTCGCAATCACTTCATTTGCCGCATTCAGAATATTCTGCGTAGAACGGTAATTCTGCTCCAGTTTAATGACCTTCGCATCCGGGAATACATGCTCAAAACTCAGAATATTTTCAATATTCGCCCCGCGGAATTTGTAGATCGACTGGTCATCATCGCCGACAACGCAGAGATTGCGGTATTTTGCCGCCAGAAGGCTCACAAAGCGGAACTGAACCGTGTTGGTATCCTGATACTCATCGACCATGATATAGCGGAACTGCTCCTGATAATAGTCGAGCACTTCCGGGAACTGCTGGAATAATTTTACGGTCTGTACCAGCAGATCATCGAAGTCCATCGCATTGTTTTTCTTTAACTCTGCCTGATACTCCGCATAAACTGCCGCATACTTCTGCAGCTTCCAGTCGATTCCCGCGTCAATCCGGTACTGGTCCGGCTCGATCATCTCATCCTTTGCGGACGAAATTGCCGCCATGATCGCACGGTCGCGGTACAGTTTCGGATCCATCTGGAGCCGTTTCATGATGTCCTTGATCAGCGATTTCTGGTCATCGGTATCGTAAATTGCAAAATTGTTGGCGTATCCCAGACGTTCAGCATGGCGGCGCAGAATCCGCACGCAGCTGGAATGGAAGGTGCTGACCCAGATCCGCTCCGATCCGTATCCCACGATTTTATCGACACGCTCACGCATTTCTCCGGCGGCCTTGTTCGTAAAGGTGATCGCCATAATATTCCACGGATTGACGCCTTTGTCCCGGATCAGGGAGGCGATGCGGTGCGTCAGTACCCTCGTCTTTCCCGAACCGGCACCTGCAAGGATCAGAAGCGGCCCTTCGGTGTACTCCACAGCTTCCATCTGCATCGGGTTTAATCCTGTTTCTGTCTGATTCATGTTCTTTCTCCTTCATCTGCTTCGAATCTTTTCACATGCATCTCAGTATATAACAAATCCGCCCCGGTTACAAGTAAGAACGAACATACGTTGCATTTTTATCATGGAAACTTTTTTCGCAAAGTCCTTGCTATCTGGTATTAAAAACTATATAATGGGAACAGTGAGGTGATAACAAATGACGATAGACTCAGATAAAATTCTTCATGATTTACTGAATTCACTGGATTCTCTCGAAGGCATCCGCCCGGGGGAAATCCCGAACATTGCTTTATATATGGACCAGGTCACGACCTTTATGGACGCACAGCTCGCTTCTTCGCGCCGCTTCGAGTCCGATAAGGTTCTGACAAAAACAATGATCAACAACTATGCAAAAAACAAGCTGCTCCCGCCGCCGGTCAAAAAGAAATATTCGCCGGAGCACATGATGCTTCTGGTTTTTATTTACTACTTTAAAAACATCCTCTCGATCACGGATATCCAGACACTGCTCGCCCCGATCACCGATCGGTATTTCGGCACGGAGAGCGGCTTTTCCATCAAAGATATCTACGACGAAATTTTCCAGATGGAAAAAGAAGAAATTGCATCCGTAAAAGAAGATCTTCTGAAAAAAGCGGATGTATCCAAGTCCATGTTCGGCAGCTCACCGGAGGAGGACCGGGAATTTCTCCAGCTCTTTTCGTTTATCTGTCTGCTGAGTTTCGATGTCTATCTGAAAAAACAGATGCTCGAGCACATGGTGGATGAACTGGCATCCCTCGCGGCGCCTTCTGATCCGAAAAAGAAAAATTAAGAACAAATGTGTAATCAAAAAAAGACGGCTGCGTTGGAATCGCACCGTCTTTTTTGATTTTACACATTTTCTTTCTTTTCCATCCGTTCAAACACCATCTCATATCCGTCGTTTCCATAGCTTAAGGAACGGTTCACGCGGCTGATCGTCGCCGTGGATGCTCCCGTCTTTTCGGAGATTTCCAGATACGTTCTCTTCTCCCGCAGCATTTTCGCCACTTCAAACCGCTGCGACAGCGAAAGCAGTTCATTGATGGTGCATACATCCTCAAAAAAAGTATAGCATTCTTCCTTATTCTTCAGACACAAAATTGCCTCAAAAAGCTGGTCTACTGCTTCTGAATGAAGTTTCTTGTTCATTTCAAACCCTCCTGTACGAAAATTAAGCCCCCATCTCATTCTTATAACTCGGAATACTACCATTTTAGCACAGTAAAGTGTGAAATACAAGTCCTTTTATCCCTGCATCAGCAAAGCCTGTACCATCGACTCCCGCTGTCTGCGGTAATCGCTCGGCGAACAGGCCTTTACCGTCTTGAAGGTACGGTTGAAGGCACTTAAAGAAGAGAATCCGGAATTCATCGCCACATCCGTGATACTCATCTTTTTGTCGTACAGAAGCTCCTCTGCGCGTTTGACGCGTTTAGAATTGAGGTACTCATAGAATGTCATGTTCATGTACTGCTTGAAAATTCTGGTAAAGTGGAACTTGGAAAATCCGCTGACCGCAGCTACTTCCTCGAGAGAAAGATTCTCCATGTAATGGACATTGATATAACGGCAGGCGCTTAAAACAGTCTCTATATATTCCTGCTGCTTCATTGCCCCGAACGTATTCTGCGCGTTGGCATCCGAAAAGCCCTTGCGGCCAAACTCTGAAAAAAGCTCTTTGAGGCCGGTGCAGATTCTGTGCGTCATCACTGCGCCCTCATTATCGTATTCCCGCACCAGTTCCAGAATCTGGCTGCGTAGAAACAGATAGAAGGGATCTTCCTCATCCTCTTTTTTGAAGTAGATGGCCGGAAGCCGCAGGAAAATCGTTTCCATTTCTTCCTGATTCTCCACACAGCCCGGTTCCACCAGCATGACAATCCGTTCTCCCTGGGATACGAATCTCATTCCGTGTACAACGCCGGAATTGATCATAATGATGTCGCCCTCTTTCAGATTATAGCTGTCTTTTCCGACAACAACCTCATATTCACCTCTGGTCGGCATGATAATTTCAATTGCGGTATGCCAGTGCTCCGGATAGCCTTCTGTCACGGTGTTGTGAAAGATTTCAAACGCCGGCGGGTTTGCTGCATTCCGGTCAAATGTTTTCCCATGTTCCACTTTCTTCATCTTATTTCTTACCTCTTTTTATTACAGCAGCTCTGTAAACAGATCTTTTACGGTCGGATAAATCTTTGCAAATTTCTGATACTGGTGCTCATATTTCTCAACCAGTTCCGGTTCCGGCTCGATGGTCTCTGTCACACGAACAATTTTTTCTGCCGCCTCTTCTACGGATGAAAAGACACCGCAGGCAACGGCTGCCAGCATGGCTCCGCCAAGTGCCGGGCCTTCCTCGGACTCAATACGGTCCACTTTGATGTTCAGCACGTTTGCGATCATGCGTCTCCACAGCGGGCTCTTTGCACCGCCTCCGCAGATTTTCGTTCTCTCGATCTGGATGCCGAGGGATTTTGCTACCTCAAAGGAATCGCGGATCGCAAAGGCAACGCCCTCGAGAACAGCCTGGGTCATATCCTCTCTTGTGGTGTCCATAGTCAGGCCGATGAAGGTTCCTCTTGCATCCGGGTTGTTGTGCGGGGAACGCTCGCCCATCAGATACGGCAGGAAGAAGACATTATTCTCGCCAAGTTTTGTGATGTTCTCCTGCTCTTTTGTATATTCTTTTGTGCGGATGATTTCATCCATCCACCATTTGTTGCAGGAAGCTGCACTCAGCATGCATCCCATCAGGTGATAGTGGCCGTCTGCGTGTGCGAATGCGTGCAGGGCATTGTGGCTGTCTACGCCGAATTTGCTGCTGGAAATGAATACGGTTCCGCTTGTACCAAGGGAAACGTTGCACATGCCGTCGCCTACGGTTCCGGTTCCGACTGCGGCTGCTGCGTTGTCTCCGGCTCCTGCTACAACTTTACAGGTCTCCGGCAGTCCAAGTTCTGCTGCTACTTCCGGTTTTAAGGTTCCGACAGCGTCAAAGCTCTCATGGAGCTCCGGAAGCATCTCCAGGGAAATACCGCAGATTTCTGCCATCTCTTTTGACCAGCATTTGTTCTTGACATCCATCAGAAGCATGCCCGATGCATCGGAGTAGTCGCTTACGAATGCGCCGGAGAGACGGTATGCCAGGTAATCTTTTGGAAGCATGATTTTGCAGATTTTTGCGAAGTTATCCGGCTCATTTTCTTTCACCCAGAGAATCTTCGGTGCGGTAAAGCCTGCAAATGCAATGTTTGCGGTGTACTCGGAGAGTTTTTCTTTTCCGATTACGGTGTTCAGATAATCGGTCTGTTTTGCGGTACGGCCGTCGTTCCAGAGGATCGCCGGGCGGATGACGTTATCGTTCTCATCCAGGATGACAAGGCCATGCATCTGGCCGCCGAAGCTGATGCCGGCTACCTGGGATTTGTCTACGTCTTTTACCAGCTCGCGGATTCCCTCTTTACTCTGCTCCCACCAGTCTTCCGGTTTCTGCTCAGACCAGCCTGGATGCGGGAAATACAGCGGGTACTCTCTCGATACAATATTTACAATTTTGCCTTCCTCGTCCATCAGAAGCAGTTTGACAGCGGAAGTACCAAGGTCAACACCAATAAAATACATGTCGAATCTCCTTTTTCTACTCTTTTTCAAAAAGGGCGGCAGCAGACCTAGATCTCTGCTCCGCCCTTTTGCTTATGCGTTACTGCATATCTTTCTTATTTTTCAGTGAATCTTCCGGAACGGATTAGCCCCACGGATTCTCTGTCGGGTAACGAACACCCTTCGGCTGGTTGTAGCCGATCTCATCTACTTCGACACCGAGCATTTTGAATACTTCGAATAACGGTTTTCCGAAGTGTCCGAATGCTACTGCGCCGTGATGCGGATAGTTTTTCTCTACCAGTACGTGACGGTAGAATCTGCCCATCTCCGGAATAGCGAAGATACCGATGCTTCCGAAGGAACGTGTTGCTACAGGAAGAACCTCGCCCTCTGCGATGTATCCGCGCAGTTTTGCGTCAGATGTGCTCTGCAGACGATAGAAGGTGATGTCTCCAGGAACGATATCTCCCTCGAGGGTACCCTGTGTTACTTCTTCCGGAAGGGTTCTTGCCATGATCATCTGATATTTCATAGAGCAGAATGCCAGTTTGGTGGAAGCGGTATTTCCGCAGTGGAATCCCATGAAGGTATCTTTTAGGGTGTAATCAAATTTGCCTTTGATTTCGCTCTCATACATATCCTTCGGAACGGTGTTGTTGATGTCGAGGAGTGTTACGGTGTCTTTGGATACAACGGTTCCGATGAACTCGGACAGTGTTCCGTAGATATCTACCTCACAGGATACCGGGATGCCCATCTTGGTCAGACGGCTGTTGACATAGCAAGGAACGAATCCGAACTGTGTCTGGAATGCCGGCCAGCATTTTCCGGTCAGGGTTACGTATTTTCTGGAGCCTTTGTGTGCTTCGATCCAGTCTAACAGGGTGATCTCGTACTGAGCCAGTTTCGGCAGGATTTCCGGTTTCAGGTTTCCTTCGCCGAGCTCTTTTGCCATATCTTCTACGACTGCCGGGATTCTCTCGTCGCCTGCGTGTTTGTTGAATGCTTCAAACAGGTCAAGCTCGGAGTTCTCTTCGATTTCTACGCCGAGGTTGTACAGCTGTTTGATCGGTGCGTTACATGCCAGGAAGTTGGTCGGACGCGGTCCGAAGCTGATGATTTTCAGGTTCTTAACAGCTACAACTGCAGTTGCAACCGGTACGAAATCTTTGATCATGGCTGCTACGTCTTCTGCATCGCCAACCGGGTACTCCGGAATGTATGCGTGCAGGTTGCGCAGTTTCAGGTTGTAGCTTGCGTTCAGAACGCCGCAGTATGCATCGCCGCGTCCGCCTACAAGGTCGTCGCCGGTCTCTTCTGCTGCTGCTACTACCATGCAAGGTCCGTCGAAGTATTTTACAAGCAGGGTTTCCTCGGTCTCCGGTCCGAAGTTTCCAAGGTACACAACAAGTGCATCACACTCTGCTTTTTTCAGGTCTTCGAGTGCGTTCATCATGTCGATTTCATTCTCGACGATGATTGGACATTCGTAGATTTCTCCGTCGTATGCTTTTACGACTGCTTTTCTTCTGTTCTCGGAAAGGCTGTTCGGGAAGCAGTCACGGCTTACTGCAACGATACCTAATTTGATTTCCGGTGTATTGTTGATCATTTTTGAAGATCCTCCTTTTTGGGTTTTCTTGGTTTTTGGTTTCTTTTTATGTTCAGAACTGCTCTTTTGGGGCAGTGTTTCTGATTTCTGGTTTTGTCTCTGGTTTTATTTTACCGAGAGGTTTTCTCCTTTGATGCCTGCTACGCTTCCAGCGATGTTTGCATCCGGGTGGCTTAAGAGCCATTTGTTTCTGGCGAAGAGCAGGTCGTCTTCCGGGGTGTGTTTTTCTTCCAGGGTGATGTCGGTATTGGTTCCTTTTGGAAGGACTACGACGCATTTGAAGCCGCTGGCTGCCACGTTGCATGGTGCGTAGTGGAGGGTGGTTGCGTAGACTTCAATGGTGGTTCCGGCCGGGATTAAGAAGGCCTCCATTTTGGATGAGTCGTAGGTGT
This sequence comes from Blautia sp. AM29-29, assembly GCF_003480555.1. Classification (NCBI taxonomy): domain Bacteria; kingdom Bacillati; phylum Bacillota; class Clostridia; order Lachnospirales; family Lachnospiraceae; genus Blautia; species Blautia sp. AM29-29. The sequence continues at coordinate 39,721 of NZ_QUJD01000012.1, forward strand.
GGTCTTCGGTGATGTCCTGTTCTTTTCCGAGGATCAGGATCAGGTCGGTTACGGCGATGTTGATTTCGCTGTCGCGGTGGTATTCTACGGCGTTCAGTAAATGGTTGTGGCCGTTGCAGTAGCCGATCTGGATCGGCATGCCGCCGTAGAGGCTGTCGGATACGGACTGGGCGCTTTTGCAGGCTTCGAGGCTTTCAATGGAAGGCTCGTAGACTACGTCGTCGGGACATGGGGTCTCGGACATGGCGGTGATGATGTCGCTGACGTCGAGGTCTTTGATGACTTTGCCGTACTGGCGGAATGCTTCGTCTGTTACTTTCAGAATCTGCATTGTGTTGGTGCTCCTTTCGTACAATTAGTTTAATGATTGAACTAATTGTAATATAGCACTTGTATGTACTTCTTGTCAACATGTATTTGGATGAAAAAACGGACGGGTTGACAAATAAGGGGGAGGTTGGTATACTTTAATACGTTAAAATAATAAGACGCTAGGGGAGCCTTTGGCTGAGAACGTGGGACAGGGATAAGCTCACGGACCCTCACTACCTGAACGGGATAATTCCTGCGTAGGGAAGCTGGAACGTGGTTTCGGAGGTGATTCGGGACTGTGTTTTTATGTGAGCCCCTCCAAGCGGAATGCGAAGGAGGTTTTTTTATGAGTTTTTTTGTTACTGCTGACGGCGGACTGACGACGGCCGGTTATGTTGGATGCGTGGTGCTGATGGTGGCGCTGGTGGTGATTGCTTCGGTTCTTTCTGCTCAGAAGAGTAAGGGGACGGGAATGGATGCAAGGAAGCTGGCGTTTTGTGCGATGGGGATGGCGCTGGCGTTTGTGACTTCGTATGTGAAGGTGTTTGAGCTGCCGTACGGGGGATCGGTTACGTTGTTTTCGATGCTGTTTATTGTGCTGATTGCGAACTGGTATGGGGCGAAGACGGGTATTCTCGTTGGTTTTGCTTATGGACTGCTGCAGTTTATCCAGGGGCCGTATGTGCTGTCGCTATTCCAGGTGTGCTGTGATTATGTGTTTGCGTTTGCGGCGCTGGGTGTGGCCGGATTCTTTGGAAAGAAGAAAAACGGGCTGCTGATCGGGTATATTGTGGCTGTGCTGGCGAGGGGATTTTTCCATACGTTAGGCGGGTATCTGTACTGGATGGATTATATGCCGGAGAATTTCCCGCAGTCTTTGAAGGCGCTGTATCCGATTATTTACAACTACAGCTATCTGCTGGCTGAAGGTGTGCTGACGGTGATTCTGATCTCGCTGCCGCCGGTGAAGAAAGCACTGCAGACGGTTGCAAGAACGGCACATGGTGCAAATTAAATAGAATTACGTAAAAAAATCCGGGAACGCATGATTTTGCGTTTCCGGATTTTTTACGTGGATATCAAAATTTACTGAGCACTCTCCTCTGCGGCTGTGTCGGCGGCGGAGCTCATGGGGGTGATGACGATGTTTTCTACGCCGATTCCGGTTTTGCGGGTTACGATGTCTTCGATCTGGGCACGCTGTTCCTCGGTTACTTCTTTCATCGGAACGACGATGTCGGCGGTTTCGCCGGTCAGGTTTACGACGACGTCGGTGAAGCCTTTGGCTTCGAGGAGGAGTTCGGTTGCCGACTCTTTTTCTACGAGTTCCGTCATTTCCACCATGCTCTGGACGGCGCTCTGGCGCTCGGTTTCGGAGAGGTTGGTGTTGTTGATGATTTCGTTTAAGGTGTCTTTATTCTGGGAACGGATCTGTTCCCGGTCGATTCTGGCCTGGGCCATGTATGTAGATGCCCCGGCAAGGACAGCCTCTCCCGGTGTTTCTGTGATGGTCCGCGAGGAATCGCCAGCGGCTCCGGCGTCCACCTCATCGGTGATGTCGGTGTCAAGGCTGGAGATGTCTTTTAATACGGTGCTTGTGTCTGCGGTGGTTCCGTCTGCCGTTCCTTTGGTGGACAGGGTGCTGTCCGCATAGTTGATGTATCCGGCAACGGCGATCATGATCGCAAGGGCGGTGATGATGACCTGGTTTTTCCGGAATTTTTTCTTTTTCCCGGCCGTCTTTTTCGGCGATGGTGTCTCTGCCATTTTCTCAGGTGCATTCATTTCCTGTTCTAATTTTTCCACGCATTTGACTCCTTTACTTCATTTTGACTACTTTAATCTTATTTGCGCCCACCTGAAATAATGCCATCACGGCCTCCTGAATCTCCTGTATCGTCACCGGGTTTCCCCCGCCTTCTGCGATAACGAGCACGCCGCGCACTGCCGGGTACTCCTCGGAAACCACATACGGTGTCTCGGCCCCGTTCTGTGTCTTTTCATAGACAGTTGCCTCATCCTGCGACGAGGATGTAACGCTTCCGGTCTCCTCTCCCTTCTTGTTTTCCTCCGTTGTGCTCCGCGTTGGAACATCTTTTTCCACAATCTTTTTTCCTGTGGATTCCAGCGTCACCACGACGTGCACTGCGCCCACACCGTCCATCTGGGAAAGTGCGTCACAAAGGCGCTGTTCCATCTCCTCCTGCACCGATGCTCCCGCATCTCCCGCCGGACGCGCAGCCGTCTCCTGCGGCTGTTCTGTCTCCTCACCGGTCTTTTTTGTTCCCGTCGGCAGCAGCAGGACAACGCCGATTGCCGCCAGCAGGAAGTACAGCATCCACTGCTCCTTTTTCTGTTTCCGGAAAAACGCCGCTGCCTTTTCCCTCATAGGCCTATTCCGAAATCTCTACCATAATATGCGCCGGATCGGTTCCGTAGACCTCACTTAAAACACTTTTGATCTCTGTCAGCTTTTCATCGAGCATTTCCCGCTGTTTTTTCTGTTCTTCGCGGTAAATGCTCGTCTGCCGCATCGGCGCTTCAATGCGGATCTCTTTTGCCTCACCGGTGTTTCCCGGCTCCAGCGTTACCGAAACGGCTGCCCCCGGAATGCCGCTCTCTGACAGATACATCCGGATCTGGCGCTCCGTCTCTTTTTCCCAGGCGCCCACGTAATACTGTTTTTCAAAGCTTTCTGCACGAATCTGTACATTTTCCATTGCTGCTGCCTCCTCTTCCAGCGTCAGACGGTCGAGCGTCTGCGCCATTTTCTGCTCCAAACCTCCCGCTTTTAGCACGGGCTGGAAAAAAATCAGTACCATCACAATTCCAAGAAAAAACTGAACCGGCTTCTTGTCCTCCTTCTCCGGGATCAGGTTCAGCACAGTTGTCATAAAAATCAGAAAAATTGAAATATTCTTAAGCCACTGCAGAATCTCTTCTACCATGCCGCCTCCCGCCGCTGCCTGCCCAACTACACGCTAGAGCGTGTCTGAAAAACCATTTCCGCAAGCTGCAAGCCCCACTTTGCGGTATATTTTACCCTCATTCGGTTGCCGTAGCCCGCTACGCCGCCCTCATTCGGATAAAATCTCCCACAAACTGGGACTCGCAGCTCACGAAAAGCCTTTTTCAGACAAGCTCTAGGAAAAAGTTCCCGCCAGGATTGCAATCGTCAGCAGAAACAGGACTTCTACGGTCAGAAGGAGACGCAGAAGCATCGCATATCCTTTTCCTGCCGCCGCAAGACATCCCGCGATCCGCTTGTCCGAGACGGGCTGCGCCGCCGCGGCGAGAAGGCGGAAGGAAAGACCCGAAACGAGAAGCTGAACGGCGGGGACCATGCCTGCTGCGAGCAGTACCAGCATTGCCGTCACGCCAAAGCAGTTGCGGATCAGCACCGCGGATCCTGCCACCAACTCGGTTACAGCATTCACCGCATTTCCGATGCCAGGAATCATTCCGGCAGTCCGCCAGAGTGCCATCTGCCGCAGGGAATCGAGCGCCGGTGCGATCAGATTCCGGATCATCTGCATTCCCACAAGTACGCCGAGCGACGATTTTAAAAGGCCGTTCACGCAGGTTTCCAGCAGCTCTGTCATATGGGACAAAATCTCCTCGCCGGAAAGATCGTTTACAAGGGCGATGAGCAGATAGATATGGATCATCGGGAGGACGAGGGCGAGCAGAAGCTTTTCGACAGCTAGAATCACTAGAAGGAGCATCTGATAAAACATCACGGCTGATGATGCGCCCCCGGCGGCCGCGGCCGCCAGATAGTAGGATGGCGTCAGGATCCGCATAAAAGCGACCAGCGATGTGATGACAGCTTTCAGGTTTTCCCCGCTCGACTGGAAATTTTTCAGAATCAGTGCAAGCGCAAGCAGATAGACCATATAAAAACTGGCGTCCCTGACCTGTTTTCCTTCAAAGAGAGAGGAAAAACTGCCGAGCACCGCGCCTGCCAGAACGAGGAGAAACAGCTCCTTCATCAGCCCCTTCTGCGCAAGGAATGCTGTTTTGGCACAGGAGAGAACGGCATTTCCGGCACGGAAGGTGCGGAAGGGATCGCCATCCTGCAAAAGAGAACGCACCGTACCGGCAAAAGAAAACTGCTGGCTGGACAGCAGGCTGTCCACTTCCTGCTGGATTGCATCGAAGTCGAGTTCTGCAAGAAGTTCGTCCTGCGCTGCTGCTGCCTGATCCGTTTCGGTATCCGCTGCTTCGATTTTCTGCGTTCTTCCCGTTCCGAAAATGAGACACAGAAAAAGCAGCGCCATGCCCCATCCGGCTTTTTTACAGAAAATCATGAACCGTTTCCAGCAGAGCGAGCAGCACTGGCATACTGACGGCAAGGACCGCCAGGCGGGCGAACAGTTCAATCTGCCCTGCAATGGAAGAATAGCCCGCATCCTTACAGATCCCGGCGGAAAACTGTCCCACATACGTGATCCCAAGCATTTTCAGCAGCGTATTCAGATACGATGAGTCCACCGGGAGATACGATTTCATTTGTGCGAGCATGCCGAGCAGATACTGCATTTTTCCGACGGTCCCGGCAAGAATGCAGAGGCCGGCACCGACCGTCACAAGAAGGGCAAATTCCGGCTTTGCTCCCTTTACTGTGATTCCAAGCAGCACGCCCGCCGTGCCAAGCGCAGCGATCCGAAGTATATCCATATGATCCCCTCCGTTTTTTCTCCCTGCTCTTAAATTGTAAACAGTTGTTTGATGTCCTCAAACAGCGCGGAAATATAGGGAAGAATCCAGAACAGCACCAGCACAAGACCGGCAAGGCTTGCAAGAAATGCCTGTTCTTCCCGGCCGCTGTGTTTTAATACCTGGCACAGGACCGATACCAGAATCCCGACTGCCCCGATTTTAAATAGAATCCCGACCTCCACGCCTGCTCCTCCATTTTCAGACACGCCCTAAACCAGAATCAAAAATAAAAAAAGGCCTCCCATGATTCCAAGACTCTGACAGAGCCTCTTCCTTTCCGGCAATCCTTTCTGCAGTTCCGCGATCCGCTGCACAAGGCGTGCCTCATACCGGTCCAGATTCGCCTTCTGCATGGCGCGGTCCCCAGTGCCAAGGCTGCATCCGGCCTCCTGCAGCTCTTCTTTTTCTTCTTTTGTAAGGCGTGTGTCCGCCAGGTGGACTGCCGTATTCTCTTCCAGAATCGCCGGCAGTGTCTTTCCGTCCGGGCGGCGCATATCCTCAGAAATATCCTGTAAAAAATCCCGGTACGGATCCCGCATCCGCCTTCCCGTCTCCCAGAACGCATCCGGCAGCGGGGAAGCCGCCGTCACAATCTCTCCACGCAGATACTGGATAATTTTCTGCAGTGTTTCCAGATCTTTCACATGGGCCGACAGCGCCGCACTCTTTGCAAAGCCGATCCCGACGCAGGCAAGAGAAGCCGCCAGTAAAACTGCAAGCCGCATCACAGAAACGCCTCCCTTCGGTACAGTGTCGTTCCTCTTCCGTCAAAAATAGCCTGTACACTTCCGGCGTGGGGTTTCGCATCCAGCACGATGTACCGCTCGAAAACGTGGGATTCCACGAGGCGGTTCAGGAGAGGCTTCTGCTTCATATCCTCCATGGAATTGCCATGCACGGTCGCGAGCAGCTTGCACCCACAGTTAACGACGGACTCGATCGCACGGATGTCCTCGCCCGTTCCGATCTCATCGACTGCCACCACATCGGGCGACATGGCGCGGATCAGCATCATCATGCCCTCCGCCTTCGGACAGCAGTCGAGCACATCGGTGCGGATGCCGACATCATTCTGCGCAACGCCGAGATAGCAGCCTGCGATCTCGCTCCGTTCATCGACCACACCGACGGTCAACCCCGGATATGGCGACTCCCCGTCCGAAATCTGGCGGATGATATCGCGCAGCATCGTCGTTTTGCCGCAGCCGGGTGCGGAGACAATCAGGGTGTGCAGGAAACGGCCGTCTTCCCAAAGGTACGGCATCACTCGGTCCGCGCAGCCCTTTTTCTCATGAGCAACCCGCACGTTGATGCAGGATATATGGCTGATGCCTTTCACCTTTTCCCCTTCGATTACCGTCTTTCCGGCAATGCCGATCCGGTGGCCGCCCTCCACGGTCAGAAAACCCTGCCGCAGTTCATCCTCGTAGGCGTAGAGGGAAAAACTTCCTATGTAATCCATCGTATCGCGGATATCCGTCGGTGAGACGGGATAACCTTTCTCCCACTCCCCGGTCAGTGCTCCGTCCGGGGTCAGAAAGTACTCCTGATCCTTTGCGACCACCAGAAGCGGCGCGCCGGTCCGCAGACGGATTTCCTGCAGGTCATCGGCCAGCAGATCTGTGTTTTTCAGAATTTTCCGTATATTCGCAGAAAACAGGCGCAAAAGTTCCCTTTGCTCCTGTTTTTTCTCTGGCGTAACAATATCCTTTTGTCTTCCTGTCCTTTTCATCTTCACCACCTCTTATCGTTATATATATGAGATGGCGGGACAGGTTATGCACGGTTTTTATGGTTCTATTCTTTTCATGCAGATTTTCACAGGCTCCGCTGCCCAGACGGCGCCTTCATATCCTTTCTCCGGACTGAAATGTGTGCAGAAGCCCTCTTTCTTTTCCGTTCCAAGAGAACCCGAAAGACCGGTTCCCCTCCACTTGCCGTAGCTCTCCTCCTCGGTCCAGATCCGGAAAAACAGCGTTTCAGCATTCTCCGCTGCGGCAAGGCGTTTCTGGTCTTCGGCGGAAAAATACCGTTCTGCCATACGCTCCCAGGCAGCGCGGCGGTGCTGCTGCAGATCCATGCCGATCGGAATGGAAGCAAAAGCGCAGGCAGCGTATTCCCCCGAATGAGAAATATTAAAACAGATCTGCGGATGCCCTGGCAGGTACGGTTTTCCGTGCGCATTCCGTTCGATCGTTATCTTTTCTCCATCCAGCCCATACTGTTCCTGCATTCCCATCCGGAACAGCTCCCATCCGCACTGCGAGAGTTCCCGTTCCAGCTCTTTTTTTTCGCCCTCCGGCTGTGTAATTTTTTTCAGATAAACTACCGTCTCCTGCATCCTGCTTCTCCCTCTTCATAGAAAAAGAGACCGCGAAGCCTTTCAACTTTCGGCTCCCCGGTCTCTTCTCGAAAATTCTTTCTTATGCGTTTTTACCGCAGCAGTATTTGTATTTCTTTCCGCTTCCGCACGGGCATGGATCATTTCTTCCGATTTTTTTGCCCTTGATTACAGTGCCGGATTTTTTCTGCTCCATGTAAAGCGTTTTCTTCTGCTCTTCTGTGAAGATCTCATCCCACATCGGCAGGTTGTACAGCCAGTCTGCTTTTGCGTCTACCATGTTTTTGTACAGAAGCTCTTTATCGTAAGCCAGTGTAACAACGGTATCCTCTTCCATCTCCTCGATCGGGTTCGGGATCACAAGGCTGTCGTTGATGCCGTCCAGGAAACCAACCATGGTCATAACGTCCACTTTGTATTTCTCTGCCAGCTCTTTTACGGTTCCTTTTACCACTTCATCCGGGTTGGAAAGAAGCTGCTCGTAAATGTTTTTCTCAATCAGGAAATAATTGGTCCAGAACTGCTGGAGCTGTTTTTTGTCTGCTTCCTGATTATAGGCGATATCACGCCAATTCTGTAATAAACTCATGTTATTATCCATCCTTTATCTGTTTCTCTGAGCACGTTTTTTCGCGCCGTCCCCTAGCGGGATTCCGGTTTTTGTAACACGCTTTAGTATATCGGAAAGTCCGCAGAAAATCAACCTTTTTCTTCTTCCTGCTCCAGAATCGGGATTCTGGTATCGCCGAGCGGAATTCCTCTGTGTTCCACCGATGTAGAGAACACGATCTGCGTCTTCGTTCTTCCAAAATGCTGAAGCTGGCCGATAAACTGATCCAGCTCAGATGTCGTGTGGAACACAACCTCCATCAGCATCGAATAGTCGCCGGTCACGCAGTTGCACTCGATCACATTCGGGCAGTTAGTGATGTACGGATAGAATTCCTTTTTCCGCACCGGCTCAACCTCCAGATTGATGAATGCCTTGATCCGATAGTCGAAAACCTCCGGGTTCACACTCGCGCGGTAGCCGGTGATCACCCCGTCCTTTTCCAGGCGGTCGATTCTCGCCGAAACCGTCGGCGAAGTGAGACTTACCTTGTCTGCAATACTTTTGAGCGGAAGCCTTGCATCTTCCTGCAGCAGTTCCACAATTTTCCGGTCTGCTGTATCCAATTCACGTTTCATTCCCTCTCCTTACGTTCCTCCTGCTCTCCTTTTTCTTTCGGAGGCAGTTTCTTTACCACCGTATTTTCCACGCGGTGTTCTTTGACCCGCATGACCTTGATCCAGAGATCGTCGGTCTCGAGTTCAAACTGGCTGCCGTCATCCGGAACCGCACCGAGTTCGCCGAAAATGTAGCCGCCGAACGTTTCATATTCATCGACCGGCAGTTTGATCTTCAGTTCCTCCGCCACATCATCCAACGAGGCACTTCCCATGATTTTCCAGGTGTCTGTGGAAATCAGCTCAATTTCCGATGGCTGCCCGATCTCCGCCTCATCATTCAAGTCCCCGACAAGCTGCTCGATCAGGTTACGCACGGTGATAATTCCATCCATGCCGCCGTACTCATCCAGAACCACGGCAAAATAGTTGCCGGTCTTTTTCATGTTCTGGAACAGCGTGGCAGCCTTGATGTTTTCAGGAACAAAATAAGGCTGTTTGATTGCTTCTTTCATGACATGATCGCGGTCCTTGGTGCGAAGCCGGAAATAATCCTTGGCATCCAGAACGCCGATGATATCGTCCACAGTTTCGCCGCAGACCGGGTAATACGAGTGGCGGCTCTCATGGATGAGCTGCTCCCACTCCTCAATCGAATCCTCCACCCACAGAAGATCCACATCGGTCCTGTGGACGCAGATTTCGTCGATCGTCAGATCATCGAACTCAAATACGTTCTGAATCATATCTTTTTCTTCGTTGTCGATGGTACCTTTTTCGCTGCCGGCATCTACCATCATCCGGATTTCTTCCTCTGTTACCTGATCATCGTCCTCGTTCGGGTCAATGCCGAAAAGGCGCAGGATACCGTTTGTCGATACCGTTAAAAGTCCGACCAGCGGGGCAAAAATTTTCGAGGCGGTGGTCACAAGACCGGATACGCCAAGTGCGATTTTCTCAGAGTTGTGCATCGCAAGACGCTTTGGCACGAGTTCACCGAAAATCAGGGTAATATAGGATAAAAGCAGCGTAATCAGCACGACGGCAATGGCATCCAGCGTCTTTTCCGGGATCTGCACGCCCGCATCCACCAGGACCGAGACGAATCTGCCCGAAAAGTTTTCTGCCGCAAAAGCACTTCCTAAAAATCCGGAGAGAGTGATGACAACCTGTATGGTTGCGAGGAAACGCGACGGCTGCTCCGTCAGACGGAACAGCTTTGCCGCTTTCTTGTTTCCCTCCTGTGCCATTTTTTCCAGTTTAGCGTCGTTACAGGAGACCACAGCGATCTCCGCGCAGGCAAATACCGCATTGACCGCTATCAATACGACCTGCAAAAGAATACTGCCGACTATGTCACTGTCCAAACGTTTCAAACCTCCTCAATATTATTTATGCGTTTTTCAAAAATGCCACATAGGCCTTCTTGGCCTCGTAAACATCTGCTTTGCTGGTTACTTCCCATGGAGCATGCATGCTGAGAACCGGTACACCGGAATCAATCACTTCCATACCGTACAGAGACATGATGTAGGCGATGGTTCCGCCGCCTCCGACATCAACTTTACCAAGCTCTGCTGTCTGCCAATTTACTTTTGCATCATCAAAGATAGCGCGAAGAGCTCCGACGTACTCTGCATTGGCATCGTTTGAGCCACTCTTTCCGCCTGCTCCTGTAAATTTGTTAATTACGATACCTTTTCCGAAAAATGCAGCGTTTTTCTTCTCAAATGCTGCTGCATACAACGGATCAAACGCTGCACTTACATCGGAAGAAAGCATTCTGGAAGAAGCCAGACATCTCCGAAGTGCAAGCTCCGTTCCCTCACCTGCAAGTGCAAGCAGCTCTGCCATGGTGTTTTCGAAGAAATGAGACTGCATGCCGGTTGCTCCGACGCTTCCGATCTCCTCTTTGTCTACGAGCAGGCAGCAGGATGTCTTCTCCGGTGCTTCCACCTCGAGCATTGCGACAAGAGAAGTGTATGCGCATACACGGTCATCCTGGCCGTATGCAAGAATCATGCTGGCATCCATACCAAGCTCACGCGCTTTTCCTGCCGGTACAATTTCAAGCTCTGCGGAGAGGAAATCCTCTTCTTCGATGCCATACTTGTCGTTTAAGAGCTTTAAGGTCATGGCTTTCACTGCATCTTTCTCTGTTCCTTCCAGCGGCTGGCTTCCGATCAGAAGATCGAGGTTCTCGCCCTCTACTACCGTACTTGCCGGTTTGGTCTGCTGCTCTCTGGAAAGGTGAATCAGGAGATCTGTCACACAGAATACCGGATCGTTATCATCCTCGCCGATGACTACATCCACTACTTCGCCATCCTTCTTGGCTACAACACCGTGGATTGCAAGCGGAAGCGTTACCCACTGCCATTTTTTGATGCCACCGTAATAATGGGTATCAAGATATGTAAATCCGTTGTCCTCATACAGTGGATTCTGTTTTACGTCAAGACGCGGAGAATCGATGTGCGCACCGAGAATATTCATACCCTCTGTCAGAGGCTTTGTTCCGATCTGGAACAGGGCAATGGCCTTCTTCATGCATACAGCATAAACCTTGTCACCCGGTTTTAACGCACGATTTTCTTTTACATAGGTGTCGAGGCTTACGTATCCGGCCTCTTCTGCCTGACGTACACTTTCCTTTACACACTCGCGCTCCGTTTTTCCGTGATCCAGGAATGCGCGGTAGCCGGCGTTTAATTTTTCCAGCTTTTTCATATCTTTTTTCTTGTACTCATTCCATGCTGTTTTTCGTTCCATAGCTTTTCTCTCTTTCTGTTTTCTTTCTATGATCCGTTCGTATTTTTTTGCTCCGGTCATAATTGCGATCTCTTTCATTATAATCTGTTTTGATGGGAAAAACAAGGACTTTCGGCTGTTAGAAAAAAGCCCCACAGCGAACCGTTTTTTCGGTTGCAGCGGGGCTTTTAAGGGGAGGATAAGTATTTCCTTATTTTTCTTTTGTATCATCGAACAGGGGAATTTCGATGACACTGTTATTCTCCCCTGAATGTTCACTTTTATACATTTCTTGTAATTATTTTTTGATCAACAGCAGAAAAATCCTCTTCCGCCGCAGCAACAGCAATTGCAGATGGCATTGATTGCCATACATTCACAGCACCATTTTCCGAGATCACCTGCACTTCTCTCATAGCCGTAACCGCTTCCCATGTCGGAATACCACTGGCCGCTGCCCTGGAGCTGGTTTAAAAGCTGCTGGTACTGCAGATTCTGCGGTTCTAATTTGACTGCCATCTCGGCATCCTGCACGGCATTGATGTTGTTGCCGAGGCGCGAATTTGCGATCGCATGCAGGAAATACCATTTTCCGCTGCGGTCGGAAATGTCGTTCAGCACGTTCATCGCCTCGCGGAAGTGGCCGCTGTTGATGTAGTTGGCTGCCGCCTGCAGCCGCATTTCCTGCTCGGAATTTCCATAATCATTCCGTGCGGAGCCGCCGTTTCCGTACGCGCCGCCGAATGGGTCGAAGCCGCCGAACGGGCCATAGCCGCCGTAAGCATCTCCGCCATACGACGAACCTCCGCTCTGGTACGAGGTGCCGTGCTCGCGTTCATCCATGATCTGTTTGTACGCCTGCTGCACCTGTTTGAATTTTTCTTCTGCTTCTGCTTTATTCGGATTATTGATATTGGCATCCGGGTGATACGTCCGGCTGAGTTTTCGGTATGCTTTTTTGATTTCATCGTCCGAAGCCCCGCGGGACACGCCCAGCACCTCATATGGATCTGTCATCAGTCTTTATTTCTCCTCTTTTTGGCGCTCTTTTGCGCTTTTTCGCATTTCGTATTTTTCCCAGATACCAGCATACAATATATTTCGCAGAATGTCTACATTTTCCAGGATCGGAAGTTTTTCAAATGCACGCGACGCTTCCGCCGTCATCATCAGCAGGATTTTTTCTGCGGTTTCCTCGAAGTCCGGCTGATCTGCGATGGACAGAAACGGGTTGTAGTTTCCGCTCTTTTTATCTTTTTCCACGTCATCAAGCGCATCCATCAGGTAAATGAATTTTCCGATGTAAAAGCCGACCTGGCGCAGATCATCGCTCCAGATGTCCTCCTCCGGAATATAGATCTCCGCCATCACCTCTCCGGTATAGCCCGCCGCAAGATCGAGGTCTGGATTGTTTTCCTTCTCGCATGCATGCAGCTTTTCGAGGTAATCCTGCACTGCTTTCGTCTGGCGCGGATACGATGCCTCGATGCGTGTCACAGATTTTTTCAAAGCCTTTGCCACTGTAAACGCCGCGTAGTTTTTCTCGTCCTCCCAGTCATCCAGCAGATTGTAATAGGCGAGCAGCACGTTCATGTCTGCGCAGTATTTTGTGTATTTGTTCCGCAGGCATTTATGTTTTTTGCCGGGATGAAGAAAGCAGTAATGCTCCTCTTCTTTTGTCTCACACTCATAAAGCCCGGTCAGCAGGATGGAAAGAAATGTCATATCAAACGTCAGCATCGCCTGACCCTTTTTTCCATACGCCTCTTTGATATCCTGACACAGACCGCAGTAGTATGCCTGATATTTATTGTAATCTTTGACTTTCAGGTCATCCTTTCGGATGGTCACATAACCAAACATGAATCGCACTGCTCCTTTTTATCAGGTGTTTTTGATGAATTTTGTTCCGCATTTCGGGCAGCGGATCTCGATGTGCCCTTTTCCTTTCGGCACACGCACCTGCTGATGGCAGGACGGGCAGCGGAAGTAGCAGTGCTCTTTATCCTTGAATGCACGGGTTCCGCCTCGGAAGAATCCGACGACGCGGTTTTTCAGTTCCAGGAATTTCTGGTTTTCCGCATACCGTTTGGAATGGTTCTTGGACATGATGCGCACATCCGCCCAGACGATCAGGACGAGTGCCAGGGTGTAGATAAGGGAGCTCCGTACAACCGCCCCGAAAATCATCATGGCAACTGCCGCCCACATCATAAAATTGCCCAGCTGATCGATGCCGTAGCGGCCGTACATCAGGCGGGAAAGTTTTTCTTTCAGTTTATCCATTTTGTTCTCGTTTCTCCTTTTTCAAAGTATATGCCAATACTCTATCCCTTTTGAGGGAAAAAAGCAATCGAAAGCGCCATTAATTTTTTCTAAAAAATTCTTAAAACTTGCGGTGGATGTTTCTTTTCAACTGTGCTACACTTGGTTATGTTTCTTTATATTTTATTTTCAGTAAACGATCGGAGATTTTTATGAAACGACTCAAACAGATCGGCGCCCTTCTCGCCATCGCGGTCCTGATCGGATTCGGGCTTGGCGCCATGATTTTTGCGTTTATCGACACGCCGTTTGCACACAAGGCGCTGACGGTCTGCCTCTACTGTGCAATTACCGCACCAGTGCTCATCTATGCCATGATGCTGGTTGCCAAGGTTCTGTCGCACCGCGATGAGAACGACAAATCAGACAAAGGAGAAAAACAGTCATGATTGATACCATTATTTTTGATGTAGGCCGCGTACTCGTCAACTGGGACTACGAGTCCTATCTGAAACGCTTTGCTTTCGGTCCGGAAAAGACGAAAGCAATCGCCGCCGCAACCTTCGAAGGCCCTTACTGGCGCCAGTTCGACCGCGGAATTCTCGCACCAGAGGAGATTGTAAAAGGATTCTGCTCCCTCGCCCCGGAATACACCGAAGAAATCAAAGAGGTTTTCGCCCACTGCGAGGAAACCATCACCCCGCTGCCGTATGCAGAAAGCTGGGTACGCTCCTTAAAAGAAAAAGGCTACCGCCTCTACATCCTCTCCAACTACTCCGGAGACCTCTTCGAGCGCACCAAAGAGAAAATGCCCTTCCTCCCCTACATGGACGGAACCCTCTTCTCCTACACCTGCCATTTAACAAAACCGGAACCGGAGATCTACCAGCACCTGATCCAGAAATTCTCCCTCACCCCGGACCGCTGCGTATTCCTCGACGACACCAAAGCAAACGTCGAGGCCGCAGAGCAGGCAGGGATTCATGGAATTCATTTTATGGGATATGAAGATGGCGTAGCACAGTTGAAAAAACTGGGCGTTCTTTAAAAAAACAGGCTGCCGCATTCGTGCGTCAGCCTGTTTTTTAGTATTAACTTACGCTTTCGCCGCCTCTTCCATCAGCCGCAGCATCAGTCCGACGCTGCCGACGTTATATCCGGCATAAGCGCGTCCGCCGATGTTTCCCGGCAATGCGAGGATCAGCAGTGGGAGTTTTTCTGCGTCGATTCCCATTTTTTCGGCGATCGCCGGGGCGTCGTCGGATGGGTCGAGGTAGAGGGACATGTTGTGGATTGCTGCGCGGGCTTTCTGGAAAGTCGTGTTTTCCAGGTCGGCTTTCGTGCGGAGCACGGCTGCCATGGCAGCGTCTTTTGCGTTCCACTTCTCTGCGATTTCGATCAGCTCATTCAGAACATGCTCGGTCGGCTCCTCTCCGGTTCCGAGGAAGGCCAGAAGGATCGGGCCGTCTTTGGTGAGATCGTTCAGGGTATGCGCCTTTCCATCCAGATCCTCCAGCGTGATCTCCGGCAGTTCGATGTGCTCTAACAGCTCATCCAGCTCTTTTTTCACGGTTTCCAGATAAATCTCTTTTGCTTCTCCCGCCTTCAGTTCAAACACGCGGTATGCGGCATGCTGGTCACCGTTCGGCATACGCATACTTGTAATCAGACGATAGCAGCCCGGCTCCAGGGTCAGAGCCAGTGTTTTGCCATTGAATGCGGTTTCTTCGTAATTCAGCGTCTCAAACACTGTTCCGTTCCACTTTCCGATGGTCCACGTCTGATAATACTTCCATGCGCTTCCATCCTCCGCATTCAGTGTCAGAACCGCACTTTCCGTTTCATCCTTCAAAACAGCAGCTTCTGTTTCCACACTGTGGAATGCCCCATCACGGTAATACTCCGGCTCCAGGGTCACCGGATTCAGTCTTGCCGCTACATTGAGACTCCGGCAGATTGCCACAAACAGAATCTTCTGCGCCAGAGGACTTCCCTGTTTCATCGTAAGGACGCCGACCGGTGTTGCCATGATCGTGTCATACTCTTCTTCTGCATGGAAGGTAATATTCTTCTTAAGATAATCCAGAATCCGTTCCGGCTGCTCCACAAAGCTGCGTTTTGTCTCCTCTTCAAAAAATCCGCGGATCATGCTCCGATACGGCGTCAGCTCCTCGAGGAAAATACGCGGGCAAAGAAGATCCTTCCTGAAAATCTCCTCCGGCAGATCCCCCTGCTCGCAGTCGAGATGATCCTCTAAAACGGATGCCTTCAAGTCCTTCGCATCCTTTAAAGCCAGCGAAAACAGCAGCTTCTTCCGGTTCGGATTTTCATCTTTGGAAAGGAATGTATAAACCTCCTCAAAATTCTCTCCTGCCCGGTGGAAAATCTCTTCCGCTTCCGGATACGCAGCAGCCTTTTTCTCATCAAAGCATGCTGCAAACCGTGCCTTCCGAAGCCGTTCCGCCTCTGCCATCCGTGCCGCATTGCGCTCCTTCTGCTCCTTTGTGGCAACGACATTCCGTACCGGCACTTCCTTCGGTGCCCGGATTTCCAGCGTCTGCCACGTATCATCCGCTGACGGAACCGCCTCTTCCTGCAGCACCAGTTCCAGCGAATCCTCCTCCTCAATCCGCATCATGGCTTCCGCCCGGCGTATTCCGTCAAATGCCCGTACCCGGATATCGCCAAGGCCAAGTGTCATCCGAACTTCTCCGTCCGCATCCGCCGTCATCACTGCAGCCGGGAAAAACTCTGCCATATTCAGGATTTCAACCGCAACATGCGCTCCGGCAGCCGGTTTTCCATTCTCATCCTTCACAAGGATCTTCACCAGCTTCGTTCTGCCATAAAAATCCGTATGGTTAAAGTAGTACAGCGCTCCTTCTTTTCCAAGATACTCCTCTTTACTTTCCTTCACATAATCCGAGAAGTTCCGCGTATGAATCAGAATTGCCCGATTCGCCGGCCCCGAGAACCAGCCGGTATCCAGCACTTCTTCCGGCTCACAGGCGCCGAGGAAATGCCACTCGCCGTCCACAAACACCTCAACCCAGGCATGATTGTCATCACAGTGTGCCCATCTCGGTGTATAAACCTGCCGCGCCGCAATACCGACACTCCGATACGCCGTAACTGCAAACGTAGACTCCTCGCCGCAGCGTCCCTTTCCACTCCGATACATTGTCATCGGAGATGCCGTTCTGCCGTCCGTCGCCTCATACGTCGCATGCTCCGCACACCAGTAATTAATCTCCAGAATCGCCTCTAAAAGACTCATTCCGGCTACACGCCCCATAATCTGCTCATAAAAAAACGGTCTGCAGTCCGTAATGTCCTCGGAATTGATCCGGTCATACAGCACATAGTTTACAAACACATCCTCCGGCAGTTCCTTACACCATGCCACCTTCTCCCGCAGCATCAGCGCATGCTTCACGTACGAAAGAAAAAGGTCAAATCCATATTCTCCCGCATCCCTTACCGGCATCGTACCATACAGAAACTTCATCAGCACAGCCTCTTCCTCACTGCACTGTTTTAATTTTTCTTCGATAACAGGCATCACCGGAGCCAGAAGCTCTCTCCGTCTCTCAAATTTTTCCGTTGCATATTTTCTTAAATTTTCTGAGATCATGATTCTATCTATCCCTTCCTCTTTTTTTCTATCCGTCTCCACAACGTACATCCGCCCACCGGCGGCAGACGCCATGTGAAAAAGGATTCCTTGCGATTTTTCAGGAACACCGGAGCGAGGAGCCTTTTCACATACCGGCTGTGGGTCACTACGCTACATATTTTTCTTTATAAATGAAAGTAATTCTCCGCTGGGATCGCATTTATACTCCCAGAACATAATGCCCCCCATGCCCTTTTCTTTCAGATACGCAATTTTCACCCCAAGCGACTCGCAGTCCTCATAGCTGATAAATGTTTCCCCGTCAAACAGATACGGAACCTTTGCCTGCTCATCCCAATACCGGATAAATCCCCTCTTTCCGATCCAGCTCTCTTTGAGCTCGCCATAGTCACCGCCATATCCTCCGACCGTCTCTGCTTCCATTCCAAGCCCGTTGCGGCATCCGGCGCCTTTTACTCCATCCCATTTTCTGGAATAAAACGGTACGCCAAGGATCAGCTTCTCCATTGGAACGCCTGCATTTGCAAAACCGTTCACCGCCTTCTCCACACATGCGTCAAACAAATTTCCCTCACTGTGATACAGCGCCGCATGATGTCCCGTCACCTTCTGGAAACCGCCCTGCAGATCATACGTCATCAGCTGCACATAATCCAGATACCGGGAGGCCTCCTTCATATCTGTCTGCAGTGCAAAATAAACATCTCCGCCGACTGCTGTCGTTACAAGCATGCCTTCTCTGTACGCGTCCAGTGTCTTCCGAAGCTCCGCCAGAAGCAGCGTATAATTCTCTTTATCCGATCTGTCCGACGCAATTCCTGCCAGCGATGTGCCCGGATACTCCCAGTCAATATCAATACCGTCCAGACCATACTCCTTCACAATTGCAAGCGCACTCGCAGCAAACCGCTCTCTTCCCTCTTTTGTTCTCGCCGACTGGGAAAAGCCGTCTGCTCCCCAGCCTCCTACGGACAATACAATTTTCAGCTCTGGGTTGCTTTTCCGAATGGATACTATTCCATCCCGTGCATCCTTTGCATCCCATACAACTTCTCCGTCCCGGATCAGACCAAATGCAATATTGATCACGGTAAGTGCCCGCACATCCTCTTCTCGCATATGATTTAAATCCGCCGTATTTACATAGCCAATTATTCTCTTCATCTCATAAGCTCCTCTGTCCGAATCGTTTTACTCATTAAAGGTTACGACTTCCCCGTGTCCCAGATTGTAGGTGATCTCATCCTCAAGCTCTACCTTCACAACCGTTGCAAACGGATGAATACTCATCTCGCCAGCCCAGATCCAAAGTGTTCCCGGAATACCGCTCCATGGAAGGGAACCCGTATAGGAGAACCGAAGCTCCTCTCCCGTATGCAGAACCGTCACCTTCTTCACCGGTGTCTTAATACCTTTCACGCACAACGTCTCCTGTGGCTTATCATAGACAAAAAGATACATCGTCTTCTTATCCGCCGAAATCGTGCTTCCGCCGAGAAAATGATTGTAATCCAGTCCTTTTTCTGTTCCAAATACCGCTTCCTCGTGGTCATGAATCCATCCGCCAAGATCCAGCAGCACCTTCTCCTGACGTTCATCGAGCGTTCCGTCCTCTTTCGGTCCGATGTCCAGCAGCATTCTTCCGCCGAGGGTAATACAGTCGCAGAACATACGCACGATCTGGCCGCTGCTCTTGTAATCATTGTCCGATGGACGATATCCCCAGGAATCATTGATCGTCGTACAGAATTCCCACTCGCCTTTCGGTCCGTACAGCGGAATTCCCTGCTCCGGTGTCTCATAATCTCCGTAGCCCTGCATTCTCGAATTCAATACAACGTTCGGATTCAGCGTATGCAGATATTCCCTGAATTCCGGCATCTTCCACTGTGCCGCGCTCCGTTCCCAGTCACCATCAAACCATAAAAGATCCACCGTTCCGTAATTCGACATCAGTTCTTTTAACTGATGATTGTTGAATTCCAGAAACTCCTGCCATTTCTGCGGCTCCTCCTCTTTTCCGGCCGGGGAACCATAGATATCGTTCAGACAGTCTTCTTTTTTCATTCCTTCCGGGTAAACCGTGCGATACCGCGGATCCGACCAGTCGATCAGCGAATAATAAAGGCCGACTTTCAGACCTGCCTCACGCATGGCGGCTGTATACTCTTTTACAAGGTCGCGCGCTGCCGGCGTTTTCTTCACAACACTTAAATCACTGTATCCGGTGTCAAACAGTGCCACGCCGTCATGGTGCTTTGCTGTCATAACCACGTACTGCGCACCTGCTTTTTGAAACAGCTCCGCCCATTTTTTTGCATCAAACTTCGATGCCGTAAAGCCTTCACACTGTTTCATGTAGTCTTCATAAGAGATATTTCCGTTGTGGAACGACCATGACTCCGACACATCACCCACCGCATAAATCCCATAATGGATAAAAATGCCCAGCTTTGCGTTCCGAAACCAGTCCTGCATCATATCTTCCAGATCCTCCTTTTTTTGTACTCCCGGATTCTTTTTTGTTCCCGTAAAAGTTAAGAAAAAAAGACTCCGGGCATAGCTTTTTTATCCGATCCAATTACCCCTTTATTGTTCCTTCCCATTGTATCAGTTCTTGCCCAAAAAGAAAGGCATATTACCGTTTTACACTGTAATATGCCTTTTTTCATTCCATAGGAAATATCATTACCTTTTCCTATTTATTTCGCGATTTCCTCAATACCCTGAGTTGCTACCCAGTCCTCAAGTCCCAGAGAGTACATACCGTCTACATAAGCCTGCCAGTCAGCATCGTTGTCGATGTCAAGCTCGCCGCATACGAACTGCGCCTGCTGCTGCTCAAAGAAATCTTTGATTGCTGTGTTCGTATCAGAGAAGGTATCAATCTTATCCAGGTCAATCCAGTAGGACGGAATAATCTCTTTGGTCAGATTTGCCTCATAAGCTTCCTCTGTTGCTTTTTTCTCATCATACATCGGATGCTCTTCTACAAACTCGAAGTCTGCCGGCAGATATTTCGGCAGAGACTGCGGCCACAGATTGCCCCAGGAATATTTTTCCTGATCTTCCTCAGACAGTGTGGTGGTGTCAATCGCATGGTATCCGTCATCCTCTTTGTTTACAATCACACCAACCGGTCCTCTGTTGCAGCCGATGCCGTTCTCCAGTGCGAATGCATTGTCAAACCAGCGGCAGATGATTTCCGGATGCTCTGCCTTGTTTGTGATGACAGCCTGGGTTCTGTATACGCTGAAGCCTTCCGTATCGCGCAGCCAGATTCCGTCTTTGTCTGTGTTCAGAACAGGCATGGAGTCGAAATCGCCTCTTTCCTCTGCAGCCGGGATTCCGGTAAACTCGTTGCTTCCGTATGCGATGGAAACGCCGTACAGGTCCTGATTTCCTTTACCTTCCCATGTGGAGCTGTCCTGTGTGTAAAGCTCTACGTCTACGAGTCCTTCTGCATACAGTTTGTGGAACCAGGAAAGGAACTCACGGTATGTATCGCTGACACCGCCGTAAACAACCTTTTCATTCTGGATTGCAATACCAAGTTTGTTCATCGGAAGTCCGAAGTAACCGGCCATAGCCTCGATATGTTTGTTGTTCGGGTCGGTAGAGAACGGGATTTCATCGGAAGCGTCACCGTTGCCGTTTGCATCCTGCTCTTTGAAGGCTTTCAAGACTGCCTCAAACTCGTCTGTAGTGGTCGGCATGCTCATGCCAACATTCTCCAGCCATTTCGTATTGATGTATGGGCTGTATCCAACGGTTGAATCGGCACATACGTACGGAATTGTGTAGATGTGTCCGTCCGGTGCTGTCATTTTTTCTCTTACACCCGGCAGATCCAGGATCGCAGAAATGTTCGGGCAATATTTCTCAAAATAATCTTCCAGCGGAATGAATACGCCCTGGTTTACACCATAGGTCAGGATTGCATTGTCGCTTAAGGTCCATCCGCCGATCACATCCGCGTAATCTCCGGAGTTCAGATCCAGATTCAGTCTCTCCGTTGCTGTTTCGTATGGATAAATTTTCAGGTCAACGTCTACATTGGTCTGTTTTTTGAACTCATCGAGCATGATAAACTCGCCGGATTCGCTGGAATCATCGCAGAAGATAGAGAAGGTGTAATCTCCCTCGTCTACCAGCGGAAGACCTTCCTGATACATAATGCCGTTTACTTTTCCGTCCTCATCCACGGTGTCGTTTGCTGCGGATGCTGCGGATGCTGCAGAAGCACTCTTTGCCGAGCTGCTTCCATTATCACTTCCACATCCGGTAAACATAGATGCCACCATTACTGCAGTTAAAACTGCTGCGACTGCTTTTCTTTTCATGATTTTTCCCTCCTGTGTTGTTCCGGCGGCATTTTCCCGCCGGAAGCGCTTTTGCCTGTCCGTTGTCCGGACTCTTTATTTACATACCGCCGTTTCCCGTGCGGCAGATAAATCGTTAAAAAAACTTCTTCTTGTAAATCAACCCTTCATGGATCCGATCATAACACCCTTTACAAAGTGCTTCTGCACCAGTGGGTACATAACCAGAACCGGGATACTGCTGATGATGATCAGCGAGTATTTCATAACGTCGATCAGCTGCTGTTTTTCCTGCAGTGCTGCTCTTGCTGCCGCAGTTGTTGCTGTCTGGGACAGCGCGGTCTGGTTCGTGATCAGGATGTTACGCAGAACCAGCTGCAACGGATACTTTGCTTTGTCCGAAATATAAACGAGTGCTGAGAAGTATGAGTTCCAGTGACCGACACCATAGTACAGAACCAGAATTGCGATGATCGCTTTGGAAAGTGGAAGTGCAATCTGGAAAAAGAATCTCGCCTGGGTGCAGCCGTCAATTTCAGCTGCCTCATACAGCTCTTCCGAAATGTTCGACTTGAAGAAGGTTCTTGCCACGATCATGTTGTATACGCTTAAGCATCCCGGAAGAATCAGTGCCCAGATCGTGTTCAGCATCTGCAGTCTCTGAATAACCAGATAGGTAGGGATCAGACCGCCGCCGAAGAACATGGTGATCAGGTAAAAAATGGTGATCGGTTTCTTTCCGGAGAAATTGCTTCTGGAAAGTGCATATGATGTCGGAAGCGTTACGATCAGGTTGACCATGACACCGCAGAAGGTGATGATCAGGGAGTTTAAAAAGCCTCTCATAACCTGGTCGTTTTTAAATACTTCTGCGTAGCCCTTCAGGGTAAATCCGATCGGGTGAAGCAGTACTTTACCACTCGATACGGCGCTTGGCGCACTGATGGATGAAATGATAACCCAGTACAGCGGATATGCCACAACAAACAGAACCAGCGTCAGGATAATGAAGCAGGCTGCGTCAAAAACGACGTCCTCTTTGCAGCGTTTTATTTTCTTTTTTGTCACTGCGGTATTTTCTTTACTCATGTTTTTGTTTCCTCCTACCACAGGCTGTTGCCCGAAAGTTTATCAGATATCGTATTGACAATGATCAGCATAACCATGTTTACGATGGTGTTGAACAGACCGATTGCTGAAGAATACGACATATCGTTGTTGATCAGACCGACCTTATAGACGTAGGTGGAAATGATCTCGGATACACTGGCATTCAGGTTGTTCTGCAGAAGGAAGGCTTTTTCGAAGCCGACGGAAAGAATGCTTCCGCA
Source organism: Blautia sp. AM29-29 (assembly GCF_003480555.1). Classification (NCBI taxonomy): domain Bacteria; kingdom Bacillati; phylum Bacillota; class Clostridia; order Lachnospirales; family Lachnospiraceae; genus Blautia; species Blautia sp. AM29-29. The sequence goes on from NZ_QUJD01000012.1 coordinate 62,569, forward strand.
GTTCATAATCAGAAGAATGGTCGCGGTCGGCATGATCAGCGGAAGGTCGATGTGACGGATCAGCTGTAATTTCGTTGCGCCGTCTACCTTTGCCGCCTCATGCAGCTCCGGGCTGATGCCGGCGAGTGCTGCGAAGTAAATAACAGAGCTCCATCCTGTACTCTGCCATACGCCGGTCCACACATAAATGTGTCTCCAGTAGGCTTTTTTCGCCATGAAGTTGACCGCCGGAATTCCGATTGCTTCCAGTACGTGGTTGATAACACCGACGGACGGAGACAGGAACAGAATGATCATACCACACATAACTACGGTGGAAATGAAGTTCGGCGCGTAGGTGACGGTCTGGATCACTTTCCGGTATCTCTTATGGCGGAAGGAGTTCAGCATCAGTGCCAGGATGATCGGAATCGGGAATGATACAACCAGTCCGTACAGACTCAGGATCAATGTGTTCTTGATGGTGGAAGCAAAGTATGGAGAGTTGAAGAATCTCTCAAAGTAGTACATGCCTACCCACGGGCTCTTTGTGATTCCGGCTGTCGCATTAAAGCGGCGGAACGCGATCTGTACACCATACATCGGAATGTAGCTGAAGATGAATGTCAGGATTACGCCCGGAACACAGAAAAGCCAAAGCGAGATGTCTCTCTTAAAGGCGCGGATGGTGCGGCCTTTTTTCTTTGCTTTTGTTGGTTTCTCTTTCATTTCTCTCTTGTCCTCCCTTTTAAAGGTTTCGTGTTTTCCTTGATTGGAGCATCCCTTGTCGTGAACATTTTGAACATTTTGCTTTCGCATCATCCTCGCATGCTGCTTCTTTTTTGTGCAACTGCCACAATCAAATCTGTTATTTAAGATTTATCCAACACTGTTTTGATAAATTTATTTTACATTTTGTTTCCTTATTTGTCAATTAATTTTTAAACACAAATATCATTTTGTTACTTTTACGCAATTTAAACCGATACTTTTTAAGCACTTTTCCCATAAATTCTCCTGTTTTTCCCTTTGTTTTTCGTTTCACGGCATCGGAGCATACGATCCATTTATATTTTTATCCATTTTTTGCAAACAAAAAGAAGGAAGCTATGTTTCTTTATTTTGTAATATAGTTTCCTTCTTTGTTCATTTTTATTATATTTTTATGTTTTTTCGTCCGTTCTTACATTTCCGTCACGTTTCCAGTCCACCATTTCTCTGCTCCATCTTCAAGCATCAGCTCGTACTCATGGCAGATGACCTCTGGTTTTCCCGGAATCTGGACAAAATTCAGCTCCTCTTTTGTAAGATGGAACACAGCTTCTTTTTTCTCTCCCGGTGCAAGTGCAATTCTCGTAAAGGCTTTCAGCTCTTTGATTCTTGCCACAACGCCGCCGGAACGTTTCCGCACATACAGGCACGGAACGGAAGTTCCGGCCATATTTCCGGTATTTTCCACGGTAAAGGAAACAGAAATACCATTTTCTTCTTTTGTTACGGAAACATCACTGCCGGTAAACGTTGTGTAGGATCTTCCTTCTCCGAAGGTATGCAGCGGCTGGCTTGTCATATCACAGTACGCCGGGGCAACGGAAGTCCGATAATTGTAGCATACCGGGATCTGTCCCACGTGGCGTGGCATAGAAACCGGAAGACGGCCGGACGGATTGCTGCTTCCATAGAGAAGCTCAGCAACTGCCCTGCCTCCCATCGGTCCCGGGTAGAATGCATATAAAACGGCATCGGAAGCATTTTCGATCTTCTCGATACAGTATGCTCTTCCGGCAATTACAACCGTTACCAGTGGTTTGCCAAGGCGGGCAAGTGCTGCAATCAGTTCTTCCTGCGCGGCCGGAATGTGAACCTTCGCGGTGTCCATTCCCTCGCCGCAGTCCATCGAACGGCTGCCCGTTCCCTTCGAGGCTGCTCCGTTTGCATCGAACACAGCTCCTCTAAACCGTGAGGAGGAACCGCCGACAACGGCTACGATCACATCGCTTTCTTCTGCAAGTGCCATCGCTTTTGCTTTTTCATGCTCATCCGCCTCGGAAAAACCGGACCCCATCGCATAAGAGACTTTCACGCCATCCGGTGCTTCCTGCTTCATGCCCTGCAGAACCGTGACGCACTCGCTTTCCGGCACCGGCGGAGTATAATCGCCGAGCATACAGTAACGGTCTGCCGCATGGTAGCCGATCACTGCTACTTTTTTATATTTCTTTGCAAGCGGAAGCATCGTCTTTTCATTTTTCAGAAGCACAGCAGACTCCCGCGCCAGTGCAAGAGATACCTCCGGGATGCCGGCTTCTTCCGGGGAAAGCATGTTTTCTTCCATATAAGGATGCTCGAACAGACCTTTTTCAAATTTCAGTTTCAGAACGCGGAGCACCGCCTCATCGATCTGGCTCTCCTCCAGAAGTCCCTGATCAACCGCCTCACCGAGACGGCCAAAGGCTTCATCCCACAGGCTCACATCAACACCGGCCTTTCTTGCCGCAACGGCTGCATGCAGCGTATCCCCCTCTGTGTTTTTCAGGAAATCGACAGCCAGTCCGTCTGCCATCACAATGCCGTCAAAGCCCATCTCACCGCGCAGTACATCGCGAAGCAGCCATGCATTTCTGTGGCAGTACACGCCGTCGATCTCGTTATACGCCGCCATGATTCCTTCCACACCGGCTTCGCAGCACGCTTTTGCAGACGGAAAATGGATTTCACGCAGCTCACGCTCCCCGATTCTCGCCGCACTCGCATTCACACCTCCGGTCGTCTCGCCCTGGGCGCAGAAATGTTTTGCCACGCTGCCGACGCCGGTCGACTGCATGCCGGTCACGGCTGCTTTTGCCATCGCGGCTGCAAGGCATGGATCCTCAGAGTAGCACTCTTCACTTCTTCCCCATCTCGGATCACGCGCCATATCAAGTGCCGACATCAGCGCCAGCTCCACATGACCGCTCTTTAACTGCTTTCCGCATGCCTTGTAGCCTTTCGAAAGAAGCGCCGGATCAAACGTTGCTCCGGCAGCCAGGTTGACCGGAAGCAGACCTCCTCCGAGTGCCTGATGGCCATGCGGGCACTCGCTGCTCATCATCATCGGAATGCCGAGGCGGGAATGTTCCATGACGTAGTGCTGTACCATATTGTAGGCTTTTGCGGAGAGCTCCGGCACGATACCGGTCTTCTCATCCTTATCGGCCCACGGGTCGGCACGGTACAGGCCGTACAGAACACCAAGACCACCCATACGCTCGACTTCTTCTTTAAATTCATCTGTCAGAGTAAATTCCTCTCCCTGCCGCTCATAGATGCGGAATCCGTACAGCCGCTGGTTGAGCTGTCCCACTTTTTCTTTTAATGTCATTCTTCCCAGAAGATCTTTCGCTCTCTCTTCCGGCGAAAAGGCCGCATTCTGATATGCTTCCATCTGATTTTCCTCCTTATATGCTTTCTGCCCGGCCGTTTTCTTCCTGCCGGTGTATTTTTGATCTGTTTCCCCCAAAATTCTCTTATGAAACGGCTTTATTGTATCTCATTTTTTTACTTTTGTCCACAATAAGTTATATTTCGTTCATTTTTGTTCATTTTTCATGTTGAAATTTATTACTTTTAGTGTTATGATACCTTTCGCTACTAAATTTTGCAAATTACAAAGGGAGGTTTTTACTTATGAGCAAAAACATCACGATTCCGGTTCCGGCTGTCCCGTTTGCACCGCCAGTTTATACCTGCCACCGCGCAAAAAAAGAGTTCCATCTGGACGGAAACATCAACAAACCATTCTGGGAGGACGCACCGTATACCGATGAATTTCTGGATATCCAGGGCAGCCACATGCCGCTTCCGCGTTTTGTCACCCGCGCAAAAATGCTCTGGGATGATGAAAATCTTTACGTTGCAGCCGACCTTGCCGGCGATGAAATCTGGGGTCATTTAACAGAACGCGATTCTGTCATCTACTTTGACAACGATTTCGAGATCTTCGTTGACCCGGATTCCGATACGTACCATTACTATGAATTTGAAATGAACGTTCTGAACACGGTATGGGATCTGTTTCTCGCAGAGCCGTACCGCGACGGCGGCAGCGGCCTCAATGGCTACGATATGCACGGCCTTCGCACCGCTGTCCATGTGGACGGTTCAATCAACGATCCTTCCGCTGAAAACAAAGGCTGGAGTGTTGAGGTTGTGATTCCGTTCTCTGCTCTCTACGAATACCAGAAAGAGCGCCGCGCACCGAAAAACGGAGAATTTTACCGTATGAATTTCTCCCGTGTGCAGTGGAATGTGGACGTCAAGGACAACACTTACGTAAAACGCACCGATGAAAACGGAAATGTTCTCCCGGAAGACAACTGGGTATGGGCTCCGACCGGCGTCATCAATATTCATTATCCGGAGCTGTGGGCTTTCGTCTTCTTCTCCGAGGACCGCGAGGATGCTCCATGCGACAGCACCATTCCGGAGGACGAGTATCGCAAATGGGAGCTCCGCAAGCTGTATTACGCAGAAAATATTCTGTTTGAGACAACCGGCTCCTACAGCAGCAGCCTCGATGAACTGCAGAAAACGCTGGATGCGTATGCACCGAACGACTGGAATAAATCTGTAAAAGATCTTGGATATACCATTGAAACCACCAGCCGTACGTACCTGATTTCCTGTCCGAGTGCCGATCGTGCACATCTCCTCCTTCTGTATTCCAACGGAAAGGTTGAAAAAATTACACTTTAAGCGTATAATATCGGTTAGTAGTTAAAATTTGTAACAGGATCGGTTGAAACTATGAAAAAAGTCACTTTACAGGAAATTGCAAATTCCCTGGGCATCTCCCGGACCACCGTCTGGAAGGTGTTCAGCGGACACGAAGGTGTCTCCGATTCCCTGCGCACCAAGGTCATCGCCAAAGCCCAGGAGCTTGGCTATGCCATCCCGGAAGATTTTCAATATCCTTCCAGCGCGGAGGAGACCACGCCGGTCAACATTGCAGTTGCCGTCTGCAGACCGGAAACCTCACTTTTCTGGATGACCATCATCCACCAGATTGCAAAAGTATTTTCAACACACAATGTCAATCTCGTTTACACGTATCTTCCGACTTCGGCGGATAAAACGTATTTTCTCCCGCCCACACTTACAAACGGAAGCGTCCACGGCATCATTGTTCTGAACGTGTACAACGAACGTCTTCTGCGTCTGCTCGCAGAGACACAGATTCCCAAAGTGTTCCTGGACACTTCCTCCCTCGTATCCCCGGATGAACTGAACGGCGATCTTCTCCTGATGGAGAGCCGGAACAGCGTCCGCAATATTACCGCCCATCTTCTCGAGAAAGGATGCACTCTTCCGGGCTTCATGGGTGATATCGGCTACGCACAGTCCAACCGCGAACGCTATGAGGGCTTCTGCCAGGCACTGATGGATGCCGGAAAAACACCGAATCCTTCTCTTTGCCTGACCACACCGCTTGGGATTGACTCCTACCGCGAGGAAATCGATTCTTTCCTTTCCTCCCTTTCCCGCATGCCGGACGCTTTTGTCTGCGCCAGCGACTACGTTGCCTGTATTCTGATGCAGCTTCTTGAAAAGCGGGGACTGCGCGTGCCGGAGGACGTTGCCGTATCCGGCTTTGACAACAATATCGAGGATCTTCTGGCAGAAAATCTGACTACCGTTCAGGTCTTCAATGAGGAGCTCGGCTCCCGCCTGGCGCTTCAGATTCTTTACCGGATCAAATATCCGCACACGCCGCATGAAGTCACGTATCTGGAATCCAAAGTTCTGTACCGCGCTTCCACCGGCGACTGATGCATCCGTTTTTTGATTTTGCTTTTTGAAAAGACACCGTCTTCCGTTTATTTCGGATCCGGTGTCTTTTTTGTGTTTTCTTTTTTCCGGGAACGCATTGGTTCTGCGCTCCCGGAAGCATTTTCTGTTCTGATTTCTTATTTTGTCGTGCGAATGCGGATGGTACGGATCTCGTACGGTTTGATCGTAAGTGAAATCTCGTTTTCTTTCACATCGATGGCACTCTCTGCCGGCTGCTCCAGCAGATTGGTTTCCTCTGCGGAAAGAATCGTATCTGCGCAGTGCAGTGTCACTTTCGTTCTCGCATTCTCCACCTCATACAGACGCACAATGATGCCATCGCTGTCCTCTGCCTTTTTCACGGTCTCAAGCACAACGTTGCGCTTGTCCACGGACAGGAATTCCATACGGTCTTTTTCTGCCGCACTGGAAACAGCTTTTGCCGGCACGTTCAGGTTCAGTGCTTCCTGTACCGTACCTGCCTCGCGCCATGTTCCTGCGTGCGGATACAGAGAGTAGGTAAAGAAATGTTCTTCCTGGTCTGCGGTCAGATTCGGCTCGGTTCCGGATTTGATCAGGGTCTGTGTTATCACACGGTCCTTCATGGAATAGCCGTACTTGCAGTCGTTCATCAGGCTGACGCCGTAGCCTCCCTCGGAGAGATCGGCCCATTTGTGGCCGCATACCTCGAATCTTGCCTGATCCCAGCTTGTGTTGGTGTGCAGTTTTCTTGTCACATTACCGAACTGGATATCGTACGTTGCCTCGTCGCTGTGAACGTCTGCCGGGAAGTGAACTTTGAGCACATGCTCGGCAAATTTCCAGTCAACGTAGGTTTCGAAGTCGATTCTGCGGTCTTTTGCATAGAAGTGGATCTGCTGGCGGATCACGGTATCCATGACCTCACGCTCGATTTCAAGAGTTGCGCGGACCGGACCGTTTTCTGTCCACTCCATGCGGCGCACGCCCTCTACCTTCCAGGATTTCTCGGTGTGGAAGATATCCAGGTTCCATGCACTGTACTGCAGCGGTTTATCCTCATAGATGCGCAGCTCATTGCCGGTTTTTCCGCTCTGCAGCACTTCGCGGTCATTCTCTTTATCAAACAGGGAAGTAAATTCGCCGTTTGCATTGATCTCGATGGTGTAGAACGGTGTCTCAAGCGTATAGCCTTCTCCTGCTTCTGTTACGGCAAACGGTGTTTCCACAGCTGCCCCGCTTACCGGACGCAGCACCTGATATCCCTTGGACGGCAGGTTTTCCGCATAAATAACGGCTCCATCTTTCGTCTGCTGTACCGGGTACACGTTCGTTCCGTCGGTCAGTGCCTCTGCGCTGTTTGCGCCAAGCTCTACGATATCGTTTCTTCTGTGGCCCAGCGTATTCCATACGGTCACACTCTCGTCCTTCTTCGCACAGAGTGTATCCAGACGCTCACCGATCAGTTTTGCAGATGTTTCTGCAATCTCCGCGTATTCTTTCTTCGTCTGCTCATATACCTCATGGATGGAGGAACCCGGCAGAATATCGTGGAACTGATTTGTCAGGATCATCTCCCACATGCGGTTCAGTTCTTCGGTCGGATATGCTTTTCCGGCCTTTTCTGCCAGAACGGACAGAAGCTCTAATTCCATCATCGCATACTCGCTCTTACGGTTTCCGCGTTTGTTGCGTGCCATCGAAGTATACGTTCCCCGGTGGAACTCGAAATACAGCTCTCCGATCCAGGTTGGGAGGCGTTTGCTGTCTTTTACTTTCTCATGCAGTTCGTCGAAATACGTTCTCGCAAATGCCTGGCGTACTTTCGGCACGCCCTTGATGCCTTTTTCCATTCGTTTGGATGTCTCAAGCATCGTTCTGGTCGGGCCGCCGCCGCCGTCCCCGTAGCCATAACTGATCAGAATATCGTTGTTGATATCCTTATTCTGATAGCGGTCCCAGCCGCCCATGATTGCATCCGGATGCAGCATGCCGTTGTATGTCGTAAAGAAGCTGGTCTCCGGCTGGCCGACGCCGAGCGTTGTGATCATATGCGTGAAAACTTTGCTTCCGTCGATTCCTTCCCAGTTCATGGTATCGTACGGCACTTTGTTAAACTCGTTCCATGCCAGCTTTGTCGTCATGAAGTAATCAATTCCGCATTTTTTCAGAATCTGCGGCATGGCAGCGCTGTATCCGAACACGTCCGGCAGCCACAGGATCTTGTTGTCCACGCCGAACTCCTCTTTGAAGAAGCGTTTTCCGAACAGGAACTGACGCACAAGGGACTCTCCTGATGTCAGGTTGCAGTCTGCCTCAACCCACATGCCGCCTTCCGGCTCCCAGCGTCCTTCTTTGACTCTCTGGCGGATTTTCTCGTATACTTCCGGGTGTCTTTCCTTTACAAAGCTGTAGAGCTTCGGCTGGCTTGACATGAAATGATAGTTTGGATACTCATCCATCAGTTTTAATACGGTTGCAAAGCTTCTGCAGGATTTCTGACGCACCTGGTCGATGGTCCACAGCCATGCTACATCGATGTGTGTGTGGCCGATGCACGTTGCCACAACTTCGTCCCAGCCGCCCATTTTTTCATAGATCTCTTCCTGGATGCATTTTTCTGCCTCTTCGATGGAAGCGTAGAACTCTTTACTGTACGGCTTGCGCAGGTCCAGCAGATTGATCGTGTTGGTCAGTGCGGTTTCGAGATCCAGACGCGTTTTATTATCCTCGTCCATACGGTTCAGGCCCTGCATCGGAACGATGAGGTCGTAATAGATCTCCTCGATTTTCGCATCATGCTCCTCAAGGTCTGCCAGCAGACGGAACTCGCTGTGCAGCGTTCCGGTGTAGGACTGCAGGTCAAGCTGGATTTTTTCACCGGCCTTTGCGTTTTCTCTTACAAGTACTTCGCGGTGGTTGATATCCATACCCTGGATCACTTCGCCGTTTGCAAACAGCAGGAACTGCGGGTTTCTTCCGTCATCCCAGTCGTCCAGTCCTGCATGGACTCTCATCCAGAGATTTTTTCCATCGAAACTCTCCGGAATGGTGATGGTGGTGCGGAACCAGTAATGTTTGTCCGGTCCGTACCAGCGGTCATTGACCGTATCAAACGATGTCCACGGCTCTTTTGATGCATCGGCCTCTGCCGGTGTGATATAGCATCCGTTTTTCACCTGCATATCGGTGATTTTGATTTTCTGTGAAATCGAAAGTCTTGCCAGTTCCTGGCAGATCACGTTCACACGCTCTTTTACAAATTTCATAGTGCCTCCTTATGCTTTCCATGGGGTCATTTTTAAAAAGAAAGTCCGCCGGACCTGCAGGCTTCTTTCACCCGTAAGCCCGGCGGACTTGTCGCTTTTTAAGTTATCTTATAAATCAAAGGCTATTCTCTTTCACATAGTTCAGCAGCTCATCTACGGTTGTGAATGCCATACCGGTTACAGTATCTGCGCATCCGTAGTAGATAGTGATTCTTCCGGTTGCTGCATCGCTTAAGGTTGCGCACGGGAATACTACGTTCGGAACATCACCCATGCACTCGTACTGGGTGATCGGAGCCATAATATAGTCTTTCGTTCTGTATTTTACTTTCCACGGCTCGTCGATATCAAGCAGTGCGCATCCCATACGATATACGTATCCGTTGCAGGTTGTGATAACGCCGTGGTAGATCAGCAGCCATCCCTCATCTGTTTCGATCGGAACCGGGCCGGCACCGATCTTGGTGCACTGCCATGCAGACTCATCGCCGCGGACCGGGCTCATCATGTGACGGTGTCTTCCCCAGAATTCCATATCTTTACTCTGGCTGACAAAGATATCGCCGAACGGTGTATGGCCGTTGTCGCTTGGACGGCTCATCATCATGTAGTAGCCGTTGATCTTTCTCGGGAACAGCACGCCGTTACGGTTGAATGGAAGGAATGCGTTCTCAAGCTGAACGAATTTCTTGAAGTCATAGGTGTAAGCAACACCGATGGTCGGGCCGTGATAGCCGTTGCACCAGGTTACATAGTATTTGTCGTCGATTTTGCAGACACGCGGGTCATAACGGTACTCTCTTGTCAGAATCTCCTCGTCAGCGCCCTCAAATTTGATCGGTTCATCCTCGATCTCCCAGTGGATACCGTCTTTACTTCTTCCAACGAAGATGTCCATGCTGATGGAACGGCTGTCGCAGCGGAATACACCTACGTATCCGTCCTCGAACGGTACGACTGCGCTGTTGAAGATACTGTTGGAACGTTTCTGCTCGTAACGGCCGATGATCGGGTTCTGATCATAGCGCCATACCGGCATGTGCTCTCCTGCTGGTTTTTCCTGCCAAGGCATATCCGGCAGATTGTTTCCGATGATTTTACTCATGATTGTTTCCCTCTGTGAAAATTATTTTTTTCTTTCTCTCTTGTCACGCCATACGGACATTTTTGATCTTTCGATCCGATACTTCTATCTTCGTCCATTTCTGCGCAAAAGTCAAGTGTTTTTGTTCACTTTTATGTAAATTTTCGTTTTCTTTGTTACTTTTTATCGTTCATTTATTTTCTATTTGTGTTCATCTTTGTTCACAAATGGATTTTTTCTATTTTTCGTACGGTTTTCTTCCCCGCAGAATGTCGGCATACCAGAATACAATCTCTGAAATGTGGTGCAGATCGCCTTCTTTGCTGATGCTTCTCCAGGACGCTTTATACTTCATAAACCAGGTTTCCAGCCGTCCCGCAAGTGCCGCGCAGGCTGTCTCATCCTTTTCTTTTCCAAGCTCAATGTCACACATTCTCGCGCCCGTCTCATTCCAGATGTCAATCGCTTCCATCGTGAGTTCCAGCACCGGAACCATTGGACGGCAGGATTCTTCCAGAGCACCGGCTGTCTTTTTCAGTTCTTTTTTCAGAGCCGCAATTGTTTCCTTTGCAGCTGCACGCTTCGCCTCATCCTGGATTCTCGCGTCAAACAGCGCATTCCGGTTGTTCGGATGACCGAGCACTTTTTCCTCGTAAACGACGTTGGCATCCCACCAGTCAAAGATGGAGCATTCTGCCGTTTTTGCCATATAGGAAACGAATTTTCCGCTCCGGTCGCCGTAGGCCAGACGGGAAATCTGTTCATTCAGCTCCTCAAAGCTGTCGGTATCGTCTCCCCAGGAGAAGACGGCTCCATAGATCATGCCAGGAAGGGAAAAGTCCGGCTGATTGATGTGGCCGCAGTCACCCCAGTCTGTGTTCAGAACACCTTCCGCATGGTATTTTCTCGCATAGCCGCACATCCGTGCGATATTTTTGTAGCTGTTCTCCACCAGGTTCATCCACTGGTTCCAGCCGCCGACCCCAGGACAGAGATACTGTCTTGCACCAGCTTCCGCCATCACTTTTGCCTCATGCTCTCTCTGCTCGGCTGCATAGCCCCAGGTCAGGCAGACGGTTTCCTCTGGCAGCTCTTTGATCAGCTCCGGCTGTGCGCAGATGATATCGCCCCAGAACATCGGCTTTTTGCCTTTTGCCACGAGAAACTCGCAGAGCTCTTTTACATAGTCGATATACAGGCGGTGAACGCCTTTCTCGTCTGCCAGCGGTTTCGATTTTCCTTTTCCAAGGTCGAACGTTTCGTCCGCGCAGATGTTGAATTTATCCGTGGCAAAAAGCGCCATGTACTCCTCGATCATGGCCTTGATCAGCTCGATCGCTCTGCCGCCGGAGACATCCACCGTGTGATGCTGCATCCGGTCCCAGAAGGAAAACGGCTCTTTCCAGCTGTCTGGGAATTCACAGAGGTCGCCATAGCTCTTTGTGGAGAGCAGCATGTACAGATGGCCGAACGTTGCGATCGACGGCACCAATTCGATATGAAGCTTTGCGCAGTACGCATCCAGCTCGCGGATTTCCTCTGCCGTAAGCGGCGTCTCATCGCGCCACATCTCGGAAAGTCCCGAGAACAGATACGTGTGCTCCACATAGAGCTGCAGCTGGTTCAGCTTGTAGTACGCCATGCGGTCTGCCACCTGTTTTAAATAGGAAAGTGTCAGTACACGGCCTCTCGTCTCATCGAGATAATAGCCGCGCACCGGCAGATCCGGCTCATCCTCGATCCGCACAGCCGGAAGCAGTGCACCGTATTCGTGTATCATCTGGCACAGCGTCTGCACGCCGTAGAGCACGCCGGCTCCGTCACCGCCCTGAATCGTAATATTCTCTTCTGTCACCTGCAGTATGTACTGCTGGCTTTTCAGCGTCTCATCCAGTCCCAGTACAATGGCACCGGTCTCTTTTCTTCCCGGAACACCGTATCCCATCTCATACTGCATTCCGGTTTCCTTTTGGATTCCCTGCTGCAGCACTTTCGCATACGTATCCCCATTTCCCAGCAGTCTGCCCTCCAGTACGATTCTGCCGTCATAGCAAAGTGCATGTTCCCCCGTCAGGAGTTTTACCTCTTTCGGCTTTGGTAAAAATTCCATTTTCCTTCTCCTCTTGTTCTTTTGTTTTCTTTGTAACCTTAGAACTTTCATTGAACGTTAAGTAACATTTTGAAAACTACTTTTCTCTTCTCTCCCATCCTACCATATTTTTTCCACATATTCCACAATAATTTGTAATTTTCTTCAACTTTTTTCAAAGTTTCTTCCTGTTCTGCTCTTTTATATATAAAGTAACTTTTATTTCTCTTTGTTTCCCATTTCCATTCCGGAACAAAATCTGTTTTTCGGATGCATCGTTCATTCCATTTTTTACTTTTCTTTTACACAAACGCTGGTAAATTTTGTCTGTATCAAGTATAATGAGATATATGTTGTCTTATATTTTTGTTTTGTAAGCAATTTCTTTACATATTTCATAACACAGGGGGATTTCTATTATCCTCTGCAACAAGCTCCGCCTGAACCAGATTCTGCTGAATCTGCTGAGCAATGCCACGAAATTCACACAGAACGGCGGCACCATCATTGTCCGTATTATTCAGAAACCGTACTATAAAAAAGGGTATGCGCTCTACGAATTCCACGTCCGCGACAACGGCATCGGCATGAGCCGGGAATTCCAGGAGCACCTCTTTGAATCGTTTACACGCGAGGAGACTTCTACGGTCAGCGGCATTCAGGGTACGGGACTTGGCATGGCGATCAACGTCAGCCATATGGTACAGGAAATCGCGATGGAGCTCCTTTCGAACGCCGGATTTTCCGTCAGCCTTGCAGACGACGGCGATGTTGCCGTTGAGACGCTCCGCACCGCAGCGCCGGATCAGTTCGATCTGGTGCTGATGGATATTCAGATGCCGAAACTCGACGGATACTCTGCAACGCGCCAGATCCGCACGCTGGACAGCGCCATTGCCAAAGTGCTTGGCTGATTCCCCTTTCTTATCTGCAGGAACCGTGAATTTTCTCTTACTCGAAAAAGAGGAGAAAAAGTTCACGGTTCCGGCAGATTTTTTCTTGCATTCTTTCGGGGAAGTGTGCTAGAGTGAAGATATCATATTTTATAAGAGGTGCTTATTTTGGATATTAATTACGAGTTATATAAGGTTTTCTATTACGTTGCCACCACACTCAGTTTTTCCGAGGCCTCCAAGCTGCTTTTTATCTCGCAGTCGGCGGTCAGCCAGTCGATCAAGGTACTGGAGAAAAAGCTTGGAATCACGCTCTTTATCCGCAGTACAAAGCGCGTGCAGTTAACGCCGGAGGGAGAAACGCTGCTGCGCCACGTAGAGCCTGCGATCAACCTGATTGCGCGCGGTGAAGCACAGATTATGGAAGCGGGAACGCTTGGCGGCGGCCAGCTCCGCATCGGCGCGAGCGACACAATCTGCCGCTATTTCCTTGTTCCGTACCTGAACCGTTTCCACCGCTCCTTTCCGAATGTCCACATCAAGGTGACAAACCAGACTTCGACCCAGTGCGTCGATCTGCTGGAATCCGGCCAGGTGGATTTCATCGTGACCAATTATCCAAACTCGCATCTTTCCAGCCGTCTTCACACGATTCCGATTCATTCGTTCCACGATATCTTCATCGCAAACGGCGAATATTACCCGGAACTGGAAAACAGGCCGGTTCACTTAAAAGAGCTGCTGCAGTACCCGATTCTGATGCTCGACCGCAAGAGTACGACGAGTGAGTTCCTGCACAGCCAGTTTCAGCGGTTCCAGCTCGACCTCGTGCCGGAAATTGAGCTTGGCAGCAACGATCTTCTGATCGACCTGGCGAGTATCGGCCTTGGCATCGCGTTTGTGCCGGACTACTGCCTTGTAAAAGAGACGGCGGCCTTCCAGCTCGACCTCGTGGAGGAGCTTCCGCCGCGCCAGCTTGTCGTTGCCCACAGCTCCCATCTGCCGATCCCGCAGGCGGCAAAAGAGTTCATGAGCATGCTGGAAAAAGGCGCCGAATAACTTTTTCCGATCTATACGTCAAAAGAGGCAGGATCCTCAAGAAATTTTTCTGGATCCCTGCCTCTTTTTCTGTTTTTATGATCCGTTCTGGATTTACTGCTCGCTGCCGTCTTTCTGCACCGGTTCGGATGCTTCCGCTTTTTCCGGGCTTTCTGCATCCGCTGCTGCCTTTCCGGCTTCTGCTTTCAGATACTCTTTGAGTTCTTCCGGGCTGGAGATCTGAATGTTGCGGTTTACTTTTGCATCGTACGTATCGGCTCTCATGATTTCGGAGAGATCGACACCGGTCGCCTCTTTCATCGACTCAAACAGCTTTGCCATCACCACCGGCACATTGCCCGCTACGGAGCCGATGCCGTTGTCTTCGCTTCCGCCGCCGATGATCGTAATCTTGTCGATCTGGCTGAGCGGCTCTGCGATCTTTCCGGCGATCTCCGGCAGAACCTTGATCATCATCTCTGCCATTGCGGCTTTGTTGTAGCGCTGATAAGCCTCGGCTTTCTTCTCCATACCTTCGGCCTCTGCAAGTGCCTGGGCGCGGATGGATGCGGCTTCCGCCTCACCTTTTGCCTTGATACCGAGTGCTTCCTGCTCCATCGCATAGCGCTGGGCTTCTGCCTGGGCTTTCTTTGCCTCCGCCTCGCGGATTTTTTCGAACTGGTCTGCCTCTGCGTCTTTCTGACGGCGGTACAAATCTGCCTCTGCCTGCTGCTGTTTTGCGTAACGCTCGGCCTCGGCTTTCTTCTTGACTTCTGCCTCGAGGGATTTCTCGGTTACTTCTACTTCTCTGGCACGGAGCTCAACCTCACGCTCCTGACGGGCGATGTTCGCATTCGCGGAAGTGATTTCCAGCTCTTTTCTCTGCTGCTCTTCCTGAATCTTGTACGCTGCATCTGCCTCTGCCTTTTTGATATCGGACTCTTTTTTCAGCTCTGCCGACTTGATTGCCAGATCGTTGTTTTTCTTTGCGATCTCGGTCTCGGCAAGAACGCGCTCATCGTTCGCCTCTTTATTTGCACGCGCCTGGGCAATTTTGATTTCTTTCTCGGAATTGGCACGGGCGATCGCCGCAGATTTCTTGATTTTTACGATATTGTCGATACCGAGGTTTTCAATGACCTGATTGGAATCAACGAAATTCTGTACGTTGAAGCTGATGATGTCAAGTCCCATCGCAGCCAGGTCCGGTTCTGCATTTTCTTTGACCAGCTCCGCAAACTTCTGGCGGTCGGAAACCATCTCTTCCAGACGCATCTTTCCAACGATCTCACGCATGTTTCCTTCAAGGACTTCTCTTGCAACCTTGGCAATATATTCGCTGTCGCGGTTCAGGAAGTTCTGGGATGCTTTCTGGAGCTTCTGCGGTTCGTCCCCGACTTTGATGTTGACGGCTGCATCCACCTGAATATTGATGTAGTCAGCGGTCGGCACGGCGTCGCTCGTCTTCACATCAATCGCTACCAGCTTCAGACTCAGCTTGTCCAGCCGCTCAAAGAATGGGAGCTTGATGCCGGCTTTACCGATCAGGATCCGCTGGCCTTTTTTGAAACCGGAAATAATAAATGCGGTATCCGGCGGCGCCTTCACATAACCGCTCGCCAGAATGGCAAGAATGATCACCACAACGGCGATCACGGCAATCATGGTTGCATGTTCGAATACAAATTCCATCTTGTTTCCTCCCTTTTTTCTGCGGATGCTTTTCGCTCCGCGTTCTGCTTTTGTGTCTGTGTTATTTTCACTATAGCATTTTTTGCGGGATAGATACAACTGCATTATTATTACGATTTTGTAAGATTTCTGTTCGGGCAAAAACAATCCGCTGGAGCAGATTCTGATATGCCTTGCAACAAAAAAACGAAGGAGCTTCTTTTTACAGAAACTTCTTCGCCTTTCCTTTTTTTCACTGATCCTGCTCTTATGCTCTTTCGACAATCTTCTCCAGCGCTTTTGTGATCGCTGCTTTCAGCTCCGTCTGATCTGCCGGTGTCTTGACGGCCAGCTGACGGATCAGTGCTGTTACGTGATCGTCTCCAACCTCACCAAGGCTCGTAACGGCCGCGATTTTTACGTCTACATCGTCTACTTCCAGAAGAGAAGTCAGAATATTAACAGAACCATCATTTCTCGAAGCTGCACAGGCTTTTGCAAGCGCTACCTGCGTTATCTTGTCCGAATCCAGATACTGTTTTCTTAATTTGTCCCATTTTCCTTTTTCCACCATTTTTTTCAGCTTGTCTTCCGATGCCTCTTTTGAACCAAACATTGTAAATCCTTCTTTCTTTTTGCTCTTATTTTTGGTGGATGCAGCAACTGCCGCGGCGAATCAAAAAGGTTCGTAGTGTTTTTGCTGTCGTCCCTGTCATGTCCGCCACATTGTAACCATGCTCTCGTCCATAACATAGATTATACTCCTTTTCTTCTGGTTTTTGAACAGAAATACTATAAAATTTTTATAAAAATTGTTACTTTTTCACAGATTTTTCTTGTTGTTCTGCTTTTTATTTCAGATATCCCGTATATTCCGCCGTATGCAGCAGTTTATTGGCGTTTTCCACGCGCTCTTTGGTCGGCGGGTTGATGCCTTCGAGTTTGTATGGGATTCCTAAGGTTTCCCATTTGAATACGCCGAGGGTGTGGTATGGGAGAACCTCTACGCGCTGTACGTTGTGCAGGCTGTGTAAAAACTCATCGAGGCGAATCAGGTATTCATCGTAGTCGCTGCGTTCCGGGACGAGGACGTGGCGGATCCAGACTGGTTTGCCGATCTCGTCAAGGTAGCGCGCCAGGTCGAGGATGTTCTCGTTGGTGCAGCCGGTCAGCTCTCTGTGCGCCTTGTCGTCAATCAACTTGATATCGAGCAGCAGCAGGTCGGTGTATTTCATCAGCTCATTAAATTTGCTGAAATACGGCTCCTCTCTTGTGAACGGATTTCCACTGGTATCCAGCGTTGTGTGAACGCCGTTCTTTTTTGCCTTGCGGAACAGCTCGATCAGGAAGTCGATCTGCAGCAGCGGTTCTCCGCCGCTTACAGTAATGCCGCCCTTTTCGCCCCAGTAATTTTTGTAGCGGAGCGCCTTTTTCAGCACCTCATCTGCGGTCTGCCAGTCGGCATCTTTCATCGTCCAGGTATCCGGGTTGTGGCAGAACTGGCAGCGCATGTTGCAGCCCTTCACGAAAATCACGTAGCGTACGCCAGGTCCGTCGACGGATCCGAAGCTCTCGATCGAATGGATCGCGCCCTTTACCGGGCCATTGTTATTCTGATTCATTTCACTCATATTTTTTCCTCTTCTTTCCAACTTACTATCTTTCTATTTTTCTGTATTTTCCGGTCAAATTTCAGGGTTCTGCTTGATTATACGGAAATCCGCGGTTCTTTTCAAGTCATTTCCATGTACAAAATCGAACACATGGCAGGATAAAAATTTGGTTTGCTATATTGCATTATGATATAGTCTGTGCTATGATCTACTCAACAAGGAGGTGTTCATATGAATCCACAACTCAAAAAGGGCGTCCTCGAGCTCTGTGTCCTCTCCCAGCTGACAAAAGAGGACAAATACGGCTATGAGCTGACAGACGCCATTTCCCGCGAAATGTCCATCGCCGCAGGAACGCTCTATATGATTTTAAAACGACTCAAGGAAGCCGGTTACGTGGAAACGTATCTGCAGGAATCCGCATCCGGCCCTGCCCGGAAATATTACCATCTGACTGAAGCAGGAACAGCTTATCAGCAGGAGAAAAAACAGGAATGGCTGGATTTCACCCAGCAGATCAACCGACTGATTTCAGATGAAACGATCTGACGATAGAAAGGAAAATCATGATGAATACAACGTATGAAACTTATATGAATGCATTGAAACAGGGCCTTGCATCCTTTGATTCTGCCGCCGCAGAGGAAATTTTAAACGATTTCGAATCCCATTTCGCCGACGCCCGCAGCCAGGGTCTCTCCGATGAGGAAATCTGTGCGGAACTCGGCAATGTCGACGATGTCCTCGAATTTTTCCGTCAGGAATATGCCACAACGGAGCAGCCTGTTGCAAACGTGCTGCCACAGGAGAAAATCCACTCCAATTCTGAAGAAACACATCCGAACTACCCGTACGCCCCTTCCACCGCCATCACCGCTATGGAAATCTCCCTGCGGAACGCTTCTGCCGACTTTGCTCCGGGCACTTCCGCTTCGGTTGAGTTTGACTTTTCCGGCGACTTCGATCCGGACCGCTTCGAAGCAGGCATTGAGGGCAATACGTTCTGTCTGCGAGAGAAAAAGCTCATCCCTTCCGTATTCTGGAAACATCTTTTCTGCAATAATCACCAGAAAGAGGTGTTCTCCTTCCAGGTGCCGTCCACCGTACAGAAGCTGACGCTCCGCTCTTTGAACGGCGCGACCGGGCTTGATACCCTCTCCCTTACTACGCTCGAAATTTCCGCCACAAACGGCAAAATCACCGGCGATTCCCTTTCCGCATCCAGCTGCCGCATACAGGCTGCGAACGGAAAGATCGTCCTGACCCGTCTGCGCACAGACAGCCTCGATGTTTCCGCCACAAACGGCAGACTTGAAATCACCGGCGACTGCTCCCGCGCATCCTTAAACAGTGTCAACGGCAAAGTCCTCTTCGAGGGAACCTGTTCCGAGTACCTGACAGCAAAATCCGTCAACGGTTCCGTGAAACTCCATCTCCCGCACGACCTTGCCGATGCGTCCATTCATGCATCCACGACAACCGGAAAAATCCGCCTCGTCTCCAATGGAAGAACGGATTCCTACACAAAAACATTCACCCGCTCCGGTATTTCTGCATTCACCATTCAGGCAAGTACCGTCAACGGAAATGTCCTGCTCTCTGACTTGCCGGCAGAAAACTGACAAAAAAGAATGGACTGGATAAAATGTTTTTCTTTAGTCGACTGATATGTAAGAAGAACACTGACTACAAAATCAGTGTCCTTCTTTCTTCCTTTACATATATTTCATAATAGTCGGCAATAATACATTCATATCTATTGGTTTTGCAACATGATCATTCATGCCACTTGCCAAAGCCATCTTCTTATCTTCTTCAAACGCATTTGCTGTCATTGCAACAATTGGAATCTGCGATTTGTTACCGTCTTTCAGTTCTCGAATTCTCCTGGATGCTTCATATCCGTTCATAATCGGCATCTGAATATCCATCAGAATCAGACTGTAGTAATTTTGCTTTGCTTTGTTAAACATATCAATACATGCAACGCCGTTCTCCGCTCTTTCTATCATGATTCCCTCTTCCGTCAAAAGTTCCGTTGCAATTTCTGCGTTCAAGTCATTATCTTCTACCAGAAGAACCCTTTTTCCTTCCAGTTTTTTGATATTCAACTGACCGTCTGCATGTTTCGGATTCCTTTCTTCCGCATTTGCTATTTTTAATGGAAGCGTGATTGTAAAAGTAGAACCTGCTCCCGGTTTGCTCTGAACTGTGATCTTGCCATTCATTAAATCCACCAGTTTCTTCACGATTCCCATGCCAAGTCCGCTACCTTCTATTCCGCTGTCTGACGAAGATCGTTCCTGTGAAAATGATTCAAAAATATGTTTTTGGAATTCTTCTGACATTCCGATTCCGTTGTCTGCTATGATAAGCTCTAATACACTCCAACCTTCTTTTTCGCCGGGATATTGGTTCAATGTACAGCTTATGTTACCGCCTTCACCCGTGTATTTCACAGCATTACTCAAAATGTTAATCGTAATTTCAGATGATCTTGCATCATCCATATGCAGGTATGGATATCGAATGTTCTTATTGACTTTCAGTGTTTGATGTTTTTCTTCTATCGGTTTTCTAAACATATCAATACATAAATCAAAGTTTTTAGAAACATCTGTTATTGTTTCATCCAGCGTTGCTTGGTTGTTTTCGATTCGTGCTAATTCAAGAATGTTATCAATCAAATGCAGCATTTTCTTTCCGCACAATAATATTTTTTCAAAGTAATCCTCTAATATAGTTGGCTCCTTTAAATGTTTCTCTCCCAATTCTGCATATCCAATGATTGCATTCATAGGGGTACGAATATCATGAGACATATTAAATAGAAATGTTGATTTTGCTTTGTTAGCTGAATCGGCCAGTCTTGCAGCTTCCTGCAACAGTTTTTGCTGTTTCTGCTCATTTTCTTTTTGCTTCTTATATACAGAATATCCACAGGTACATAATATTACCAAAATACACGCTGTAATGCATCCCAGTACAATACTTAACTTATTCGTCTTCTCAACCATTCCATACGCTTTCTGCATATCCATTTCTATGCAGAAAGCACCTATCACTTCATTAGATTCATCTTCCGCTGTCACAGGATAACAGGCTGTAAAAATAGGTCCCCATGTTGTATCAACAATATCCTGAGAATATACTGTTTTTCCAGAAAGTGCTTTTTCTATATAAGGAACCATCTCCTTTTCAATCGGATCTCCTGGATGTCTGACGTCACCAGCCGATGGATCCAGTCCGTCTACAACGTAAATCAATCTACCGTCTTCATTTCTGGTTGCTGTGTAAATATATCTCGTAGAATTCAGCGTTCTGATTTCATTCATATATGTCGACATATTCTTGAATAGTTCTGTATTCTCATCAGCTTTACTTTTTATTTCATTAAAATCTTTTCGTCCCAGTCTGTCATTTACCAGCTTATGAACCGCATCTGCACTGGAAATATCTCGTTCAATTTCTGTTTTCAGAGCAGTTTTGGTATATGCTTGTTGTAAAATAAAAGTATATGCGACAACAGCCAAAATCACCATTGCCAGAAGGAATACCAACCGTCCCTCAAAAATTTTCCAATGATTTACCGGATTTTGATCTTTTCTTTTTTGTTTTATATAGTTATTTTTCATCATCGTATTTCACATGCCTTTTATCTAATTTTAATTTAATACAAAAACGTCTCAACTCTTCACGTATTTTACAAACATGGGTTACATTTCCAGACTCATCCCTTTTTTTACAGTAAAAAGCATCCTGTGCCAACTGCCATCACACATACGGTATTCTGTGGAAATGCATTCTTCCGCCTTCAATCTTGATGAAAGTGTAGAGATATCCAGAAATGGACGGATCAGCGAGCGGTATTCAGATGCAGCCATTGTATCACAAAACTGATACAGTTTCTGTTCTGTCATAACAAAATCCTCTCTCTATGTTTCCTGCCTGCTTATCCCATGCACCTGGAAGGCTCCTGATTGCTGCGGTTGCCTCATAATCATTCATGACAGGCATTTTGCTTTCTCAACTCTTCGCTTATGGTCTGCTTAATTTTTTCATCATCCAACGGCTTTGCAAGATGTGCGTTCATTCCTGCTTCCATACACCTTTCGGCATCTTCCCTGAATGCGTTTGCAGTCATAGCAATGATAGGGATAGTTTTTGCATCTTGCCGCTCCAGAGCTCTTATTGTTCTTGTAACTGTAAGACCATCCATCACCGGCATCATAACATCCATCAAAATAACATCATACGTTCCCGGTGCGGAAGCTTCAAAGTGCTGAACAGCTTCTAACCCATTGTTCACTGTTTCTACTTTAGCACCATTTTCCGTCAGCATGAATTCTGCTATTTCCGCATTCAGCTCATTATCTTCAACCAGCAATATCCTGATATCTGATATATCTGCATCAAAATCTTCTTTTTCTTCTGACCGTGCATTCGTATCAATTTTAAATGGAAGTATTACAGTAAAACAGCTTCCTTCACCAAGCTTGCTTTCAACGGTTATGGTTCCGCCCATCTTTTCTACAAGTTGTTTCACAATAGGCATTCCCAGACCTGTCCCATTATAATCAGAACGTGGGGAATTATCTGCCTGTACAAATGGAGTAAACAATTGATTTTTTATAAATTCTTCTGACATTCCAATTCCATTATCTCTTATTTTAAATTCACATGTCATGTGATCTTCTGATCTTTCAATCGTTCTCATACTCATGTAAATAAAACCATTCACCTTATTGTACTTCATACTGTTTGTAAACAGATTCATCAATATTTTTTTCAGATGAACTGCATTGCTCCAAACATATATACCACTGTAATCATCATGTTCTCCTATAACATGAAGTCCTTTTTCTTCTGCCTGAAAGTATAGCGACTCCGTGATTTCTTTACATACCTGATCCAGATTGATGGATTCATCACTAAAAACCACGGTATCCGATTCTAACTTTGCCATATCCAAAACATCATTTACCAATGATAATAGCAGTTTCGAAGACTCATTTATTTTATTCAGGCAATCTTTTGCCCGCACACCATCATTTCCGCTTTTTTCAAGAATTGTAAGCATGCCCATAATGCCATTGATCGGCGTCCTGATGTCATGAGACATGTTATTTAAAAAGGAAGTCTTAGCCTTATTGGCACTCTGTGCTTCTACAAGTGCATTTTGTAATTCCTGCCGTTTTTCTTCCAGTTCCTGATTCAGTTTTAATGCCTGTTCAGCAGATTTCTTGAATCTTTCCTCCGCACGTTTTGACTTCTTCCAAGAACGAAGAATGATACACAGAACAACGAAAAAAGAAATTCCAACGATAAGTGAAACTGTCAGTAAATTATCCTGAATAAAATCCCTCACTGTAACTTTTCGTGAGGAAGCATTATACGAAACTACTGCACCCGAAAATTGAGCTGTAGGCATAGATGTCAGTGTTTTATTCAGAATGGACAAAAGAACCGGTTCTCCCTGCCGAACAGCAAATGGAACATCGGCTTCTTTTGTCAGGAAAACACTATGAAGCTTATTATTTTTCAAATAGTCAGAAACAGTACCTGAACTGCTTACAATGCAATCTGCCTCCCCTTTCTGCATCGCTTTTACTGCTGCATCTGATGTCCCATATTCTATAATCTCCCATTTTGGATAATTGTATGAAAGATATGCCTTCAATGAAAAATTATCTTTTTCAACGGCAACTGTATTCTCTTTATTTTCATCAAAAGAATCCTTTGCCGTAATTGCTGCCATATTGAGAGTCAATAGCGTATCCGACAAAGCAACTCCTTTTGTTTCTGCAAAGTATGGATTCTGGTTTGTATGAAAAATCAGGTCTATTTTTCCATCCTGCAATGCCTGAAGCAGTTCACTTCTTGTATCATACCCCTTTAATTCAAATTCCAGAGTCTGACCTTGCAGACAATTTTCTGCAAGATCCACATAATCTGTGATAACACCTGTCAATTTGCCTGTTGATGGATCTACACTACTGATACCTCCATCCTGATTCAGATACCCTATCCTGATTGCTCCATGCTGCCCGATCCACTCCCTTTCTTCTTTTGAAAGAAACGAGCTGCTCTGTGCAGAAAGATAACGCCTGTAGAGATCATCAGTGTAAAATGGATTGTCATCCTTGATTCTGCGCATAGCACTATCCAGTGCTTCTTTGATATCCGGACGTTCTGGATTTATAGCGAAATAGATTTCTGTCTCTCCAATACTTGTAATCGGTGAAATATCCGATTCTTCCCAACGGGATTCTTCTACCGAAACAAAGCAGTCAATTTCGTGTTTCGACAGTTTGTCCATAACTTCTGCGGTATTAGAAACATTGACATGCTGCGTATGCAGACCATACTTTAACTCCCATTCGTTAAGCACATCCTCCGTTATATTATCTTTAAGCACACCAATATTTTTTCCCTCAAAAGAATCCAAATTTCCTGCTGTAAGATCCATATTGGATGCATCCGTATAGATGTAATATTTCTCTTCCCCCATAGGCATATCGGAAAAAAGCATATTTTCAGCACGTTCGTCTGTATAGGAAATGCCACCAAGAATATCAATTTCTCCATTTTCCAACTGTGTAAAGCAGTTTTTCCAATCACTTGTTATGTATTTATATGTCCATCCTGCATAACCTGCAATATCTTGAAGATACTCATAACCATAGCCGCTTCTTTCTCCCTTTTCATTGACTACATTATAAGTCTCCTCAAAAGATCCTACCCGGATAACATGATCAGAATTTTCTTGGGCAGATGTGGAAACAGGAAAAACAACCAAACATATCATTATGCAAAATATAAAATAACAAAATTTGAAATTTCTTATATTCTGTACTAATTTGCACTTCTTCATCTTTCTCCCACCCTCCAGGCTACAGTCGCTTGCTTGCTTGCAGATTTTAATTTTACATTCATTAATGTTCAATACCTCCACAACATTTTTATAAATATCTTTGCGACAGCTTCTGCTGTACTTTTACTATAATTATACTCTACAGCCAACTTGTGTCAATTTACTAACAGAGTAATTACATTCTTTTACTCCTTAATCTTGCTATTACTCTCCCCACAAATAGAGCCGAACTAGAGCCATTCGATAAAACAAATGCCGAAAACCCGCATAAATACAGGCTTTCGGCATTTTAGTCCGTTACTCGAACTCCTTTGCGGACTGCGTTTCATGACACGCAAAGGCTGTTATTAGAGGTTTATATTTCGAACATGCGTTCTGTTTTTGCGTTTTTCGCACCGCTTATGAAGAAATAAACTCCAAAATAACTCCATTTTACTCTTTATTATTTTGTTGTTCTTCTCTTGCGTACAGGAGATCCAATGCCTGACATACAACACCACTCATGCTCTGATAGTGTCTTTCTGCATACTCAACAAGTCTCTGTTTTTGTTCTGGAGTCACCCGTACTCGTATGTTTTCTTCTTTGCCATCTTTTGGTGTTTTTCTAGCCAAACATATCACTTCCCTTCCACAAGTACAGTTTACTACTGATTACTACAAAATGTCAATCTATTTTTGTTATTTATATATATATTCTCTTGGACTAATCTTGAGCTATCTTGGACTAATTTACTTCTCACTCCTGTAGATCTTTATCTACAATCTCCCAGTAACCATTCTTTGGAGATCCATGTCTTATAAGAATACCATACTCTTTTAACTTCTTAATATTGTTCTCAATATTTCGACTGGCAACCCCAATTTTTTCAGCTAACTTAACTGCTGATAATTGATGATCTTCTGAAAGTAACTTTATAATCTTTTGCTGTGTATCGTTGAGGTCTGTTCTCCACACTACCTCCGATGCTTCTCCGATGTTTCTCCGATGTTTTCTTTTCCATTTGTCATCGGAAATGAACTACGGAACAGCTCTACCCGAAACATATTATCGAATTCCTGAAATCTCGGCTTCGAAAATCCATACTCTTCTGCAGCATTAAGGATTCTTTTTATTCCGCTTCCCCATGCTTCTACAAGTCCCATCTGACTGAATATATTGGCAATGCCTTTATTCCGGATCTTCGAATGACCATTCATGACTTCCTCATAAGTTAATCCGTTATATAATCCACCCGGAGAAGTCACCTCCAGTCTGTCATCATAAACTGCGACCTAAATACAAGATTCATCCAACAGGTTACGGTGACAATGGGCGTTAATGATCATTTCCAATAAGCGGAGCTACCATAAAATCTGCCGGATCAGTAATCGCATCTGCCAGGAAAATGGACTTGCCACCAGTATGCCAACCGGAGAAAAAGGAAAAAGCTATAAAGAGAACATGGAATATCATCATGGCACCAGTTGAAAAGTCAAGCTACGTGTTGCAGTTGATAAGGCAATCTGGACTTCCATCAACTATGAGGAATTTCTACAAAAAATGCAGTTAGCCGGATATGAAGTCCGCCAAGGAAAACACCTGTCCTTCCGTGCACCGGAGCAGAAGGACTTCACTTACATGAAATCTCTCGGAAGTTATTATAGCGAAGAAAATGTCCGCATCCGTCTGGCAAAAAATCGTAGCAAAGTGAAAACTCCAAAGCATCTGTCCAAAGATGCTCGCCTGTATATCAATATTTCCACTTATGTTACGACCGGCAATCGAGAAGGATTTGAACGATGGGCAAAACTCAATAATCTGAAAGAGGCAGCCCGCACCTTCAACTATCTTTCCGAAAACAACCTACTGAATTATGAGGATTTCCAACAGCATGTTTCTGACATTGAAGCTTCTGTTAAAGCTGCCGATCAGAGAATAACACAAATCAACAGTGAGCTGAGCACACAGAAAGTCATTCAGAAACACTGCGATTCTTACCGGCTTTGCCGTAAAGTGATTGAAGATTGCAAATCTGCTAAAAATCCAAAATCATACCGCACCAAACATCAGGCAGAATACCAACTGCACGATTCACTAAAAAAAGAGCTTCAGGATCTCGGTGTTACCAAAATTCCAAGCTCTAATAAAATTCAGAAGCGAATTGAAAATCTTGAATCTGAACAGGCTGCTACTGTTCGGGAAAAACAGGAACTGCAGAAAAAGCAAAAGACACTGGATATCATCCGACAGAATTTCACAGCACTGCTCGATGCTCCTGAAATCAATTCAGATTTACTTCCGGCAAAGCGGGAATCTGTTGCTGTCACAAGAGATAAATAAGATTGCACTGGAAACTCGCTCATTTTCTTCCAAAACTTCCCAAGGTTTCAGCTCCTTTTCCTCCCAGGTGACACCATACGGTGCACCTCCGGAGGCGTTTGCCTTTGGATTATGCCAGTTATGTAGTTAAACGAAAAGACCGGGATTTCCCGATCTTCTCATATTATTTATGGAATTTTCTTTTGCATATACTAAA
Organism: Blautia sp. AM29-29; assembly: GCF_003480555.1. Classification (NCBI taxonomy): domain Bacteria; kingdom Bacillati; phylum Bacillota; class Clostridia; order Lachnospirales; family Lachnospiraceae; genus Blautia; species Blautia sp. AM29-29. The sequence continues at coordinate 89,382 of NZ_QUJD01000012.1, forward strand.
TATGATTAAGGATATTCCCATTAAGGAAAGCCACATAATTACATTCGTATCGTCTCCCGTTTTTACATTTGGAGTATGACTGCTATTATCACCTGATGGTTCTTCTGAAACTGGTGGCGTATTCGTGGTAATTGGTGGTATCGATTCATTTTTAAATTTAGGCTCTGCCGTTACATTCCAAATTATCTGACCATCATAATTACCTGGAACTGTTATGATAAAAGGTTCGCTTTGATATACTTGATTTCCAATTTGTGTTTTTTGTGTCTGCACAAAAAGATACACACCTTTTTCCAGATCTCTGTACATAACTTCTCCATCGGAATTGGTCTTCCCTGATATTCCTTGGATGCCGTTATCCTGTATATATTTTCCCAGTTTTTTTGCAGCTTCTGCCTGAGCAGAAGAATCCTCAAAATCAAATATGACTCCAGACTTTGCAAACTCACTCACTAATGCCCATGAATTATTTTTATATGTTCCAACCTGATACATCGTAAATTCAGTATTACTTAGCTTATATACCGTGGTCTCATCTTCAACAGTTGCTTTTAATAATATACTTCCCTGATCATTCGCAGACACAGGTAACGGAATGAGGAGTAAAAGCATACACATCACACTGGCCATACACATATATATTCGCTTACGTTTAATTATTCTGCTCATGTTTTTTCTCCTTCCTGCGTTTATGAGATTTAATGCTCACCCATATGATGATCAAAGCAACAATTCCCCCAATCAATAGAATCAAATTGAATGGAATTGTATGATGAAGACCAACTTCCTCATCTATCTTCTGTGCCTCTTCATACGGAATTCTGGTGCCACGTACAAGCAGTCTGTGTGTATTAACTGCATAAGGAGTGCATGTGACCAGCGTTACATAATCCTTGCCTTTTTCAATTTGTAAAGCATCTGTATCTGATGGTAATACTGTAAGAATCTGATTCACCTGATAGGCAAAGGTATGATGAAGAACTTTAATATAAAATACATCTCCAACCTCCATCTTGTTTAGGTCGGTGAATATCTTGGCATTTGCAAGTCCACGGTGTCCGGATAATACCGCATGACAGCTCTCACCGCCTACCGGAAGCGAGGTGTTTTTCAGATGTCCTACACCTGACTGCAGTACTTTTTCGGATGTTCCATGATAAACCGGAAGAACAACATCAAGCTTTGGAATATCAATATATCCCATCATTCCAGTATCATCAATTTTCAAAAGTTTGTTATACTCATCATCTTCTGTCTGGTTTTCATTGCTTTCTGAAAATGGATCTGCTATGGAACCAATTCCGATCAGGCTTTCGTTGTAGTCCTGTGCCTGCTTGATCATTGCATTTTCCTGTTCTTCCGACAAATGCGAAACTTCCTGTTCATAATCTGTAGCAATGGTTGTGCTGTTCATCTGATTGATATAATTGCTCACCACCGGATATAGAATTAAAGAAAATGCCGCCAGATATCCGATTCCTCTTAGTATTTTTACTACTTTCTTCATAATACCTTTCACCTTTTCGTCTGTTTCTTCTGAAATACCCAGTCCACACTGGACATTTCAGAAAAAGCAGACATCCTCCCGGTGCAATACCGGGAAGATGAACTGTCTTTTTGTCCATTCTTAAACTTCAGAATGTCTTAGTTGTTTGCTTTCTTTTTGCCAAAAGCTTTGCTTGCTGTTAATGCACCGAAAAGAACGATACCAGCCAGTGTTACCATAAGGGCACCCTTGCTACCAGTAGATGGAAGCTGTGCACCTGTTTTGTTTTCTACAGCTACTTCTGGAGAAGTTTTTGTATCTTTAATTTCTTTACCTGTTGTTGTAGTTCCATTGTATGTGTAATCAACTGAATAGCTTGTCAGTTTGCCAGTTGTTTTATCATATACTGGTTTGATCTCAACCTTGATGTCGCTGAGAAGTTTGTTGTATCCGTCCGGAGCTTTTGTCTCTCTTAAGTAGTAAGTTCCAGCATCAAGACCTTTTACAAGAACTTTACCATCAGCATCAGATACAATTTTTGCAGAAGTAAAGTCTGTTGCTTTAGCTTCATCAGCTGTTGCCTGACGGTATACGCCGTTTCCTTCGTCTACAATATTAATCTTAGCATTTGTATCTGCTGCATCGCCTGCTTCGTTTGCCTTGTAAAGCTCGAATTCTGCATTTGCAAGTCCAGTCTGAGTCTCACCTTTTAAATAATATTTGAAGATTGTAAAATTGAAAGTATGTACATCTACGATGCTTGGTTCGGATGTACCTGTTCCATCTGACTTCGGATCATTACTGTACTCAACGACCGCCTTGTTGGTATTTGGATTCATACCGATAACAGCATCTTTGTTTAAGGTTGCAGTATAAACGACTGTGATTGTCTCGCCTGTACGATTCTTATATAAATTATAGAAATCATTAAAATTAAGAGTTAACGTATGTGTTCCATCGTTATTTGTTGTATAAGTCGGTAAGTATGTATTTGCTTCTGTTTTACCTGCTTTAAGTACTGTATCTCCAACTTTTACAGACAGTACTTCTTTTAAATCCAGTCCTTTGGATAAGGTATCGCTAAATTTAAAGGTATAAGAATTATATCCTGTCATATCCGGTACTTTAGAAGTCAGCTGGTAAGTAACGGTGTCACCAATCGCAAAATCCTCAGCTTTCTTTTCATCTGCTGCACCATGTGGTGCAATGGTATCCTCAGGAGCGTTCTCATCATCTTCACCTAAGACTCCCTGATGAATACCTTCCCATGAAGGATTCACAATAGCACCAACTGTAAGTCCACTTCCACTCTGTGCTGGAATAATTTTCTTGTCTACTGTCGGGTAATTACTCTTCATATTAACTGTAGCATCATTACCTGTAACACTGACTAAAGAAGCTACGGATTTTACTGCTTCATTTCCAGGTGCTGTAGATGTATCTGTTGCACCTAATGGATAAACTACATAGTATCCATAATCCAGGTTACTAATTACTGTAGTAGTATCGGTTGTAGTTGCAGTTGTATGAGTAGCCTCTACAGTTGCAGTATTTTCAAGAATCCATCCCATGATATCTTTTGCAAACGCTGCGCCATTACTTCCATCTGTTCCGACCTGATCTTTAACATATGCATATGCTTTTTCACTTAATGCTTCACCTTTCAATGTAGAAGCATCAGTAATTTTGCTCTGGAAGAATCCTTCATATGCACTGTTCAGTGTATATGCTACACTATCGCCACTTTTTGTTGCTGTAAAAATCTGATACAGATCCAGAGTCTTTCCTGCTACTGTATTGTTAACTGTCAGTGTGCCTTTTGAAGCTTCTGCTGCAAATGCAGTCATGCTCATGGACAGTATCATGGTCATTGCCATCAGAACTGCCATAAATCTTGATACTAATTTCTTCATGTTCTTTTTCTCACTTTCTTTTGATTTTTTAGTGGTTCGCTGGGGATTCTTTCAGCTTTTACGGTGGAAGATCCCCACGCAACCATACCTCTCTCATGACTCTGCTCCTCCTTTCCTACATCGTTTGTTTCCGTTTCCTTCTGCGTCCGGTATAAAGCAGGAACGCTAACAACAAACCACCTGCTACGATGAACATCATGATGCCTTTTCCGCCAGTGTCCGGAAGAAGTGCAAAATGTCGGTTGATAATCGTGAAGGTAAATCCATCATCAGAGCTTTTTATTGTAGTTGTATATCCGTTTATTTCCGTTTCCGTAACAGAATATTCATAATAATGCGTTTTGTCAGCATCATCTTTTATGTAGGCTGGAAGAGTTTCAATCACTTTCTGCCATGTAGATTTTGAAATATCACCTTTTATTTCATAGTTTTCATATCCCGGCACAACTTCTGTTTGTTTTGTTCCTTCCGCATCCGTCCAGCTTCTGGAAATTGTGACCGTAATAGAGTCTGGTCTGAGATTGTCCATATTTCGGAAATCTTTCCAGACTTTGTTTATCGTCAGGTTTACATTCTCATCACATGGATCCTGCGTATCAGACGGTTCCGGTGATGTGCTGTCACCTGTATTGACTGTCGTTTTGGCATCTGACATCAGAACAGCTTTTGCATCTGATATATATGCATTCAGATCTGCTGTTTCAGAAGAATCTTTTGTTGCCATAACTGCATTCTGCAAGGTGTTATACTCATCTACCTGCACGACATGTTTTATCGAGAAGATACTCCATCCATTTTCCTGACTGAACGTATCTGTCAGAAGTTTAGAATTCTTTTTGATCTCATCAAAACTAATCGCCGGTTTTCGGTAGATACGATAATTGTTATTCTCGCCTTCTACACCTGCTTTTGTATTAAAGTCATATGCAGAGTCCAGATCACTTTTTCCGCTGAATGGTCCCACCAGCTTAGATGTTCCACGGACCACATCGCAGTAATACATATTGTTATTCTTCAGCAGTCCTTCATCGTTGTATCCAACAAAACCTCCGCTTCGTCCATCATTTGCAGAACCATCCGCATCATTTCCTGCTCCGCCTGCATAGACATCATATCCTGTACTAATTCCATACACACTGCTGTCCGTGATCTTTGTCCTGTTTGCCTTGATCAGATTGATACTGATATTAGACTTTACATCATTATCTTTTGTTATGATTCCATCTTTATCACAAGGAAGCTTGATGGATGAATCTCCGATCTTGATGATTGCAAGATCTGTCTGCTGATTATTTTCTGTCGACTTTTTAGACAGCCCGACAGAAATGTCCAGTCCCAGCAGATTCACATGGAGAAGATTTCCCTCATACAGTGCATCAACCTTCACAATTCCAAGATTGATATGCAAAAGGTTGGAATCCTGGATCTTATCCAGATATAACGCCTGTACAAGCTGATTCAGAACTACGAGCAACGCATCCACCACTGTGGAATCCAGTTTTACATCCGCTAGATAGGCAAAGCTTGTTCTTCCTGCGAAGCCACCAGCTGTTCCACCGGATTCTACCAGTTTCAGGCTGTTTTCCTGATTTTGAGCATCTCCTGCATTACAGCCTGACATTCTGGCAAGATTTGCGTAGCCGATAAATCCTCCCGCAATCTGCTCATCTCCGCCTTTACTCTGAACGGTATAACCTCCAGGTATGCCTGTCACACTGCTGTCATCAATGTGGGAACCGAAAATATCCAGAACGCCGAGGGCACCGCCCAGGAGCTGTCCTGCATTATCTCCCAGCACATCCAGCTTCTCCATTTTTACAACTCCGCTTTTTCCGGAGTATCCTACAAAACCGCCGACGCTGTTTAGTCCAGTTACATAATTTAATCCCATTACGCTGCTGTTTTTGACAGAGCCATTTAACAGGGAACCGCCAAATCCTCCAGCCGTTCCGCTATATGTTACTTCATTATTTTGGCCTGATTTTGTCGCTGTGTTAGCACTGACGCCAAGCCCTGCATCTGGACTTCCTGTGACATTTCCGTAATATACATAACTTCGGAACGCATCCAACACATCGGTTTTTCCAAGTTTTAAAAGATACTGTAATACCGAGGTCTCATTACCTGCACTAATGTTTGCGGCACCGGAAACATCCGCAATACCGAAGCATCCACCGGCATATTCACCGGCTACTACGGAACGAATCTTGTCTGCACAGATTCCGCTTCCCGGCGTATCCTTCTCGCCGAGGACCGCTCCGCAGAGACTTCCTGCAAATCCTCCTGCTGCTTTTGCGTACCCGGTATTGCTTCCATTTTGATAGGTTCCGTTTACGATCACGCCCCAGTCATCCCAGGCTGACACAGATGCACAGCGGATGGTAGAAACAGTAGCATTCAGAACCTTAATCAGTTCTGCCGGAGCATTTACCATAAGAACATCCAGAAGCTTATTCAAAAGTCCCTGCTTTGTAGCTGTATCAATAGCTGCCACACTACCTGGATCTACTTTTCCAGCAAAACCGCCTACATAGGAAGTTCCATCTACACGCCTTAAATTTGTGATACTGCAAGAGGTATTTTCATCTCCCCAGATCTGACCGCCGATCATTCTTCCCACATAGCCTCCGACAAATCCTGCCAGGTCTTTGTCTGCAATACCGGTTGCTTTGATCCTTGCTCCGGAACGATATCCGTCCACATGGGACTGTTTTACAACCGGCACAAAGGTTTTTAATGCCGCCAGACCGTCTGCACCGATAATCTTAAGACCTGCCAGTGAAACGTCACCTGTGTTTGCCACAGAACCGGTAAGCATCTCACCCGCAAATCCACCGCTGCTTCTGAAGGCTTCCACTGACTGAAGATCTGTTGCAGTTCCATTTGTCACGGTACCGCCTTCCATACGGCCTACATAGCCTCCGGCAGAACCGCCCTGTGTTGCTTTACTTGCCAGAATGCTCCTTCCTGCTGTGACTGCGTATCCATATGCATACTGAGAAATGATCTCATTTAACTGTTCTTGATCATTGACTTCACCAAGTGCCTGTAATTTATTACCGTAACTTCCATAAGAACCGACAGCACCAACCCATTTGTTCCAGGTATCCGTATCCAGTCCACGAAGCGGTCCATAAACAGCTGTATTCTTTTCTGTCGGATACACCGCCTGAAGAAGCGTCAGCGGATTATCTAGTTTGACAAGACCAAATAAAACCTTCAGACTTCCTGTATCTGCAACATTCGCACACCGCATCAGTCCTGTATAACCTCCGGCATATTCCGTTCCATATACGGAACGGATACGATAGGCCGCACATTCTCTTACGGTTCCTGTATATGCAGCGCCTTTCCAGTTATCCGTATTGTTTCCCCAGATCTGACCGCCATAGTTGTAACCTGCATATCCTCCTGCAAGTCCACGGTAAATGCTGTCATCACTTTCAGCCTGAGCCCTCACAGCACCTCCACAAGGTACACAGGTTGTTTCACTGTTTTTGATCACAGGAACAAATGCCTGTAAAACGCCAAGAAGATTATCTGCCTTGATCAGTCCTCCAAGAGCACTTAATCCATCTACCACATCTGCCGCACTCCCCGGCTCCATGGTTCCAACATATCCACCGGCACTTTCACGCCCTATGATATGTGCAAAATTATAAGAATTACTATTCTGAATCTGAACTCCAAGAAGTTCTCCTGCATATCCACCGGCTTTTCCGGTATCACCATCTCCATCTGTTGCAAGAACATTAAATCCGCCTGTTGCTCCGTAAACATCTGAGCTGTCTATGATAGATGCAACTACGGTCAACGCTGATAACAGATTTGAGGCAGAAAGTACCTTATCCAGAACGCTTGCACCTCCGATAGCCGCCGTACTTCCCATAGCAGCTTTCCCAATATAGCCGCCGGCATAACGATAACCATTTACCGCATATGCACTGTCGCTTCCGTAATAACTGCTACCATCTTCCTGCTGCAGATTCTTTGGCTCACTGACACCTGTATGCTGCAATTTATTTACATCGGAATTGCTGATCTGTACACCAGTTCCGCATCCGATAAAGCCTCCGGCACTTCCGGTATCCGCATCGTTGGTGCTGTCTTTTTCAAGAGTACCTGTAACGGTAACAGTAAACCCTTTTTCTACAGAATTAACACTGGCATTACTGATCACCGGAACAAAAGCATTGACCAGGGATAGTAATCCTGTCAGATCAACCAGTTTTGTAAGAATTGATGATTTAGCTCCAATCTCTGCAACTGCTCCAGCTTTTACAAGACCTCCGAACCCTCCGGCATAACGAAGGCCTTCTACTTTCAGAAGATTTTCTACTGCCGTTCCTTTTCCGGAATCAACAGCATTTGCTGAATTATCTACATGACCGCTCTGCATCTCTCCAACGAAGCCACCTGCATAGCCTTCTGCGTTTTCAAATCCGCTGTCAGCCGTAACTGTCAAACCATCTGCGGTACCAGCAACTTTGCAATTCGTAATTTTGCTGGATGCCGCCTGAAGGACACTTGCCAGCTCTTTCAGACTCAGGATCTTACCAAGGACACTATTCAAAAGATCTCCTGTGGCATCTCCTGCCTCCGCTGCACTTCCGGAGCGCATAATTCCGATATAGCCACCGGCATGATATGGTGCTGTGACTTCTTTTACATTGGTCACATCAGAATTCTTAACCATGACTGCTTTTCCATTACCGATATAACCCCCGGCATCTCCAAGAGCCACATCATCATTTTTTCCGGATGCTGTTACAACTAAGCTGTCTCCCTCAATAGAAGAGTCGGAAATTCTCGGATAAGCCACATCCATAACACTGAGAAGCTGATTTACATTTAAGAGGCCCAGTAACTTAATAGAACCTGTCTGTGCCACATCACCAGGCATCAGCCTTCCTGCAAAACCACCGGCATAGCTGGTTCCCTTTATATAAGAGAGTCCGGTAATATTTGTTGTTGCAATCGCACCAGCCTCACCTTCGGTTGTTCCATCCTCACTATTCGTGTCTGCTTTGAATCCGGAATTGTTGTTTCCATAGTTGATATCTACTGCCTGTCCGTCTCCCACAAAGCCGCCCGCCATATCAGCGGATACCTGAGGGTCAGAACCATTCGAAACATAGGCAATAGAAGTATTATTGAACTCCGGTCTCAGGGCACTGACAACTCCAAGCAGATTCTCTAATTCAATTCCTGTCAGTTTTGATGTAGTGGAATCTCCAGCACTTAATGCATCTCCGGCTTTAGCAAAACCTGCAAAGCCTCCGGCTTTTCCTGATGTTGCAGATGCAGTAACAGTTTTCAGGTTGCTGATCTTAGTGTCCCTTGCTCGTCCACTAATGCATTCTCCAATAAAGCCACCACTATAACCTTTCTCATTGCCAGTAGACACACTATATCCTGACGAAACACCTGAAACAGTGCTGTCAACTGTAAACGTCTCAATCATCTGCCCTACAGAAAGAAGGCTGTCAATTTTCAAAAGCGGTAATCCAAGAAGTTTAATACCACCAACATTAGCAAGAGTACCACTTCCGAAATATCCGGCAAATCCTCCTGCACACTTTCCAGCCGTTACAGAATTCAGATTTGTGACGGATGTTTTCCTTACTTCTCCACCTGTTCCATAACCGATAGCACCTCCGGCACGACCATTCTCCTGATTTGACGCAGTAACTGTAAGTCCCAAAGAGCCTCCGTTTACGGAACAATCTTTACATTCAAAACGCATGTAGTCTGCTGCTGTAACTGTTCCGCCAAGGACATCACTGACACTGGTCATTTTAGCGTAACCTAAGATTCCTCCAGCATTCTCTGTTGCTGAAACAGACATGCTTTCTGATGCAGTAATACTATTAGAATGCTCATTAAAACTGTAAGAAATACTGTTTTTTGCAAGCATACGATTCAAAGCTTTTGTAGTTGATTTTGAACCATCTGCAAGTTCTGAAGTATTAGAAACCTGAACAGCTCCGGCATATCCTACAAGTCCGCCGGCATATTTGCCACTGGCATCTAAGGATATCGTACTTCCGTCAATGGTACATCCGCTTATAACAGAAGGGCGAAGTCCCACCAGGTTCAAAATATCCATATCCGTAATATTACCGTTCAACAAACCTGTAAGAAGTTTTTTCACAAGATCAAGAAGACCTTTATTTTCATCAATAGATGTAACAGCACCAAGGGTTGCTAAGCCGGCAAATCCTCCGGTATAATCTTTTCCGGACACTGTACCAAGAGAAGAAATACTGCAGTCCACGGCATAACTGTTACGCATTTCTCCTATAAATCCACCTGCATAACCACTTTCCTTACCAGAGCTTCCTGTCGCAGATACATTTGCACTGCCATTAATGCTACATCCAAGCATTACTGTATTGACCGGGAAATCAGCTATTTGGATTCCCAGATGATCCAGTGCACCTGCAACAACTGCATTGGAAGCACGACCAATAAATCCTCCTGAGTAATCTGTACCATTAACACTCTCAGTACCATTAACTGAACATCCAGTCATTACAGCACCTATTGTTTCACCAGCAAATCCACCTGTATAATTCTGCCCAGATATCGTATCATTGCCAGATACTGAACAATTGCTGAACACCGGATTCACATAGCCAATTGGAATCAGGTTTCCAACACTTAGAACGCCTCCATTCAAAAGCGTTGTAATCAGATCCCCAAGACCTAATACTGGAATCAAGTTTAATAAAGTACTAAGTGCGTCCGTTACTCCTTTAAGCACTCCTGAAAGGGCTTCATATTTTGTAATACCTGAAATGTACCCGACAAAACCACCTGTCCAGCTGTTTGCATTAGACACTCCTGATAATCCTTCTACATGACAGTCTGATATTTGTACGTTTCCTTTTACAACACCGGCAAAAGCTCCTGTTGAAAAAGATTTTGGATCCTTTTCCAACCCACTTGATAATCCCAGGATTTTTAAAACTCCGGTCAACACTACACCAAGCAAACTAAAATCTTTTTTAATAGAATTCGTTGTCGTTGATACAGAAACTCCTGATAAGGTAAGATTTTTTACGACAACCTGTTTTGATGAAATCTGTAATGAACTGTCATATGGGGTCGATAAACTTCTGAAAAATCCAACACCATATTCCGTGTCCGAGCTATTTCCATTTGAATAAGCACTCTGATTAATTGCTGTGTCCTGTACAATCTTTACGTTACTGATTTTGACATTAGCACCTTCTGTCATTCCCTTGCGGCCTTCCATATTTCCCTGGAAGTTCTTTATAGGAGTCCAGTTATCATCTTTCCCATTAGAATTTGTCCCTTCTTTGGAAAGATCAATATCACGAAAGATAATATAATTCGCATCCTTACTGTATTTATATCCAGATCCTGCAATATTGGTATTGCTATGTTTTGACGTATCATAAGTAAGTACATAAGTTTTATTCTCATCAACTGTTATACTTTCCGAATCTATATCATCAGTAAAACCACTTTCATCCCCACTGCTTGTAAAAGCTTCTGCATCATCACTTCCTGTCTCAGCTGCTTCCTCGCTATCTGACGGAATCATATCAATCAAATCACTGTCATTTACAGTTTCATCTGCTTCAACGGATGCCGCTTCGGAATCACTGGCAGTACTTTCTGTTGCAGTTACTGTCATATCGGCTGACTCCTGAATCGTACTACTTACATACACATAACACTGTGTAGCTTTTGTACCAGCTATATCCCAAGATTGATTATCCAAATATTCTGTATCATTCAGCTTATGAGCACCGTTTTTATTAGCATACAATTCCTTTCCGGACCAATTATATGTATCATTAAACTTTACAATATCCGCATCACCCGGATAATACAGTTCCGTTTTGTATTCTGATGTATCCGCTGCCGGTTTCCAGTCTGTATATCCCCCCAGTATTCCCTCATTTTTCTCTCTTGTTTCATATACTCGCCAGATTGGTTCTGTCACATCCGCATCTGTTCCGATTGCCCGGAGCTGTGTTTCATTTCCAATCAGAATATAATTTTTATCACCGATCTTTTTTACCACCTGACCGAAATAATTTCTTCCTTCATAATCAGATGGATAAGCGCTAGTAATATCCTTAGTTGTCTCCTCTGTCCCAGCCTTATTTGCAAGAAGCTCCGGTGTTTCTGTTGTAAATGAAGAAGCAAGCACATAATTATGTGTTTTACTATAAGTAAGATAGGTACCATCTTCCAGTGTAAAAACCTGTCCCATTCCAACTTTTTCAGCAATATAATCCTCGCTCATTACAGGTTCGCTGTCTGAAGATTCCCCTTTCATCAATTCAAGCTGGTATCGGTTATACACATAAATCGTATCAGTCACTGAATCATATACTGTGTTGCCCGTGCGCTCTGATGATGAAGTGATGCTACCTGTAAAATCTGATGGGAAGTTCCAGACATTTTCATTATCTATTGGAATATCATTCATCAAACAATAGGAAGCGTCTGATGCATAGGTAAGTTCTGCACCATCTGCAAGAACCTTATCCCCTTCACCAACATTTCCATCTTTGTCTCCGGAAAACATCTGTGTTCCTGTACCGATTTGCAGAAGTTGCTGGTAATTGTAGATACATATTTTTCCATCTTCATAATCTGGATTTGCTTCTTCCAAAGTATCTGAGGTGTTTTCATCCTCGATAATTGTTTCTTCTCCATCTGTAAATCCTTGATCTTCAGAATTACCAAATTTCTCTGTTACTTCAGTACTAATATCTGTATTTTGCTCTGATTCTCCTTCAAAAGAATCAGGAATATCACTTTCCGTGATATCAGATATTTCAGATGTATCACTGTCGAAACCATCCTGTTCCGATATATCTGTAATTTCACTATTGGTCTGCACATTCATTCTTTCTGAATCTTCAGCATTCGCAACTACGACTTGCGAAGATAATAATGTAACGCACAGAACAACTGCTGTAATTCGTCTTAAAACACTCAATTTCTTGTTCACAAAATCGCCTCAAATCTTCTGTCGTGCTTGACTTTTTGTTACTTTTAACCACTCTGGCTGCTTTGCTGCCTCCTGAAAGCATTGCATCAGCTGATTTGAAAACGCTCCACATTCACCATTTGAAATCATCTGGATTGCCTCTTCCGGTTCATATTTTCTTTTGTATGGGCGATCATTGATCAATGCATCGTAAGCATCCACAATCCCAACGACCTGTGCACACATTGGAATTGCATTCCCTTTCAAACCGTCCGGATATCCTGAACCATCATATCTTTCATGGTGATGTCTGCATATTTCATAGCTATACTGGTTCAGCTTTTCCGTTGTTATCCCTTCTGGGAATCTCTGGGTCATCGCTGCACCTACTAATGGATGTTGCTTTACTACATTCATTTCTTCATCCGTCAATTTTCCATTTTTATTTAAAATTTCAATTGGTACTTTTATCTTTCCAATATCATGAATCGGTGCCAAATGAGCTACTGACGCAATTTCTTCATCCGTAATCCCGTATTCTGGATATTTTTTCTGCAATTGAAGATATACCTGTTTCGTATAGAAACTGATGTCATCTTGGTACCCTACTTCAACTAAATGATTATGATTCAATACAGTAGTTAAAAGTGATACCATATCCCAATACTGCTTTGCCATATCTTGTTCTTTTTTTATGAGTTCCCGTTCCATCTTTATAACTGTGTTCTGGACAATCTTCTCATTATGTAAGGTAATAATTGCAGTATTCTCATTTGCATCTATATATTTTTTTGCTTCCATCCAAACATATGCATTCTTATCTTTTCCAGTAATTCTGCGATACGGAAGATCTTTTTCCTCACATCCATCAACTAGTCTTTCTTCTAATCCTTCACTTGATAAGAAGTCATGAACCATTTTTTTGTCAGAAGCATACACGTATCTTTCTACATATTGGCTTATGAACTCTTCATAGCTTTCTGTTTTTCTTACTTTCTCGTACACTTCACGGATATGTGAATACACACACTCGTAGCTTTTTTCCTTTAAGTTCAGTTTTAATACAACATAAAATCGTCCAAAATATTCATCTTCTCCAGGGCGAATAACGTCTGAAACCTTTACACTCTCTAATTTATTATTGTATGTATTCTGCAAACTCAACAATATTTTATGTATCTTGCAGGTATCTTCTAAATTTCTGGAACAAAATCGATCTTCTTCCAAACAACGATTAATTGCCATTGTTTCCTCTACGCACGATATAATATCCATTAAAGAAATGTTCTCCGGTTGTTTTGCCAGCATATAGCCACCATTTGTACCTTCACAGGCAGTGACTATTTTTGCATTTTTCAGTTTTTTCGCTATTTTAGGAACATAATTAGCAGAAACATTTAGCTTCCGTGATAATTCTGATGTAGATACCATCCGTTCCTGTGCTGCTAAGTAACACACAATTCTAATTGCGTAATCTGTTGAATTTTTTAGTTGCATCGTTATCCCTCTAATCTAAACCCTGCAAGGTCTTAGTTTGTATCAAAAAAATACTATCCTCTGTAGCAGTGATTCTTTTCCTGAAATATTTTCTCATCAGTTTCCCAATTATACAGATTGAAACCGGTTAATATAATGTACAATCAATGAAAATATTTATCCGTTTTTTTGTAAAATCTGTTCCATTGTATCGATATTCTCCATTAATATCTTTTTATGAACTTCGTTCAAAAAAAAAAGAAACCATGCCTCAACACGATTTCTCTTTCTTTTTCTATTCTATTTCTTTTAACATTTTATAAATAATCAGACCATTACTGACTGCCAGCACTTCATTTGCATTGTCAAAATTAATTCCAGAAATTTGTTTTATTTTTTCAAGTCTGTAAGATATCGTTCTATAATGAACAAACATTGCACCTGCAGTTTTCTTGATGCTTTGATTATTTCTAAGATACATCTGCAAGGTTGTAATCAATTCTCCCTTATGTTCATCATCATATAAATATAATTTCTTTAATGTTTCCGGAATGCATCTTTCCAATTCCGTCATATCATCAACTTTGCCGAATATCTGGAAAAATCCGAGGTTCGAATAATGTACTACTGACTTATTCTTATCACCAGTCACCAGGCGGATAATCTCAATATACTTGATAGCCTGACTTGCTTCGTAATAAGATTCTTTCAATCGTTGATACCCTTCCACACTTTTTCCTATACCAATCTGAAAGTCTGTATCTTTCTTTCTATAAAGGATGCTTCGCTGGATAACCTCCTCTATTTCTTCCATCTCTTTCTGATATTCCAGTTCTGTCTGATTGGAATCTACCTGTTGAATCATAACAATCTGATCCATATTTCTGTAAATAAGCGCATCCGGCAAAAGATGCATCAATTCACCCTCGATAACACCTACTTCGTGAAGCTGTTCTTTTGTATATTTTCTTTGTACATTTTTTGTGATGGTATGAAAATCAACAACCCTGTAAGTATCGCTTTCTTTCATTCCGAGCTGTGCTGCCGCTTCAGTCATTTCTTTCGAACTCAGTAATCCATTCAGAATATTATGGATAATATCTCTCTGATACTTCTTTTTCACTTCATCCTGTGCAAATTCACTCAAAAATTCATACTGCAAGTTAATAATCGCATTCTCGATTGCCATATAATCAAGTTCTATCAGTTCTCTATTTTCTTCTGTTATTGTTATATATATATCCACCTCACTCAATATGGCAAATTTCACTATATATTGAACACAGCTTCCTTTCATCTGCTTCATATATTGAAATTTCGTAATAATATTGGGTTTATATGGCTGAATTTCATCTGACAATATTAACTTGGAGTTGTCCAAGTTTGTTGAAACCATACAATTAAGATTACCATAATACAATACAACAGGATTCTCGATCATGATGCTTAAAAATTTGATAATATCACTTGCTGTATTGCTTGATCCATTATTTTTTAAAATAAACGTATTAAAATTATCATGTGTAATTTTAAAATACTTTAAGCGTGCAGTGTCTTTATCGAATACCTGCATCATAACATGACGGATAATTCCCCAGTAATATAAATCTCCTGGAATTTCTACCAGAGGAATTTCATATTTTTTGCAGTGTTTTTCTAATAAACTCAATCTGCGTCCTGTAGGATCATATTCTTTTTTTTTCTTTACAATGAATCCACTTATATCACTTTTAACTAAATCTTCAAAATGCTGCTCTACTTCTCGATCACTGCATGATAAATATACCTGAAGACTGGTTATGAGTATTTCACCACCCGTCAGGTATCGCTCCATATCTTCAATTTCGATTATTCGAATGCCTTTCACTTCCAAATCTAGACCTTTTTCACCGCAAAGCAGCTTCATTTTTGGAAATTGTTCTGATTCAAGTAATTTTCTTACAGTATATCCCATCGTTACTCCTTATCCATTGCCAAATCAATACAACATAATATCTGTTATGTTGTACAGTGCCTCTATTAACCTGTTCTACCCTATTTCTGCAAGTCATTCATTTCCTCTAAAAGATAACTTTAAGCAATAAAAATAATAAAGATTATAGCCAATTTACCAAGAGCGGTACTTAAATAGGGCACAGCTACCAAAAAATCAGAAAGGAACTATGTAATATGAACAGCATAACAGATAGCAGGGTGTTATTTAACATTATATCGTACGAAACTTAATCTGTCCATAAACAACATAACAGATATTATGTTGTACATTCCAATATTTCCTGTTCGACAATCTTATCCAGCTTCTTTTGGAACACTGTTTCTGTAGTTGCTGTATATATTCTCGTTACATTGATACTGCTATGTCCAAGTAAATCAGCAAGACCTGTAATATCTTTTGTCACTTTATAATAAATTCTTGCAAATAGATGTCGAAAATTATGCGGGAATATTTTTGATTCTGCTACTCCTGCCTTTTCTTTTAATCGTTTCATTTCTCTCCAAATATTACTTCTGTCTTTTAACTTCCCATTTTTCGTGACAAATATCCAACCTTCTGCTATTTGGTTATTATGGCAATAGGAAAGAAGTTTCCTTTGCAATACCTTCGGCAAAAAAATCCTTCTATACTTTCCTTTATTATAAATCTCTATCTTTCCAGATTTTACACGCTCCACTGTAAAAAATTTTATTTCGCTAATCCGAATTCCTGTACATGCTATTGTTTCAATACACAATGCAAGCTGTTCTTTTCCTTCTGCCATAGCTGTTGCAATCAATTTCCTGCATTCTTTTTCTGTCAATTCTTTCTGATCCTGTAAAAAAGGCTGCTTCTGCACTTTTATTCTTTTCACTTTCAGCTTTCCTACATTCAAAAATTCCAGGAACTGATTCAAGGCGGCAAGCATTGAATTAACACTATTGACAGCATATTTTTGAGCAAGCCATTCTTTATATTGCAACAATACTTTTTTATTGATCCGCTTATCATCTGCCAAAAAAGATAAAAACTTTTTTATATCTGCCATATATTTATTGATTGTTGCTTTTGCATTTTCTTTCTGGTATAGATAATCTGCAAATTTTTCTATCTCACTTTCTGATAGCTCTATTGAAAAATCCATCTGTTCCATAATCATAGTCCTCCTGAGAATTCATTTTCTTTCATTATAGCTGTTCGCTTTTTCGTATTCCCATACACTACTTTTTCTACTTGTTATGCATCCAAGATTTTTCAATATTTATCTCCGATTATATATCGTATTGTTGATTTTAGTCAACAGTAGACGCTTATTTTTATCATCTATTGTGGATATAATTTAACAATACGAGAGGAGATGTCTTATACTAATGTCGGATAGCGAATTATGTTTACAGGAAATCGGAAAAAGAATTATGGATCGTCGAAAAAAGCTGGGACTCACTCAAGAAGCACTTGCAGAAAAAGGGGAAGTCACTACCCAGTTTGTTTCTTATGCTGAATCAGGGAAGCGAGCAATGAGGCCTGAAAATCTGCTAAAAATCTCCTCTGCTTTAGAAGTAAGTGCCGATTATTTACTCACTGGTGAAATTATAGATAAGGATCTGTTGATTCTTTCAGATAAGCTCCGCCGACTCACGCCTTCACAGGTACGCACAGTTGAAGCTATTATAGATGAATGTAACAACCTTTTTAATCAGAAAGAAATTACCCTTCTCTCTCAAAAAAGGTAAGTGCAAAATAATTCGACGGATTGTGTTGCCCTAAAAAATATCCCATAATAATCAATAGAGAATGCAAGCATTTTACTTCATCTTTTCTTGCTAGAAATGATAGGTGCGAGCATTTTACTCTATTCAAGTTATGGAGGTGTGCTCATGAAAAGCAAAAGAATACCTGTCGAAGAACAATACCGTCTCATCATGGAATGCCGTCAAAGTGGATTGACAGATC
>NZ_QUJD01000013.1:0-101202 GCF_003480555.1 Blautia sp. AM29-29
TCTTCATAAAAATAGTATACCATATGCATAGGAATATATCAAACATTTGTTCCCTTTTTTGGTGCGAATTTTGCGCGTCTAACTCATCACTGAAGTAACGAGAATGCGACGCGCAGTTTTCAAAAACGCTCCCCTAGTATCTATAACGCAAGGGGAGCGTCTATTTTCAATTAGTTCGCTTGTTCTGATAATCGAGTTTTGCTTAAGCTCTCTCCCAGCGGCCTCCCGGGGCTGAAGATATAACACAATAAGCAATATTCAAACTTGAGGTTCCAGCTTTAATATACGAACGACAGGACCGTCCACACTCTAAAGTCGAATATGTAATCATCTGCGTATTATTTGGAGTATAGTGATATGGGGTTCCTCCAGCAGGATTTGAAATTGTTTTTGTAATATCATCATACTGGAATCCCACCTCTGGTGAATATTTGGATGTCTGCATTAAACTACTTGCTTTCATAGAGGTTCCGTAGTTCAGTGTTGTTTCAAACCAATTAATTCGTACCTTTAATGCCTGACGGTCATTTGTCACGGATACTTTCATGGTTGCATAAATGCTGTACTGGCTAAGCTGCCCCGTATTGCTTACAATATCAGTGATTGCTACTCTTTGCTGATGCTCGTCTACAATCAACAAACCCGTTGAAATAATATCCTGCTCGCTGCCATTTTCATCCACTACCTGTGTGATTGACAAATAATCATCCGGCTTTGCATCAATGGCGCGGGTCTTCATCTGTTTTTCCTGATATTGTTCAATTGCAACCTTAATTACGTCACTTTCATTCGTGATGTGATTGTTTAAAACCTCTTCATACACTCTGTTTTTTAATTCTGCATTTGTTTCTGCTTTTACTTTGGATTACAATTTCGCTTCCAAATCCTTCTTCACCTACCCCACCATTTACAACAACATCTCTTCCTACAAATCCTGATGGTGGTCAAAGTTAATCAAATATTTTATTTGTCTTGACATAACTTTCCATTAATTTATAATTTGTTTGCATCTTATATAATCTTAAAAGATCTAAATCCTGTTTAAAATATTTCTTGCACTTTACATCTTTTTGTGCTTCTAAAATACAAGCCTCAACCATTAATGAAGTGTGCAATGATCCTCCTTTTCCGGCAAATAATGTCTGTCGAATTCTTTTTCGACAGACACCTATTGCTTTTTCAAAATATCCCAATTCTTCCAACGCCATCCCATAATTTCCCATACTCATACCCCAATCTAAGATGTGAAATACAGGTTTAATAAAACTTTTTTCATATTGTCCCACTAAAAATTGATATATTTCCAATGCTACTTTATAATTCTGTTCACCCCAATAAATCAATGCCATTTCTGTCAAAATACTAACTTCCTCTGTATTTAAAACATATTCCATTTTTTGTCCTTCTTCAACTTTAAGTGACATAGCAAGTAATTCTTTTAATTGTTTTATAAATTGTTCCGTATATTCTGCATTTTCCTTATATTTTACTTTTACCCTTTCTGTTTCAATATATTGGTAATTTTTCTTCAAATTACAGTCTAATTTTTCTTCAATTTTTGAAAGTACCTTTTCTGCATTTCCATACTCTTTTCGATGAATAAACTTCGAAAATTCAATCTTCAACTCCAGCGTCTCATACTCTTCCACTTGAATCCCCGTCTCAATTCTATCCCCACTCCTTCCCATCTTCTCCATCATCTGACGTAGATTTCCGCTTCGTGGTTTCTGATTTCCGTTTTCGATTCTTGCCAATGTTTCCTGCGCACAAATGTCTTCACTCAGTCCTTCCTGTGTAAGTTTTGCCGCATTTCTTGTTCGACGTATCAATTCTGCATCAATCTCGAAATTCCGAACCACATGGTCAAACAGACGGTAATTTTTAAAAGAAACTTTATAATCACTTTCCAATTCCAGAAGGCTTGCACGTTCCTGTCGCAGCAACCCAATAAATTCTGCGTTACTATTTTCTTTTTCCAGAATCTGCGCATACTGCTCCAGAATTTCCGGCATATAAAGCAGTTTCCCTTCTTCTCTCAAGTTTTCTAACGCCGTTTCTGTTATCAATTTTAAATAAGTATCCGCTTTTCCATCTCGGGCTGTTTTTTCTATTAACAATGCAGCATATGGAATTACTTTTACTCGTTCTGTCCTCTCAAAGTTTTTCTGAAAGATCTCCTCTACTAACTCCTGAAGTTCTTTCTCTCCTCGTTCACGATCTGTACCAAAACAGACTTCCCATCGAAATAGCAGAAGTTTGTATTCCTCTGCACTTAAAATCCCTGTCTTTCTCTGTATTTCCGCTTCTGGCATTGTCTGTACAATTGCCTTTTCCAAATGTTCGCATACTGTCTCTACTGATTTACCACGAAGCCATGCAATCTGCGCATATTCCTGCTCAATGAACTGCTGATGCAGCGGCTCCTTTGCTCTTTTATTCTTCTCATATTCAAGCAGACATTGTTTTGCTTCTTCCCATTTTTTTTGACAAATTTTCTGTTGTATCTCCTGACGCAATTCATAGATATTGTAAATGTCCCTTGGCAATATATAAGTGAGCCTCTCCACCGATTTTCCCAACCGTCCCATAATTCGATCAATCAGAAAAAAATCAATTTCCTGCTGATCTGCTTCAATTCTTGCATATTTTGACACAGAAGAAATACCCAGGCATAATTGTTTTTGTCGTATTCCTTCTTTCTCTCGTAATTTCCATAGTAATTGACCAATTCCTTGCATCTGTTTCCCTTTACTGATTCCTTTTTCTATGTTATTTTTTGTGACTTTTATTATGATTTTAAAATTGTATTTACAGCAAGAGAAATTATCACTATATTTTAATTTGATTTTTATACAAATCCACGTTTTCTATTTTTATAAGTAAAAAAGTGTAATTTTTCCCTTTTTCATACGTATAATATGCTTTGAATTTATTTTCATATTTTTCTTTTAAAATAAAATATGGAATTGCCCTAAATCAAGGCAATTCCATGCATTATAATTTATCTTTAGTATGGAACCCTCCCATTCTTTACCCATAGCAAAGTAAAGCATCGGTGCATGCAGCAGCAGGCTGTCATATCCCATCAACGGCATCGTTTCTGTCGATGCTTTGACCTCATCGGATGTTATGAGCGGAAGCCGCAGCGCCATCAGCCCAAAGCAGAGCGAATATCCCAAAAACACAGCCAGAAAGCCGCCGAAAGCCGTCATTAACACATGGGAAAAACTATAAACGCTGCTATGTACCCGCGGTAAAATACAGTTGATATAATTTTTCTGCACATCCTCCCAGTAACTGAGCGCGAACGGCAATACGACAAGAATTGTATTCGTCACCAGAAATGCACTTACACCGCCGCGCGCATTCACCAGATAATAAACCGAGCAGTTTCCTCCTGATCCTGCTGCTTCAGGGTAAATGCTCAGGAAGGTAAGTACGGCAATAAAGGCAATTGCGAGATAAAATTTCCACGATTTTATCATTCTGCTGAAATCGGAATGCAGCATTCGAAAAAAGACCATTTTTTTGTTCACCCCCGTCTCGTATGAATGTTCCATGATACCATTTTTATATTTTCATGATAGCGTAAACGCCTGAAATAGTTTATGACGTTTTCTGAAACTTTGAACAAAAAACTTTTTATTCATTTTATCAAGTTGGAACTTTCTCCACCAGATCTTCTACCGTACATACTAATGCCCGCGCAATCTTCAACAAGGTCTCTGTCTGCGCCTTGTTAATATCCTTTCTTCGCTGTTCATACTGCTGAATGGTCCGAACCGAAACACCTGCCTGCTGTGCCAGTTCACTCTGACTTAGATTTGCAAAAGTACGCAATTCTTTCAAGTTTGTCTCCGGTTTTGCTTCACGATATAATTCATTCATTTTATCTACAAACTGACGAACATCCATTTCATGATATGGCGTGTAGAGCATTCGCACTTCAGTTACAGGAATAGCCTGGTTTATTTCCGCAAAAGACAAACTGGTACTCCACTGATAATAGGCCAACGCCCAGCCTGTCCAATATTCAGGGCTGCGATCGTAAGAATAAGAGGGGGCTTGTTCCGGCTTTGGTTCCCCTGCTTCCTGTAATACTTCATATGCAATTTCAACTCCCGACATTCCCGCTACCACAGAACAGTCACCTCGTTCAAACCGTGACGCTGTATTACTCATACAAAACCACTGCCATACAGTTTCCAACGGCCGTTTTAAATCATTGACCATATAATCCAGCATGCAGGCAAGATTTTTTTGTGCAACAGAAAGATATAATTTATCGTAAGCGTGGATCATCTGGTTTCATCTCCTCATCTAAAATTGTGGTGATATATAAATCACCCCGCTGACGGCGGTTTCGTTCCAGATCAAAATATTGCCGACGCGCCATATGATCACGGGATGCTTTCCTCTTATACCATTCCTGCACACTTGCAATCTCATACCCTGTAAATTCCAAACGTTCAAATGCTCTTCTGCTTTTTAAAACAAACTGCTGGCCCAGTTTTCCCAGACGCATTGCATTACTCAACTGACGGTAAGAAATTGCACCATTAATAAAATCCGCTGCAAAAGAAAAATAGCTGTCGTCAGCACGATATCCAATGATAATATCTGCCTTTTCATAATCAAGATGAAAATTTTGTAGCAAATATTCTTTTGCTTCTGCCGCCAACGGTGTGGATGCATCAAATTCTCGATTTTCCAACAAAATCGTAAGCCAATGGAGCATTGTATAGTCGCGCATATTCAAATTGAGAACTTTCAATCCATCACATTCAATCTCATATCTATTTGCGTAACCATTTTTATCCGCACTGACACCCCATTCTTTGGCCATATTTTGGTTTTCTGTACAGTAAAATCCAACACCATAATCATTATAAATTTTTCCATAACCATATTTCGGCCGTTCAATAATATGATCCGAACCATGATAAACTGTTTTTTTCATTTTACCACCTCTGCTTCAAATTATACTCCTAAAGGCGTATAAAAACAACAAATAGAAAAATTTTATCCAATGCGTCGCAAAACCCCTTGCTTTAGCTATGGGGATATAAGACGCATTGGATAAGCATCCTCCTTTTTTCAAATCGGCAGATATTTCAACTTCTAATTTAAATTCATTGCAACTTTTCTTCATTATATAGTAAAAGTCAGAATCTTTGCATGACGTTTTCCTTAACTTTTTTAAACACCAAAAATCCCTCCCCACACATCACGCATGGAAAGGGATTTCAACTTTCATTCTATTCTATTTTCCGCTCTAGCAGATCTCCGCACCCGCCGGCATTGCTTTTTCCGGGGTCATGAGGCATACGTTGCCTTCGGTGTCCTCGGCGCAGAGCAGCATTCCTTCGGACATCATTCCTGCCAGTTTGGCCGGTTTCAGGTTGGTGAGAACCATAACCTTCATTCCGATGGTGTCTTCCGGTTTGTAATATGCTTTGATTCCGGAGACGATCTGTCTTACCTGGCTTCCTACTTTGACCTGGAAGCAGAGGAGTTTTTTGGATTTCTTGACTGGCTCGCAGGAGATGATTTCACCTACCTGGAACTGCATTTTTCCGAAGTCTTCGAAAGTAATTTCTTCCTTCGGCTCAAGGTCAATCACTGCTTCCTCTTCTTTTTCCTCTTCCTGGGATGCAGCAGCCATAGCAGCTTTCTGTTTTACCTGGATCACTTCTACTTTTTCCATAACCTCTTTGACGTCGAGTCTCTGGAACAGGATCTGCGGCTGATCGGTTACTTTATTGCCGGATACATACAGTCCGAACTGATCCAGCTCTTCGTAGCTGCGTTTCTCTGCATTCAACTGAGCCAGGATCTTCTCGGTGGTCTCCGGCATGAAAGACTCGAGCAGGCATGCGCCGATGGTGATGCTCTCTACCAGGTTGTACAGAACCTCTTCCAGACGGTCTTTCTTTGCCTCGTCTTTTGCCAGTGCCCACGGCATCGTCTCGTCAATGTATTTGTTGCAGCGTTTGAACAGACCAAAGATTTCGGTCATCGCATCTGCCACACGCAGCTCTTCCATCTTTGCAGCAACTTTTGCTTTTGTTGCGGTAACGACTGCTTTCAGATCATCATCCACCTCTTCTGCTGCGCCGGTCTTTGTCACAACGCCGCCGAAGTATTTGTTGCTCATGGAGATGGTACGGTTTACCAGGTTTCCAAGAGTATTGGCAAGGTCGGAATTCATACGCTCAACCAGCAGCTCCCAGGTAATGACACCGTCGTTCTCAAACGGCATCTCGTGCAGAACGAAGTAGCGGACAGCGTCTACGCCGAACAGGTCTACCAGATCGTCTGCGTAGATCACGTTTCCTTTGGATTTACTCATCTTGCCGTCGCCCTGCAGCAGCCACGGATGACCAAATACCTGTTTCGGAAGCGGCAGATCGAGTGCCATCAGGAAGATCGGCCAGTAAATGGTATGGAAACGGATGATGTCTTTTCCGATCAGATGCAGGTCTGCCGGCCACAGCTTGTTGAACTGCTCGGAGCTGTTTCCGTCACAGTCATAACCGATTCCGGTGATGTAGTTGGTCAGTGCGTCCAGCCATACGTAGGTAACGTGCTTCGGATCGAAGGATACCGGGATTCCCCAGGTAAAGGAGGTTCTGGATACACAGAGATCCTGCAGTCCCGGAAGAAGGAAGTTGTTCATCATCTCGTTCTTTCTGGAAACCGGCTGGATGAACTCCGGATGGGTGTTGATATAATCGATCAGTCTCGGTGCATATTTGCTCATTTTGAAGAAATATGCCTCTTCTTTTGCCGGGGTAACCGGGCGTCCGCAGTCCGGGCATTTTCCGTCTACAAGCTGGGACTCGGTGAAGAAGGATTCACACGGTGTACAGTAAAGGCCTTCATAATATCCTTTGTAGATATCTCCCTGATCGTACAGTTTTTTGAAGATTTTCTGTACCTGTGCCTCGTGATCGGCGTCGGTGGTACGGATGAATTTGTCGTAGGACGTATTCATCAGATCCCAGATTCTCTTGATCTCGGTGGATACGTTGTCTACGAATTCTTTTGGCGTGATACCTGCCTCTTCTGCTTTCAGCTCGATCTTCTGGCCATGCTCATCGGTTCCGGTCTGGAAGAATACATCGTAGCCCTGCTGACGTTTGAAGCGGGCGATGCTGTCCGCGAGTACGATCTCGTAGGTATTTCCAATGTGCGGTTTGCCGGATGTGTAGGCAATCGCCGTGGTGATATAATATTTCGGTCTGATTTTTTCCATTGCTTTCATTTCTCCTTTCAAATAAAAAAACTGCCTTATTCCGCTCTTTTGTAGTCGGAAGAAGACAGGTTTGTTTACCCGTGATACCACTTCTTTTCGTCCCTGCCTCACGGCAGAAACCTCTGCAGGTACATTTGCTATACCTCTCCGCTGTAACAGGCGGAACCTGTCGCAGCCTTACCGTTTCAGATTGTTGTTCTCACGGTTCGGTGCGCCTCTCGGAAGCCATGTTCGATCTGCCGCTCCTCCTCCCCTCTCAGCCTGCAAAACCGGAATGGTTTTCGGGGGTGTTCTCTGTAAATTTGCGAATGCAGATGTACTCTCTTCGTCACTGTGTTTTCATTTTATGCACTGCTTTTGTGCGCTAGTTTTATGCTAACACATTTACATGGATTTGTAAACCGCAAAAAAGCCCGCCGTACGGGGATTTTTCATATTCTCCCCATTCGGCGGACTTTTCATTCATCGTAACAATTATCTGTGGTTTGCTTTGATCACAGACATTGCTGCTTCATCTGCTACAACTGTCAGATCGTTGTGAAGCTGCAGGATGGAAGCCGGAACCTGCGGAGTAACCGGTCCGTACAGAACCTTGTCGAGGATCTCTGCTTTTCCTTCGCCGCTGACGATCAGCAGAACTTTTCTTGCCTGCATGATGTTCTTGATTCCCATGGTGTATGCCTGGGTCGGAACATCCTCTACTTTTTCAAAGAAACGTTTATTTGCCTGAATGGTGCTCTCGGTCAGGTCAACGCAGTGTGTCTCTTTCTCGAATGCTGCGCCCGGCTCGTTGAATCCGATGTGGCCGTTGTTTCCAAGTCCAAGAAGCTGCAGGTCAATGCCGCCGACGCTGCGGATGATTTCGTTGTAAGCTGCGCATGCTTTTTCGCTGTCCGGCTCCAGTCCGTTCGGAACGAAGGTGCGCTCTTTGTTGATGTTGACATGATTGAACAGGTTGGTGTTCATGAAGTAACGATAGCTCTGATCATTCTCCGGAGAGAGTCCTTTGTACTCGTCCAGGTTTACGCTGGTGACATTTGCGAAATCAAGGTCACCTTTGTTGTACCACTCAACGAGCTGTTTGTAAGCGCCGACCGGGGTAGATCCGGTTGCAAGGCCGAGCACTGCATGCGGTTTCATGATCACCTGCGCGGAAATGATGTTTGCTGCTTTTCTGCTCATATCATTGTAATCTTTTGCTTCAATTAATAACATTTGTTTTTCCTCCAAATTTCTTCTATATAATAAATTACATAATAACCTGTTTCAGGTTCAGTTCGTCGTCCACCAGAAGTACATGCGCTTTTTTGCCCGGTGCAATGGATCCTACTTCATCGTAGATACCGATGCTCTGTGCCGGATTTCTTGTTGCCGCAAAAATGGCATCTGCCAGCGGAATATCAAACGAAACTGCTTTTCTCATGCAGTCGTACAGGTTCGTAGCGGAACCCGCGATGGTCTCACCGTCGGTCAGGGTTGCTTTTCCGTCTTTCATCCAGACAGCCTGTCCCCCGAGGGAATACGTTCCGTTCGGCATTCCCGTTGCCATCATGGAATCGCTGATGAGAACCATGCGCTCACTTCCCATCATGGAGAAGGTCGCGCGGACAACCGCACCGTGAATGTGATAGCCGTCACAGATCAGCTCCATGCGGCACTCCGGATCGTCGAATGCGGCGCCGATGACACCAGGGTTACGGTGTGCGAACGGCGGCATGGCGTTGTACAGATGGGTGACATGGTGTGCTCCTGCTTTCATGGCAGCCAGCGCGGTGTCATAATCTGCTGTCGTATGGCCGATGGAAACCATGACTTCATCGGAAACCTCTTTGATAAATTCCAGTGAGCCAGGCATATTCGGGGCCAGGGTTACGAGACGGATTTTTCCGCCGCTCGCCGCATTGCATGCGCGGAAGAACTCAGCGTTCGGAGCCACGATGTTCTCCTCTGCCTGTGCGCCTTTTTTGATCGGATCGATGAACGGTCCTTCCATGTTGACGCCGGCGATCACTTCTGCTTCCGGCTCATCTTTGATTGCTTCGATGGTTCCGAAGATTTTCAGCAGATCGTCTTTTGGCAGTGTCATGGATGTCGGGCAGTAAGAGGTGATGCCGTGCGCTTTCTCGTAGCGCAGGATCTCTTTTAAACCTTCCACGTCTCCGTCTGAAAAATCATGTCCGGCAGCGCCGTGGCTGTGTACGTCAACCAGTCCCGGCAGAACCATCATGCCTTTCGCATCGATCACTTCCTGATCGATCACTTCTTCTTTTGTGGAAACGAAACGTTTTCCTTCTATATAAAGATCTTTTTCCGCAAACGTTCCGTCTTCCTGAAATACGCGTCCGTTTTTGATAATCATTGTCTTGCCTTCTTTCTTTGATCTGTTCTGATTATAATTTATGTTGATTTTATTTTCAACTATTTTTATATTTTAGAAATTACTTTCACGTCATTAAAGTTCTTTCCATTTTTCCGCCCGCTTTCCCGTGCAATTCACACACAATTGAAAGTTGATTCACCACTCTGCCTGTGATACAATAAAGCAAGAACTGATCTGAATTTTTTTCAGATATTTACAGATACCAGGAGGACTTACGTTCCATGGAACACTTTGAAAAATCGATTATTCCTGTCATTGAGTCTGTCTATCCCTCGTTCACTCCCCTGGAACGGACGGTAGCAGATTTTTTTATTCATAATACCGACGAGTCGGATCTGTCCGCGCGCCACGTTTCGGAACTGCTCTATGTTTCGGAGGCTTCGCTCTCCCGCTTTGCGAAAAAATGCGGCTACACGGGCTACCGCGAATTTGTCTACCGTTACCAGGAAGGTCTAAACGCCGCACTGCCTGGCACGGACGATCACATCAAACAGGTGCTGAATACGTATCAGGAGCTGCTGAATAAAAGCTACTCGCTCGCCGACCGCGCGCAGATTGACCGCATCTGCCATATTCTCACTTCGAAGCGTCGGGTGTATGTCTACGGTCTTGGAAGCTCCGGACTTTCCGCCCAGGAAATGAAGCTGCGTTTTATGCTTGCAGGCGTGGATATTGAAGCAATTACCGACATTCACATCATGAAAATGAATGCCGTTCTGCTCAATGAGAGCTGCGCTGCAATCGGCATTACCGTCAGCGGACAGACACCGGAGGTGCTGCGTGCACTCGGAGCCGCAAAGGAAAAGGGAGCCTCTACCATTCTCTTTACCTCCCGCAGTTCGAGCGATTACGATGCCTTCTGCGATGAGGTGCTGCTGCTGGCAGTCAAGGAGCATCTGAAAAACGGCGGCGCAATCTCTCCGCAGTTCCCGATTCTCGTTATGATCGACGTTCTGTACTCGCATTTTCTCACGACCGACAGCGAGCGCAAGGAGGCTTTATATGAATACGCCGTTACCAAACTCCATGAAACGTGATCCCGGCCGCGGCAGCGCGTATCTTTCTTTTCTGAGGAAACGCTGCCGCGATTTCTTTTTCTTCTGCCTGCTCCTCGGCGTTTACGTCGCCTTCATCACCCTCACAGGCATCGGCTGTCCGATCCGTTTTTTCATAGGCATTTCCTGCCCGGGCTGCGGAATGAGCCGCGCGGTACTGTTAATGCTCTCCGGTCATTTTCAGGCGGCGTTTCGGATGCATCCGCTTGTCTATGCCGTACTGCCCGCAGGTGTCTGGCTCTTCTTCGGGCCGGAACAGACGGCGGGACTTCGGCGTTTTAAAAAGGGGATCATTACGGTGCTTGTCGTGCTGCTTCTCGCCGTTTATGCCTGGCGCATTTATTACCACGACCCGCTCCTTTCTATTGACCCCTCTCTCGGGCGCGTGCTACAATGGTTCTATCTTAATTAAAGGGGGTATTTACAAATGAATGTAAAAGACAACCGCAGTTTCTGGGTCTATCTTCTGCTTTCGATTGTCACCTGCGGACTCTACTCGATCTACTTCTGGTATGTTTATGTGGAAGACCTGAACACCATCTTTTACGGTGACGGCGAAGACAGCCCGAACTACATTATTGTGCTGCTTCTGTCCTGGGTTACCTGTGGAATTTACGGCGTTTACTGGCGTTACAAGCAGGCGAACCGCATGTACCGCGAATCCTACGACCGCTACGGTGTGATGATTGAGGAAAATGGTTCTGCCATTCTTCTGTGGACGCTGCTTGGCTACCTGACCGGCGGCATCGGCCAGCTCGTTGCCGACTATTTCATGATCCAGAACCTGAATAAGACGGCGCTCGTTTATAATTCACGTGCATATTAAGCAGGGGAGGCGTTTTTTATGGCAACATCTATGGTAAAGGGAAATCCGGTAAAGCTGATGCTCTCGTTTGCCTTTCCGCTTCTCATCGGAAATCTGCTGCAGCAGACGTATAACATCATTGATGCGGCGATTGTCGGCCAGGCACTTGGCCCGGAGGCACTCGCCAGCGTCGGTGCAAGCAGCAGTGTACAGTTTCTGGTGCTCGGCTTCTGTATGGGAAGCTGCACGGGATTCAGTGTCCCGGTTGCCAAGTATTTCGGCGCCGGAAAGCTTGATAAAATGCGCGATTATATTTTT
Organism: Blautia sp. AM29-29; assembly: GCF_003480555.1. Taxonomy (NCBI): domain Bacteria; kingdom Bacillati; phylum Bacillota; class Clostridia; order Lachnospirales; family Lachnospiraceae; genus Blautia; species Blautia sp. AM29-29. Next base: position 11,817 of record NZ_QUJD01000013.1, read on the forward strand.
AATGGTGCTGCACTTGCTGTCCTGATTGCGGCCATTCTGACCACACTCTGCAGTTTACTCTGTGCACCAATTCTGCACCTGCTGTCGGTTCCGTCCGATATCTTCGCGGATGCCTACGCATATCAGCTTGTGATTTTCCTCGGGATTCCGTTTTCGATTCTGTACAATTATCTTTCCAGCATCCTGCGTGCCGTCGGGGACAGCCGCACGCCGTTTCTGTTTCTGGCATTTTCGGCAATCCTGAATATTTTCCTCGATCTGTTCTGTATTATCATTCTGCATCTGGGATGCGCAGGAGCGGCGATTGCGACGATTTCCGCCCAGGCGATCAGCGGACTCTTATGTCTGTTTTTTATTTCCCGTAGGGTAAAGCTCCTGCTTCCGACAAAAGAAAACCGCACTCTGCGAAAGGATGCCGCGCAGGAACTCCTCGCAATGGGCATTCCGACGGGACTGCAGTTTTCGATCACAGCGATCGGCAGTATGGTAATGCAGTCAGCGAATAATGGACTTGGCAGTGTTTATGTTTCGGCGTTCACAGCTGCTATGAAAATCAAACAGTTTATGATGTGCCCGTTTGATGCGATCAGTACCGCGGCTTCCGTCTTCTGCAGTCAGAATCTCGGAGCCGGCCAGTCAAAGCGAATCCGTCAGGGACTCCGCCAGGGTGTGCTTGTCGGTGTCGGCTATGGTGCGTTTGCGGGTGTCATCATGATTCTGTTCGGACGGCCGCTGACAAAGCTCTTTATTGTCAGCTCTGCTTTTGAAGCAATCAACGCTTCGGCAAAATATCTGCGCTGCCTCGGATTTTTCTACTGGATGCTTGGTATTTTGAATGTCTGCCGTATGGTAACGCAGGGACTTGGCTACTCGGGAAGAGCCGTTTTCTCCGGCGTAATGGAGATGCTGGCACGAACGATTGTCTGCCTGGGATTTGTCGGTGCGTTTGGCTTCACCGCAATCTGCTTTGCGGACCAGGCTGCATGGCTCGCCGCCTGCTGCTATATCGCACCGACATGTCTGTACTGCGTGAAGAAATCCACGAAGATGATTGCGGATCGCGGTGCGAAATAATAACGTTATTTTCTGTCTTACAGCGGCTTCCAGATACTTCTCAGGTTATCGCGGCAATCACCAGAAACTTGTTCCATCACAGATTTTGGTTCATTGCCCGCAAAACAAGAAAAAAGATACTGTTCTGCATGGAATCATCTTCCCCGCAGAACAGTATCTTTTTTCTTGTTTTTTCAGCGTTACCGCTCGATTCCATCTCTTGCCGCAAGACCCTTGTCAAACGGATGCTTGATTTTTTTCAGCTCCGAAACATAGTCCGCCCGCTCAATCAGCGCCTCCGACGGTCCCTGCCCGGTCAGAATCACTTCCAGCTTCTCCGGCTTGTGATCCAGAAAATCCAGAAGGAGCTGCTCATCAAACAGTTTGCTTCCAATCGTATAAACCAGCTCGTCCAGAAACAGTACATCGTATTCTTCCTGAACTGCTTTTTCTGTCACTTTCTGAAACTGCTCTTCATAATACCGTTTCTGCTCTGCCTTCTCCTCCGGTGTCATCAGAAACGAAAACTTTATCTTGTCCTGCCCCGGCACAAACGTCACATTCGGCGACAGTAAGAGCACCTTCCGCTCGCTCGTGCTGTTATCTTTCATAAACTGATAAATCAAAACACGGTATCCATACCCTGCCGCACGCGTGCAGAGTCCCATACCACAAGTCGTCTTTCCTTTTCCATCCCCACAGTAGATGTGGACACAGCCTGTCTGTTTTTCCATATTGAAATCCCTTTCTTTTTTACTATCCATATCTCATATGTAACGAGGAGTGTGATACTTAACCACACTCCTCTAAGAACATCTTTTGTAAAGAGTTTTCTGCTGGTTGTCAGCCTCGGTATCCAGTTAAGATACCTTTAACGGCATGGAAATCATTAAGTCCCCCACGTGGACTATAACTTACTCCAAGCTGTCAGACTCAATGTCTTATTAAAGGACCTAAATAGATGGAAATTTATCCTGCTCCATCTGCAGTCCAACTTTTAACGATGCTCTTACATCGAGAACATTTCTGTTCTTACCTAATTATACTCACTTCAAGTAAAAAATCAACCAGGCTATCATAATCGCGGACTAAAGCTGATTACAGTTCACTGGTATACAGCGACTTGTATGTAAAATTCGTACCTGTTCTATACGTAAATTTAGCTTGCAGTGTCAACTTCATTGCTGCATAGAAGTTTGGCGTTTTTATTGCAATCATTAACGTTTTCAACTACTCTATTCTTCCCAGTATAGCCGGGAAATTTAGATTTTTCATTTATCAGTATTCACAAGTTTCGTAGCAAGAAATTCAGTAACAGCCTTCTCTGTATCCGCCAGACCATTTTCTTCCAGTTCGTTTACCAGGTTGTCCCAATTTGCGTCAAATTCCTCTTCCGTACCCGAAACACATTTTACCAGCCCTGGCCAACTAATATCCGAAATTGTATTCTGCTGCTCGGTCAGTTCCTGTGGCTGCTGATATGCCCAGAGTGCAGAATATGGAAGAAGCTCAAATTCTTCTGGCTGCGGAAACATATCTGTCAGCATTTCGATTCCCATTGCCTCGCATCCGGCTTTTTCCGCTTCGTTATAATTTGCAATCACAGATTCTTTCGTCGTTGGAGTATACGGGAATCCGTCCTCAGTGTAAGAACCTGCTCCATAGATTGGAAATCCAGTATAGTTATCAATACCTGTGTTCTTATGATAGTCTGGATCTGACTGTGCTTTGGCAACTTCTTCATCGGTACGATACGGCTTTCCATTTTCGTCCAGGAAATAATTTTCTCCTTCAATTCCCCAATGATATAAAATCTGTCCTTCATCTGAGCACAGATAATCCATGAATTTGATTGCACGAACTGGGTCCTCACAGCTTTTTGTAATTGCCATTCCATATCCGACCGTTGTTCCCTGATACAAAAGAGCTTTGCAGACCTGATCCTCTCTTAAGGTTACCGGCAGTCCAACATATGTCTGATCTACTTTTCCATCAGCCATCAATGCTGTTTCACACTGACTATAGTGCCATTCTGAATCTGTCAAGGCAACAACACGGCCGCTGGCAACCTTTGCAATATAGTCATCATCCGTCTGTGTTGCAAAATTCGGATCCAGAATTCCTTCATTGTACATACGGCATAACCATCTAAAATACTCTTTTTCTTCCGGCGTAACCGTTTTTAAATGTACTGTATAGTCATCATCAATCAGCCACTGTCCATTATCCGGCGCTGCATCTGCGATAAAGCCTGCCGGGTTACTCAGTGTAATCAGCCAATGCCAGTCTGCTGCACTCATAGTAATTCCAATCATATCCAAACCATCTTCTGTCTTTGGATGAGCTGCCAAATAGCTCTTGATCATTTTTTCATATTCATCTATTGTTTTTGGATATTTGTAATCATTCTCTTTCAGTGCAGCCCACTGGATCTGGCAAGTTCCTCCTGTTGTCAGTGTTTTCTGATTTACACCCGCATAAGACAGCTGATAAATTCCCGGATCATCTTTACTCCACTGTAATTTTTCCAGCTCATCTCCGTACATTTTTTTTATATTAGGTCCATATTTTTCAATCAGATCTGTCATATCAATTAAGGCACCGGCTGCATACAGATCCGTTGCATTCGATTTTGCATAAATCAAATCCGGATATTCATCATTTGCAATCATCAACGCAACATCCTCTTTTGCATCTCCTTGCGATGCAACCGGATAGCTGACATCCAACGTAACACCTGTCGCCTCTGTGATCGCTTTTGCTACCGGATTATCCCAATTTCCATTTTTGCCGTCTGCATTGAAATATTCAAATGTGACTGGTGTCTTATCATCACTTTCGTCTGCTTCTGTAGTCTCCGTTTCAGTTTCTGACGACCCGGAAATTACACTTGAACTGCTTTTACTGCTACTGTCTGAACCGCAGCCTGTAAGCATTCCTGCGATCATAGTGCCCGTTAGCATCACTGATATTATTTTTCGTTTCATAAAAACCTCCTTTAAAACCCTGCCTGATATTAGACAATAAGAATTCTCCCTTTTTAATTTGCAAATTTCAGTTTCTACAAACTCATATGATTTTGAATAATCTCAGTATATCAAATATGCTTTTTGTTTTATATGATATTTTTGATCTTGTTTTTATATTTTTTTGTGTTTTTTGACACATACACATTTTCTATACTGTGTTTTTATAAATTTATTCCTATGTTTTTGCTGTTTTTCAACAACTTTTCAACTAATTTCTATGCTATACTTAGATTTAAAGCAAAAAGAATGGGGGTTCTACTATGCAATTTAAAACTGAAAAAATTTCAGAACACATTACAAGAATTCATGGATTCTGCACAGAATTTATGTATCTAATTGAAGGCAGCAAAGCAGCTGTCCTAATCGACACTGGATGCGGATTCTATAGTTTAAAAAACTGTATCCATAACCTGACTAACAAGCCATTAAAAGTCCTGATAACCCACGGTCATGTAGATCACGCCATGGGCGCCAATGAATTTGAAGAAATTTATCTGAATCATAAGGATAAATCCGTATATCAGCTTCATTCTGAAAAAGGCTTCCGTCTGGAAGGCGCGAAAGGATTGTGTCCTGAAAAAGGGCTTATCAAAGAAACAGATATGATACCATCTGCTCCATTTGAAAAATTTCATAATCTGCAGGAAGGTGATGTTTTTGAGCTTGGTGGAATTCATGTTGTTATTTATGAATTACCCGGTCATACCCTGGGCAGTGTTGTCATGCTGATTCCGGAAGAGCGGACAATTCTTCTCGGTGATGCCTGCAATCCATTTTTATTCCTGTTTGACAAATTTTCCACAGGACTTGCTTCCTATGAAAAAAATTTACGAGCGCTACAGAAAAAAATTGCCGGAAAATATGACCGAGTCCTGATCTCACATGGAAATGGAGATTCCAAGCCAACCACTTTAGAAGATGTGCTCAAAGTATGTCAGGATATTCGTTCTGGAAATGTTACGGATCGCAATTTTGTTTTTTCTGGTGAAACACATCCTCTCGCAGATAATGGAACTTATACCTTTATCTGCTATGACAAAAAACGAATAGAAGAATAAAATCAGATTACTCTATTATGTTTTTTCAACACTGTTCAATATACAACTGTCTCAATAATTGATGTGTATTAGCTGATAAGCTGTGAATAAATCATAAAAATCCCAGCTTATCAGCTTTTCTTTACTTAATGTCCCATGCACTGTATTATTTCCGGCATTAAATCGGTATTATTTGCCGACATTTTGTGTTGCAAATATCCTGTTCACACTGCTCTCCATTTAAAATTAAAAGCACATTTTCTTCCTTGGGATTTATCAAAAAGACAGCTGTACACGAAAAAGACATAGGAAATGCAGAAAAAACGCACAAAAAGAGAGAACAGATTTCTCCATTCTCTCTTCAATAAATTTATTTTACTAAAAAGTTTTTATTTACCGAAATATCTAGCCAGCAGACCAGCGAATGCTTTTCCGTGTCTAGCTTCGTCTCTTGCCATCTCATGCACGGTGTCATGGATTGCATCGAGATTCAGGGCTTTGGCACGTTTTGCAAGATCTGTTTTGCCAGCGGTTGCTCCGTTCTCTGCCTCTACACGCATCTGCAGATTTTTCTTGGTGCTGTCGGTTACGACTTCGCCGAGAAGCTCTGCGAATTTTGCTGCGTGCTCTGCTTCTTCGTAAGCTGCTTTTTCATAGTACAGACCTACTTCCGGATATCCCTCGCGGAATGCTACTCTGGACATTGCCAGGTACATACCAACCTCAGAGCACTCGCCCTCGAAATTGGCTCTCAGGTCTTTTTTGATATCTTCCGGAACATCGGATGCTACGCCAACTACATGCTCTGCTGCCCAGGTCAGATCCTCGCCCTGCTCGATAAATTTCTCTTTCGGTGCTTTACAGATCGGACAGACTTCCGGTGCTTCTGCTCCTTCATAAACATATCCACATACGCTGCATACAAATTTTTTCATAGTCTTTCTTTCCTTTCTTTTTGTTGTGTATTTAATTTTATCATTTCCAATTTTGTGGTTTATAACAGTTTTTTATTTTTGATATTAGTAACTGTTACTGATATTACTTTAACATAAGCTTCCCTTTTTGTCAATGCCTATTTTTAATTTTTTCTTTCTTCCTGGGGATGCTATACGTTCCCCGGGTGATTTCTGCAGTTCTCGCAGATGCCGTAAAAATTCACAGAGTAATCTTCGATCGTACCTCTGAAATTTTCCGCTGCTACGTTCTTGATTTCGCTGATGTCACGCATTGTAAGGTCTGTCACGCAGTGACATTTTCTGCAAATGAAATGGTGATGCGTGGAAGTATCTCCATCGAACCGGTCCGGGCCATCTCCTGTTGTAAGACGCTTGATCTCTCCTAATTCAGAAAGAAGAGACAGGTTCCGGTATACTGTGCCAAGACTGATATTGGGAAATTCTTTCCGTACATCGGTATAGAGCATATCTGCGGTCGGGTGATCCTTTCGCCCCTGAAGGCAGACTTTGATGCTTTCTCTTTGTCTGCTATACTTGAGTGTTGACATAGTTTTTTTCCTTTCGTATCTTTCGATAACAGTAATTGTTATTATATTTATACTATAAGGCTGCTTCTCGCAAAAGTCAAGAAAAAGATCACTACCCTGTCTACACAGATTTCCGTCTGTCCCAAGATCAAAAATTCCCCAAAAACGAGGAGTGCCCAGGAACCTCTCGGTGCCTGGGCTATTATTATGAAAAAATCTTAATTGTGTAGTGATTGCATACACGCTGTTCCTTTGGAACTGAGATAACTATACCAATTAATTATGAACAGATTATGAACGTGCAGTGAATCTTCTGTGAATCTGTACATTTTTTAGAATTATTTTATACTTTCTTTGTGTATTTATCACATATTTTATTTCTAATTCTGTCCCTTACTCTCTACTCTGTCTAGAAATCGTTTTTCTCCGTTAATTTTTCTATTCGTATTGCCCATCCCCGATTTTCCCTGTCATTTCTCTCTCATTTATGTTAAGATTGATGTACAGCCAATGCGGCAGAATGGAGGATTTTTTATGAGTACCGGAAATCAGGAATATATACGAGACATGAACCGCGCCCTGGTTCTCGAGGCAATCGCCAACCATCCGCCGCTTTCCCGCGCAGATCTGGCGAAAATGCTGCATCTGACAAAAGCAACCGTATCCACCATCGTCCAGGAACTGCTCGACCGCCAGCTCGTCATAGAACTCGGCAGCGCCGAAAAAACTTCCATGGGTCGAAAACCGATTCTGCTTACTTTTAATAATCGCTGCGGTTCCATCATCGCCGTCGATCTCGGCGTAAAAAAGATCACCATTCTCACCGGAGATCTGAAGGGAAAATCATGTACTGTAAAAGAATACCCGATTGATCCATCCCTCTCCCTGGAGGAATACCTGATTTCCCTCCTCCACAAAACCAAATCCGACCTCCCCAAGACCCCGTGCGGCCTCGTCGGAATCTCCATCGGAATCTACGGCGTCGTCTGCGACGACCTCGTTTTATTCACACCCTACTACGATCTAAAACACTCCAACCTGAAAAACTACCTCGAAGAAGAATTTCAGGTCCCTGTCATCGTAGAAAATGAAGCCAACCTCTCCGTCATCGGCGAAGCCGCCTGCGCAGAGCACTTTAAAAATATGATCTTCCTGAACATCCACGAAGGCGTCGGCATGGGAATCCTCATTGACGGCGAACTCTACACCGGCCAGAACGGCTACGCCGGCGAATTCGGCCACACCATCCTCTTCCCCGATGGCCGGCCCTGCCCCTGCGGCAACCACGGCTGCCTCGAACAGTACATCTCCGAAGCCTCCGTCCTGAACGATTTTGCCGCCGCCGAAGGCTTAGAAAACGTCTCCGTCGAACGCTTCATCCAGTATTACCAGGAAGGCAACCCCAACGCCCGCAAAGTAATGCAGGATTTCACCCACTACATCGGAATCAGCCTGAACACGGTTCTCCACACCTTCAACCCGGACGTCATCGTCATCAACAGCTCCTTCACCAACTACATCCCAGGTCTGATCGACGAAATCACCTCCGGAATCCAGAACCGCCTCCGCTGGTACCTCCACGTCCTCCCGGCTCACCTGCAGGATGTCTCCGTCCTCATGGGCGGAATCAGCCTCTGCTCCCGGAACTTCCTCGGAATTTCCACCTTTAAGCTGCTGGACCTGTAACTCAGAAATAAGTCCCTGTTCAGAGCCCCATCTCGATTCCGCTGCGCTGCATCTTGATGTGGCTTCTCGCCATATGAAATTTCAGAAAAAAGTGCTCATTCATGCAAGCATGATTCGCAATTTGTTCTGAAATTTCGCATGGCTCTGAATAGTCACAATTTGTTCATGATTTTTTTACAACATGAACACGCTTTCAACATAATTTACCCGTATACTAAAAGCATAAATAATGAATGCCAACATTATTTACACAATTTTCTTTTTCATATTGCCGATTAGAAAATCGGCTCTCCTTCCTTTAAAAATAAAAATGAAAGAAAGCACTGTTTCGCCAACGGTGCTTTTTTTCATGCCCTTTTCTCATTTTCTCCCATCTTCCTCACAACAATCTCACACCGATCCGCCCATCCGGGCGGATCCAGACCTCCCCTCCCGCCCCCACTACCAGCCTCGCCGCCGCCCGTCCGTCCTTGCGTGATGCGGCATGGCAGCATTGGAAAAGCGGGCAGGAAAAACCAGAAAAAATGGAGGCCTTTCGAGAGACTGAAATCTGGTGCTCAACACCAGATTTCAAGGCATTCTGAGCTGGGAAAGCATCAGGCTTTCCTGGCGAATAATGCCGGTGTCTGTCGAAAGACCTCCATTTTTTCTACGTTTTTCCCCCGCTTTTCCACCGCTGCCATGCGCATCACGCAAGGGCGGACGGGCGACGGCGAGGCGTCCCCTCTATTTACACAATTCATCCGTCAACCGCGCAAACTCCTGTAAATTCAATGCCTCCCCACGAATCGTAAGCGGCCAGCCGCAGGCTGTGATTGCAGCCTCAATCTCCTCTTTCGAAAAATGCAGCAGCTCCGAATTTTTCAGTCCGTTCGCCAGAGTCTTCCGTCTCTGATTAAACGACGCCCGAATAATGGAGAACATCAACTTCTCATCCTTCGTCTCCACCGGCATCACCTCATGACGCGTCAGCCGGATCACCGCACTTCCAACCTTCGGCCGCGGCATAAAACAGTTCGGCGGCACATTCGCCACAATATACGGCTCCGCATAATACTGTACCGCCAGCGACAGCGCCCCGTAATCCTTCGATCCCGGCCCCGTCTGCATCCGGTCCGCAACCTCCTTCTGAACCATAACCGTAATCGAATCCACCGGCACATGATTCTCAAATAATCCCATAATAATCGGCGTCGTAATATAATACGGAAGATTCGCCACAACCTTGATCGGCCGTCCGTTGTTCTTCTCCTTCGCCAGCGCCACCAGATCCACCTTCAAAACATCATTGTTGATAACCTCAACATTATCATAATCCGACAGCGTATCCTCCAGAATCGGGATCAGATTCTTGTCAATTTCCACCGCACACACACTCCGCGCAGCATACGCAAGATACTGCGTCAGCGTACCGATACCAGGTCCGATTTCCACAACAAAATCGTCCGGTCCGATACCTGCAGCGGCTACAATCTTATCCAGCACATGTGGATCGATCAGAAAATTCTGACCATATTTTTTCTGAAATACAAAGCCGTACTTCTGCAGTACGGCTATTGTATTCTGCGGCTCCCCGAGCCACGGTTTTACTTTCTCCATAAATTCTCCATGTATTTAGAACTCAAAGTCTTTCTCGTAAAGAATCACGCGGTCGTCCGCATCGGTATGCTTTCTGGACATGCGTCTTCCGAATTTACGGGTTCCCTTTTCTGCATGGGCGATGGCACGATCCACCATATCTTTGACCTGTGAAATCGTCATCGGCTCGCCCTCCTTCTGATTATTGCCAATCTGTGTATACAGAGCAAGCACACCCATCTCGTCCATCTTGTATCCATTCTCACGCGCATACGTGCGGGCAAACGTAACAAGCTCGTCGTTCGTGAAAACAGGAATCGAAATGACCGTCTCAAACTTCTTCGCAAAATCAGGGTAATTCCGCAGAAGACCTCTCATGCTGACCTTCTCATCCTCGATGATCAGAACCAGACTGTCGGTACGGAAATCCATTGCCTGCGACAGCTTCTCGATCGTCTCCGGGTACATCAGACCGGCACGCTCGATCAGGAGGAAACCTCCCGCCAGCTTTGAAACAATCTGCGCACAGTCCTTTTTGTTCAGAACAGATGCATCCAGACGGGCCATCTTTGTTGCCGGAAGTTTTAAGTCAGCACAGATTGCACGGACGAGATCCTCCGACAGCTTCGTTTTTCCAGTACCGTATCCGCCCATAATGGCAATGTTTCCATGACGGGAAGTACGGTCGCCTGCGTAATGATAAACACCATGCATTGCATCCAGAATCTGGATATCCATGCCTGGAACTTTCGCAAAGTAAGTAAACAGCGCTTTCTGCTCATCACTCAGCTTATCCGGCTGGGTGTCGTTCAGGATGCGGAGTCTTGCCTCCTCCGGCGTCTCCTCGCGGAGCACCTCTTCAATCGATTTCGCAACAGTTCCTTCCGGAATGTTGTCGCGGATCAGCTGAACGGTGGCATCCGTTGTTTTTTCGATGCTCATGTTGATCGTCGCATCGGATACGCGCTCACGCTTTGGCTCGGTCGGAACTTCGATTTCGATTTCCTCCGGGGTAATCTCGATCGGCTGGGTTCCTGCCGGCTCAAACGGATCGGCTGGCTCAGTCTCGGCCGGGGTTTCCGGCTCTGTTTCGCTTTCCGGCTCATCAGCAGGTTCTGCTTCCGCAGTTTCCGGCTCGTCCGGCAGTTCGATTTCCGATGCTTTTTCAGCTTCCTGCACTTCTGCGTTCAGCGCTGCCTGAAGCTCACTAAAATCGATGGTCGGCCGTGTCTCCTCTGCCGGTTTCAGATCCGGGATGACAACCGTTGCATCCATGGACGGCATCTCCGCCGGTTCTACGGTTTCCTCAATTTCGGCTTCCGCCTGAGCCTTCTCGGCTGCTTCTGTTTCAGCTTCCACTGCTGGTTCTGTAACTTCTGCTTCTTCGATTTCAGCCTCGGCTGCCGGTTCTATAATCTCTTCGATCTCAGCTTCATCCATCGGCTCTGCAGCTTCTTCGGTTTCAGCCTCATCCGCCGGTTCTGTGATCTCTTCGGTTTCCGCTTCATCTGCCGGTTCTGCTGCTTCTTCCGGCTCAGCTTCCGCCTGCGGCTCCTCAGCCGCTTCCCGTGCCTCTGCCTCGGACTCCGGATCCATCGGCTGCTCTGCGGTTTCGGCTTCTGCTACCTGCTCAGCCGGCTCTTCTGCTTCTTCCTCCGCAACTTCCTCCGACAGGTTTGCTGCGGTCTCCTGGAACAGTGCTTCGAGGTCCGGCTCTTCGTATTTCTTCTCCGGCTTCGGTGCTTTCGGCATTACCGGCTCGGCTTTTTCCTTCGGTTTTGGCTGCGGTCTTGTCTTGATCGTCGTGTTGGCATCCGGGGATACCTCTACGTTTACATCAAGCTGCTCCGGCTCCAGATCTTTTACTTCGTACTGTACCGGCTCTTCGCTTGTCTCTTCCTCGACTGCCGTCTCTTCCTGTTTCTTTCCGCGGAAGGAGAAGACATCGCGGATGCTCTTTGCAAGCTCTGCGTGAAGATCGATCGTATTTCCAAGGTACGTCGGCGTGCTGTCTGCATACGCCTGCTCTTCCGGAATCTCCTCGATCGGCTCCTCTGTCTGCTGCAGTGCTTCGTACTCCTGCACCTGCTCTGCATCTGCCTCGGCCTGCTGTGTTTTCTCATATGCTTCGTACGGCGAACCGGCTTCTTTTTCTTCTTCACCGGCCACATACTGGCTCATCACACCGCCGTTTACCGGTTTTACTTCCGGCGTCTCTGCCGGCTCTTTCGTCGCAGCCATTTCACCGGCTCCGCTCTCTCCGGCTAACCGCACTTCAAGTGCTTCCGGATCCTCGGACGGCTCTTCATTCTTTTTGTAGTCAAAACGATGCTCGTATTTGATCTGCTGGGACGGTGACAGCGGCTCGTACTTCATTTTCAGATCCATTGCCTTTGTCACATATTTGCCCTCGCTGAACCACAGGATCAGCTCATCACAGGCATCGATGCATTTCTGCGTCTCTCCGGCTTTGCTGTAAAGGTTTGCCAGTTCATATGCCCATCTCTCGGTAAATTCCCGCTCTTTGTATTCCTCCAGAAGGGAAATCTGCTCCTCAAGCGGCGCTTTCTGTCCTCTTAAAATCTTGTATTTCAGCAGATACCGGGAATTATCGTGACGTGCGACTGCTTCAAACTCGTTGTAAAAGTCAATCGCCTCATCAAAGTCTTTCATTTTTACGGAGACCTCTACCAGGCGGTACAGAATGCCCTTTCCGATGGAGGAATGGTCATACGCCATCAGCAGAATCTTCTTCGCCTCCGGATATCGTTTGTTCGCCTCATAGACATCCGCTACCATGCCGAGCGTGCGCAGACTCTTGACACGCCGCCAGTCAACGGCTTCTACAACTGCAAGTGCCCCCTCATAGTCCTCTTTTTTTACCAGACTGTTCAGCTCTTTCAGCCGGCTTTGATATTCAGCTTTATCCAATCTTTTCACCTCAATACATTTCAGATTGTTTTAGTTCATAGACACGAACAGTGTACCACACTCCCCGTAGAATGTCAAAAGAATGCCTGTTTTGCAGGCATTTTTCGGGATGCAAATCCTTCCAGCGGTCATCAAAAAAAGAACACCCGCCCCTCCGGTTTTTCCCGGAAAAGCAGGTGTCCCCTAACTACTTATATTTGATTCCGATTACTTTCTGACAGTAATCTTATCCAGATGCCAGATATCATCTACATACTGCTGGATGGTACGGTCGGATGTGAATTTGCCGCTGTGTGCGGTATTCAGGATCGCGCTTCTTGCCCATGCAGAAGTATTTCTGTATTTATCCTCAACACGCTCCTGTGCTGCCGCATAGGACTTGAAGTCTGCCAGGGTAAAGTACATATCCGGGCGCGGAGCATTCTTCGGTGTGAGCAGAGAGTCATACAGATCACGGAACATCATGGTGTCGCCGTTTGAGTATCTTCCGCTGATCAGATCCATCACTACGTTGTGGATGTCCTGATCGTGGATGAAGTAGCTCATCGGATCGTAGGTGTAGTTGTTCTCATATTCGATAACCTGATCTGCGGAAAGTCCGAAGATGAAGGCGTTCTCTTTTCCAACTTCCTCAACGATCTCTACGTTTGCACCGTCCATGGTTCCAAGAGTCAGGGCACCGTTCAGCATGAACTTCATGTTACCGGTACCGGAAGCCTCTTTACTTGCGGTGGAAATCTGCTCGGAAACATCGGCAGCGGCAAAGATCAGCTCTGCGTTGCTGACACGATAATCCTCGATAAATACAACTTTGATCTTTCCTTTGATGGTCGGATCGTTATTTACGACATCCCCAACGGAATTAATCAGTTTGATGATTGCTTTTGCACGCTCATAGCCTGCGGAAGCTTTCGCTCCAAAGATGAAGGTTCTTGGGTAGAACGGCATATCCGGGTTCTTTTTCAGACGGTCATACAGGTACATAATATGAAGAATGTTCATAAACTGGCGTTTGTACTCATGCAGACGCTTTACCTGAACGTCAAAAATAGAGTTCGGATCTACATCAATGCCGTTATGCTCTTTGATGTATTTTGCCAGGCGAACTTTATTTTTATATTTGATTTCCATAAATTCCTTCTGTGCCTGGGTGTCATCTGCCAGCTTAGCGATCTTTTCGATCTTCGGCAGATCGGTGATCCAGCCGTCTCCGGCGTACTCGGTTACCCAGTCAGCCAGGAGCGGGTTTCCGTGAAGCAGGAAACGACGCTGTGTGATACCATTCGTCTTATTGTTGAACTTCTCCGGAGTCATCTCGTAGAAGTCTTTTAAGGTCTGTTTTTTCAGAATCTCGGTATGAAGCTGTGCAACACCGTTGACAGAATAGCCGCCTACGATAGCCAGACGGGCCATATGAACCTGTCCGTCGTAGATCACTGCCATCTGGCGGACTTTCTCTTCATCACCCGGGTACTGCTCTCTTACCTGGATCAGGAAGCGGCGGTTGATCTCCTCTACGATCTGATAGATACGCGGAAGAAGTCTGGAGAACAGGTCAACCGGCCATTTCTCGAGTGCCTCTGCCATGATGGTGTGGTTGGTGTATGCGCAGGTCTTTGTGGTGATCTCCCATGCCTCATCCCAGCCAAGGCCTTCCACGTCCATGAGGATTCGCATCAGCTCCGGAACGGCTACGGTCGGGTGAGTATCGTTCAGCTGGAAGGTAACCTTCTCATACAGCTTTGTGATATCATCGTGATGTTTTTTATATTTTGCAACTGCTCTCTGTACGCTTGCAGAAATAAAGAAATACTGCTGTTTCAGACGCAGCTCTTTTCCTTCGTAATGGTTGTCGTTCGGATACAGAACCTCTACGATGGTTTTTGCAAGGTTTTCCTGCTCAACCGCTTTGTGGTAATCACCTTTGTCGAAGGAATCCAGGGAGAAGTCCTGAATAGCCTCTGCATCCCAGATGGTCAGCGTGTTTACAACATCGTTGTCGTATCCTACGATTGGCATATCGTAAGGAATTGCGTTTACAGACTGGTAATCTTTCTGTACGAAGTTTACGCGTCCGGTAGCCTCATCATACTCCTGTGCTACGTATCCGCCAAATTTTACTTCTTTTGCGTATTCCGGGCGTTTCAGCTCGAATGGATAGCCGTGTTTCAGCCAGTTGTCCGGTACTTCTACCTGATAACCGTCGCGGATCTGCTGTTTGAACATACCGTATTTATAACGGATACCGCAGCCGTATGCCGGATATCCCAGTGTAGCCAGGGAATCCAGGAAGCATGCTGCCAGACGGCCAAGACCGCCGTTTCCAAGCGCAGGATCTCTCTCCTGGTCCTCCAGAAGGTTCAGGTTCAGTCCCATCTCATCAAGAGCTTCCTGTACCTGTTTGTATGCAGTCAGGTTAATCAGGTTATTTCCCAGCGCACGTCCCATCAGGAACTCCATGGACATATAGTACAGAATCTTCGGATCCTGCTCATCCATTGCTTTCTGGGTTTTCAGCCAGTTGTCAATAATAACGTCTTTTACTGCGTAGCAGACTGCCTGGTAAATTTCCTGCTGGGAAGCCTCTTCCAGATTTTTTCTGTACAGCATTTTTACGTTTTCTTTGACACTGTTCTTAAAAGTTTCTTTGTTGAACTCGGCGTTTAACATCTGCGTCCTCCTCAATAGCAGTCTGCGAGCGGAGAGCTTGTCTGCATCCCCGCTCGCAGGCTGATTTTTATATTAACGATCGTCGTGGAAACGCATCCAGAAGTATTCTTAGATACGCTCTACTGCCATGGTAACCTTTTCGGAGTTGATATTCCACTCCTTCTCATAGCCCTTTGTCTCTCCAGTCACGATTTCTTCTGCCAGAACTTCAGATTTAATTTCATCACCATGGTTTTTCATGATGCTTACAATCTTGTCGTTGTCTTTTGCATATACTCTGATCTTGTCCATAACCTCAAAGCCGGCCTCTTTACGCATGGTCTGGATTTTACTTACCAGCTCACGAACAAAACCTTCCTCGATCAGTTCCGGAGTCAGATTGGTATCCAGAACAACGGTGATTGTATGGTCGGATTCGGATACATAGCCTTCCATCTGTGCCATGTCAATTAACAAATCCTCCTCTAATAATACAATTTCCTGTCCATCGATGTCAAGTTTAAGTTCGCCGGTGCTCTTCAGCTCTGCCATTGCCTTATTTCCGTCAAGCTCGGACAGTACGGTTTTGATCTTATTCAGAAGTTTTCCGTATTTTGGTCCTACGGTACGCATCTGCGGTTTGAAGCTGTAGCTGATGAAATCTGCGATGTCATCTTTAAATACAACTTCTTTGACATTCAGCTCGTCCTCGATGATCTCTTTGTAGAATTCGGAAAGCTGGAACTCGCTCTTCACGTACATGGTTCCGATCGGCTGACGGTTTTTGATATTGGCAGTATTTCTTGCGGCACGTCCCATAACGACGATCTCCAGCAGGTCTGCCATATCCTCTTCCATCTTCGGATCGATCCAGTTCTCATGTACCTCCGGGAAGTCGCACAGATGGATACTTTCCGGTGCACTTGCATCGATGCTCTTTACGAGGTTCTGATAAATATCCTCTGTCATGAACGGAATCATCGGAGCTGCTGCTTTTGCAACGGTCACCAGTGCGGTGTACAGAGTCATGTAAGCATTGATCTTATCCTGCTCCATGCCTTTTGCCCAGAAACGCTCACGGGAGCGGCGTACATACCAGTTACTCATATCATCCACGAAGGACTGCAGTGCTTTTGCCGCTTCCGGGATACGGTAATTTGCCAGGTTGTCGTCTACTGCTTTTACAGTGGATTCCAGACGGGACAGCAGCCATTTATCCATAACAGCCAGTTTGTCATATTCCAGACTGTATTTTGTTGCATCGAAGTTGTCGATGTTTGCATACAGGACAAAGAACGCGTAGGTGTTCCACAGGGTTCCCATGAACTTTCTCTGTCCTTCGACTACGGTCTTGCCTGCGAAACGGCTCGGCAGCCACGGAGCACTGCTGGTGTAGAAGTACCAGCGGATCGCATCGGCACCGTAGGTCTGCAGTGCGTCAAACGGATCTACCGCATTTCCTTTGGATTTACTCATCTTCTGTCCGTTCTCATCCTGTACCAGACCAAGAACGATAACGTTCTCGTACGGTGCTTTGTTGAACAGCAGAGTGGAAATTGCAAGCAGGGAGTAGAACCATCCACGTGTCTGGTCTACAGCCTCGGAAATAAACTGTGCCGGGAACTGTTTTTCGAAGGTTTCTTTGTTCTCGAATGGATAGTGATGCTGTGCAAACGGCATGGATCCGGAATCGAACCAGCAGTCGATAACCTCCGGTACACGGTGCATCTCTTTACCGCATTTCGGGCACTTGATGGTCACTGCGTCGATGTACGGGCGGTGAAGCTCGATGTCATCCGGGCAGTTGTCTGCTTTTTCTTTCAGCTCTTCGATACTGCCGATGCAGTCCTGATGGCCGCATTCACACTGCCATACCGGAAGCGGAGTTCCCCAGTAACGGTTTCTGGAAAGTCCCCAGTCCTGAACATTTTCCAGCCAGTCGCCAAAGCGTCCTTTTCCGATGCTCTCCGGAATCCAGTTGATGGTGTTGTTGTTGCGGATCAGATCCTCTTTTACTGCAGTCATGCGGATGAACCAGGTCTCGCGCGCATAGTAGATCAGTGGAGTATCACATCTCCAGCAGTGTGGGTAGCTGTGCTCAAACAGCGGTGCATCAAACAGAAGATCTTTGTCTTCAAGTGCCTGCAGAACCGCCATATCTGCTTTCTTGCAGAAGGTGCCCGCCCAAGGAGTTTCCTCGGTCATTTCACCTTTTTCGTTTACGAGCTGTACGAAAGGAAGATCGTATCTGTGGCCGACTTTGGAGTCGTCCTCACCAAATGCAGGGGCGATATGAACAACACCGGTACCATCGGTCAGTGTTACGTAGGTATCGCAGACTACATAGTATGCTTTTTTGTTTCCGATTCTCTTCTCAGCGTACGGGAACAGCGGCTCGTACTCTTTGAACTCGAGATCTTTACCCTGATAATGCTCCAGGATTTCAGCGCCCTCACCGAGAACGGTGTCTACCAGAGCGGCTGCCATATAATAGGTATATCCTTTGCTTGTTACTTTTACATAATCCTCATCCGGGTTGACGCAGAGTGCAACGTTGGACGGAAGGGTCCACGGTGTGGTGGTCCATGCCAGGATGTAAGCGTCCTCGCCTTTTACTTTAAAGCGGACAACGGCTGAACGTTCTTTGACATCTTTGTATCCCTGCGCTACTTCGTGGGAAGAAAGCGGGGTACCGCAGCGCGGGCAGTAAGGAACGATTTTGTGTCCTTCGTACAGAAGACCTTTCTTCCAGATCTCTTTTAATGCCCACCACTCGGACTCGATGTAATCGTTATGATACGTAACGTATGGGTTTTTCATATCAGCCCAGAAGCCAACGGTATGGGAGAAGTCTTCCCACATTCCCTCGTATTTCCATACGCTCTCTTTACACTGCTCGATGAATGGCTCTACGCCGTATTTTTCGATCTGATCTTTTCCGTCCAGACCGAGTTTTTTCTCAACTTCCAGCTCTACCGGCAGTCCGTGGGTATCCCAGCCTGCTTTTCTCGGCACCTGATAACCCTTCATGGTACGGTATCTCGGGATCATATCCTTGATAACACGGGTCTCTACGTGGCCGATGTGCGGTTTTCCGTTTGCGGTCGGCGGTCCGTCATAGAACACGTAGGACGGATTTCCTTCACGCACTTTCATACTTTTTTCGAAGATCTGATTGTCTTCCCAGAACTTCTCAACCTGTTTTTCTCTCTCGACAAAGTTCATGTCGGTTGAAACTTTCTTGTACATGCTTGTACCTCCTGAAACTTAAGTTTCTCGTTTGATTTGCTCGCGTAAAATAAGAAAAAGCTCCCGCCCTGTAATAGGACGAAAGCTGTACTTATCGTAACCACCTGTTACATACTATCATATGCATTTCCTGTAACGGGGAACGGCCGGCAACTTCTTACCACTGCTCTCCGGTTTTCTATATTTTATGCGCCGGGTACGCAGATTCAGAACTGCAACTTGGAAGTGATGTTCACCTGCCGCTACTTGTACCGGACTCCCACCATCCCCGGCTCGCTTTCCACAGACCGTTCACGCGCAGACTACTGTCTTCGTCATCGTTTTTCATGCCTTATTATAACTAGGGGCTGTAAGCGTTGTCAAGAGTGGAAAGCATATTTTATCGGTTCTTTTCCGCGATTTTACGGGATTTTCGGGGGTGTGCGTTGCTATTTGGATGGGGGAATGGTAAAATCGGGGTATAATCAAAAAACGGAAGGGAAGTGAAATCATGGGAAGATTTGTGAATCCGGACAACAGTGCATTTCAGGTTGCTCTCAATTCCGAAATCTATGTGGACAAAACAGGACTTTTATCGTATACCAACAAAGTTCTGGACACCATGCAGGGCTATATCTGCAACAGCCGCCCGCGGCGGTTTGGAAAATCATTTGCTGCAAATATGCTGGCGGCCTATTACAGCAAGGGCTGTGATTCCAGAAAGATGTTTTCTGGCCTTGCGATCAGCCAGACGGCAGACTTTGAGAAGCATCTGAACCAGTACGATGTGATTCATCTGGACATCCAGTGGTTTCTTTCGAATGTCAGCGATCCGGAACAGATTGTGGCCTACATTACAGAATGTACACTGGCCGAGCTGCGTACCATCTATGCAGATCAGCTTCCGCCGGAAGTTTCCACCGTTCCCGACGCTCTGTCCCGGATCAAAGAGGCGACCGGACAGAAATTTGTGATTATTATTGATGAATGGGATGTCCTGATTCGTGATGAGGCCTCCAACCAGAAAATTCAGGATGATTACATTAATTTTCTTCGTGGAATGTTCAAAGGGACGGAACCGACGAAATATATCCAGCTTGCGTTTCTCACGGGTATTCTTCCGATCAAAAAATTGAAAACGCAGTCTGCCTTAAATAATTTTCATCAGTATTCCATGCTGAATCCAGGCCCGCTGGCTTCCTATATTGGATTCACAGAAGATGAAGTTTCCGCTCTCTGTCAGAAATACGGACAAAATTTTGAGGAAGTCAGACGATGGTACGACGGCTATCTGCTTGGAAATTACCATGTATACAATCCAAACGCGGTAACAAGTCTGCTTCTGGATGGGACATTCCAAAGCTATTGGTCGGAGACGAGCACATACGACTCGATGGTTCCTTTTATCAATATGGATTTTGACGGATTGAAAACAGCAATTCTGGAGATGCTTTCCGGCGCCGCAGTTCCTGTCATGGTTACCTCTTTTAAAAATGACATGGTCAGCTTTGTAAATAAAGATGATGTTCTGACGCTGCTGATTCATTTGGGCTATCTTGCCTACAATCAGCAGACACAGATGGCATATATTCCCAACGAAGAAATCCGCCGGGAGTTTCTGACTGCGGTGACTTCCAATCATTGGAATGAACTTTTCGCTTTCCAGCAGGAATCTGCGGATCTTTTAGATGCTACGCTCGATATGGATGAAAATGCTGTCGCTGCCGGAATTGAAAAGGTCCATGAGGAATATACTTCCGTGATTCAGTATCATAATGAAAATTCGCTCAGTTGTGTCCTCACGATTGCTTATTTAAGTACGATGCAATATTACTTCAAACCCATTCGTGAACTTCCGACCGGGCGCGGTTTTTCCGATTTTGTCTTTCTGCCAAAGCCGGAATACCGATACGATTTTCCGGCGCTTGTAGTAGAACTGAAATGGAACAAGAATGCGAAAACGGCACTGGATCAGATTAAAAGACAGCATTACCCGGCTTCCATTGCATCTTATACAGGGGATATTCTGCTGGTTGGTGTTAATTATGATAAGAAGACGAAGGTGCATGAGTGTCGGATTGAAAAATATTTGAAATCAGGAGAAAAATGATGAAAGTTGTGATTGCAATTGATTCTTTTAAAGGAAGCCTTTCCTCTCTGCAGGCTGGAACAGCGGCCGCCACCGGGATTTATCGTGTCGATCCGAAGGTGGAGACGGTTGTGCGCCCGCTTGCCGATGGCGGTGAAGGTACCGTTCAGGCACTGACCGAAGGTCTTGGCGGACGGCTTGTCTCCGTTTCGGTGACCGGTCCTGCCGGAAAGCAGGTTATCTGCCCGTATGGCATCATCGACCGAACGCAGACCGCCATTATCGAGATGTCGGGGGCTGCCGGTATTACGCAGGTACACGGCGATGAGAAAAATCCGCTGTACACCACAACGTACGGTGTCGGTGAGGTTATCTGCGATGCCATCCGCAATGGCTGCCACCGCTTTATCATTGGAATCGGCGGAAGTGCCACAAATGACGGCGGTATTGGTATGCTACAGGCACTCGGTTTCGGACTGCTCGATGCAGAAGGAAAACAGGTTCCTTTTGGTGCTGTCGGACTGGAATCTCTTACCGCGATTACGGCAGATCACGTTCTGCCGGAACTTTCGGAATGCACCTTCCGTATTGCCTGCGATGTAACGAATCCGCTCTGCGGTTCCAACGGCTGCAGCGCCGTTTTCGGACCGCAGAAGGGCGCGGATGCTGTCATGATCAAACGTATGGACACATCGCTTGCCTCCTACGCCGCACTCTGCCGGAAAACATTCCCGAACGTCGACGCGGAATTTCCCGGAACGGGTGCTGCGGGCGGACTTGGATTTGCTTTTCAGACGTTTCTTTCTGCTTCACTGGAACCCGGCATTCAGATCGTACTGGATGAAACCCGACTTCGTGATGATGTAAAAGATGCTGATCTTGTTATCACCGGCGAAGGACGGCTCGACGGACAAACCGTGATGGGAAAAGCGCCGATCGGAGTTGCAAAACTTTCAAAAGAATACTGCAAACCTGTCCTTGCGTTCTCCGGCTGTGTCACAAAGGATGCATCTGCATGCAACGCCGCCGGAATTGATGCCTTTTTCCCGATTCTGCGGAGCGTCGTTTCACTCGAAGAAGCTATGGATGTGAAAAATGCGGCAGAAAATATGACCGATACGGTAGAACAGGCTTTTCGGCTATTTTTGCTTCAGTAAAGCGGATATTCGCAATCCGCTTCGCTACTTACTTGATTCGATTAAAATACAAGACCGTTTTCTCCTGCTTTAATTTTTACAGGAAGAACAGAAAACACGCCGCGCTCTCATCGTCTTAATTCCATCAGATATTCTGTCGTTCCTGCTTCCAGCTGTTTCGTTCCTGTCCACTGAAATCCGTGGCGGTTGTAAAACACAATGGCACGCGTGTTTTTCTCCAATGCCCATAGATGGTCTGCGTCAAACTTTTCAATTGCAAAGGTAATCAGCCCGTGGCCGACTCCGTTGTTCTGCAGACATGGATCTACGTATAGTTTACAGATTTCGGTTCCGTTGATTTCTGTAAAACCTCTTATAATTCCATCATCGTAGACATAGATGCGGTTTAAGATTTCTTCTTTCTTAAAGTACTGGTCGATCATCGGAACTACCTGCATTTCACCGAAGGAATAGGCCTCCTCGTGAAAAATCGGGAAATAATTGATTCGGTTGTTGAACACGAAAATTTCCGCAATTCTGGACAGGTCTTTCAGTTCTGCTTTTCTGATTTTCATATTTTCTCTCATTTTAATTTCCAATCAACACTTTCTTCCCCCGAAACGCAAATCCATAATACCTGATCCGCTCCTTTGCGATTCCTCTGGCAAGCAATTCTGTGTCATACTGTTTTTCCTGAATCTGACGAAGTGCATGCTCCACCGTCTCTTCCAGCGACTTTTCTTTTGATGTGTTCTGAACCTTAAATTCCATTACGATCGCATCCAGGTTTTCTTTCAATGGCTCCATTACTACGTCATACCTTCCGAATCCACTTTCTCTGTTGGAAGTGATTCTGTATTTTCCGGCCAGATCAACAATCAGCCCAAGGACAAATCCATGGTAAAATCTTTCTGGTTCGAGTTCCTCTGATGGTTTTCCGCCCGTGTCGAAACTGCTGAATGTCTGAAGTGCTACCTGATTCATAAACTGGTTCATATAATCCAGATCTCCGGCAAGCAGAGCATCTTTAAAATTGCCATATGCAGAATCTTCTTCTGTAAACCAGTCCTCTATCATTTGTTCAAACATCAGCATTGTCTCATGATTTGTCACTTTCAAATCATACTGGCGCTTTCCTGTTCGGTTATCCATTTCGTACCGATCCACTTTCAGATATCCGCTCGCAAGCATAAGACTCCAGATGGCTCCCCGCTTTCTGCCAAGCTGTTCAAAAATAACCTGCTCATCCAATTCTGTGCAGATCACTCTGCCGTTTAATAAATCTTCCATTTCCGTCTTGATCTTTGCAGGACTTCGACGGATCAGATTGGAGATCAGCATATTTCCGCTGGTGTCTGCCCAGTACGTTCCATATTCTCCCGTGTCCAGATATTTTGTAATGGACCACGGATTGTAAATATCCTTCCGTTTTCCAAAGGAAAATCCATCATACCAATAGCGGACGGTTCCTTTTTCATCGGACAGCCCATTTTCCTCCAGCGCATGAAAGACTTCTTCTTCTGTAAAGCCAAACGAGCCGCTGTACTTTTCCGATGTTGTTGTTACAACTTCAAGATTATTCAGATCGGAAAAGATAGATTCTTTACTGACTCTTGTTATTCCTGTCAGCAGTCCCCGTTCCATATAGGGATTCGTTTTGAATGTGGAATTGAACAGGCTTCTGATAAACGCAGTAAGATTCTCCCAATACCCATGAATATACGATTCCTGCAAAGGAGTATCATACTCATCCAGAAGAATAATCACCTTTTTTCCGTAATAGCGGCTCAGATAATCGGACAGATAATTGACAGCTACTGCTGCCGCATCATCCGACATATTTTCTTCAACGGAATCAAAATAGGCGCGGTCTTTTTCATTTAATACTTTGCTGGATTTGACAAATTCAAAAGTACTATATAATTTTACCAGCTTACGAATTACCGCTCTTCTTGCAGTCTCATATGTGGTTGCCTTGATATCTGCAAAGCTGAGGGAAATCACCGGATACGTTCCCTGCAGCTTACGAAATCTTTCCTCTTTCCAGATGACAAGGTCTTCAAAATATTTGCTGCATTCGGAATGATTTACGGAAAAGAAATATTCGACCATACTCATATTCAGGGTCTTGCCGAATCTTCTTGGGCGTGTGATCAGAGTAACACTGTCCTGATTGTCCCACCATTCCCTGATAAAATCCGTCTTATCGATATAAAAACAGTTATTCTTTCTGATGGATATAAAATCCTGATTTCCAATGGAAATTACTGATTTCATGGGTCTGCTCCTTCCTAAATCCTTTACCACCGACAGGCTTGCAAAAATTTATTTCTGTTTCTATTTTATCATATTTCTCTGGCAGAACAAAGATCATTCCCTGTCCGAAGCAATTATTTTCCATTGGATATTATGTTTTGACAGATGTCACGAACTATGCTTTCTCTGTCCTGATCCGCCGTTATTCTGGTTTCATACAGAACGGATGTATAATCTTTTTCGTTCCACCATCTCTGCATATCTTCTGCACTGAAATCATTGCAGTTCGGCTTTGTTTTGTGGCGCTTCACGGTCTCCTCGAAGGGGATGTCGAAGTAATATGCGTATATATTTTTTCCATATAAAGCTACTGCCAGCTCAAATAATGCACGATACCATTCCGCATTCAGTATTCCTTCCAGAATAACAATCTCGCTGTGTTTTCTTCCATATCGCAGAAGTTCTTCCAGAAGAGGCAGCGCCTTTGTATTTTCTCCGTCTTTGACTTTGAGCATATCTCTTCGGATAACATCCTGCGAGATCAGCATTGTATTATTTCCGAACACTTGCTGTAATTCCTTTGCAATAGTTGTTTTTCCACTGCCGGAATTTCCTCTTAAAATGATTAATTTATTCGTCCGTAAGCAATCGCCCATTGTCATTCCATTCTCCATACATAATTCCCGCTTTCGTATTATCTAAAAGTTTCTGCAAACGGCTCTGAAATATTTCTTTTTCCTCAAACATTGTAATTTTATACACTTTTCGCTATCTGCAGCGCCAGAAACAGCTTGTCCAGATCGTGGTTAGCGGCAGATAATCCATCCGTTTCATAGTTTCCTTCGATCAGCACATCTCCCGCAACAAGAAAATCATACAGTTCAAATCCATAAAAATCACTGATCGCCTGAACGCCTGCGAGTTCCATTTCCACGGCAATGCATCCTTCTTCTTTTCGTTTTCTTACAAGATTTACCGTTTCCCGAAGCATACTGTCTGTCGTCCATACGCGCCCCTGAACGTATGGCAGTTTCCTTTCTTTGAAAAATTCCGCCAGTTTGTCCGTGTTTTTTATTTTTATGTAGTCCTGCGGTTCTGCAAAATAATAGGACAGTCCTTCTCCCCGGTATGCCTCCGTTGGGAGAATAAACTTTCCATCGGTTGCTTCTTTGTCCAGACTGCCGCACGAGCCAAACATGATAAAGACGGATGCTCCTGTTAAATGATTGACTTCGGCAATCGTTCCTGCTGCAAGAGCGGAACCAATTGGTGTCAGGTAGAAAGCAATCGTTTCTTCCTCATATGGCAGAGTCCAAACCGGTATATTTCCATTGCATGCTCTTACTTCTGCAATCTGTCGGCATGGGAATTTTTCAAGCATGTATTCATATATTACTTTTGAAAAAATTACCATACATTTTTTTACCAGATGCTGCTTCTCCCCATAAAAATTCTCCAGCTTTACAATCGGCTCGCTGTTGATATCATAAGAATCAATAATCATTCTGTTTCCTCCATAAATTTTATTTATCTTTACCAAAAAGTCCCATATCCACCACCCTTACTGCGCAGACATGAGACTTCCGTTTTTATTTTTGCATTACTTCAATAACACATTCATGTTTCTTCGTTTTTTTATTATAATTGATACCGGCAAGCATTGGAACCACAGAATCTTTCAGGCCATCCATATCCATTTGAATATAAATTTTTAAGGCCTCATACGTTTCCGTCTGGTTCCAATAGGTTCCGAATTTGTGGCGCAGCATGGCTTCTACCACAGATTTCGGGCTATACATGGAATAAATTTCGTCTCCAGTCTGCCGATGCGTAATCAACTGATAACCATCGTACCACGTTTTTTTTGTTTGTGAACTTTTCTTTTTTCAGACTTTTCAGCAATACCTTTCGATTATATACATGCGTATTCCACAGTATTTCCATGCTTCTGAATTATTTTCATTAAATCATCAGCCTGCATCCAAACGGTTGCTGTATTATCATTTGGATGAACACCAATTTTATTTCCGACAGATTCCACGTCCATGAAGACTTGAACTCTGTGTTCGGCATCGTTTAGAATACCAAGCGGCGTAACGGCACCGGGTATCAGTTTCATAATATCAAATAATTCCTCCGCAGATGCAAAAGAAAGTGCACGCAGACCACGTTGCCTGCGAAACGCTTTCAAATCTACTCGCTTGTTCCCTTTCATCGTTATCAAATAATAATTACGTTTTTTATCGTCGCGAACAAATAAATTTTTAGCGCCCCACTCTGGATACGGCAAATCAACAGCATCTGCTTCTTCCATATTGAAAACTGCCTTATGTTCCGTAATTTCATACGCTATATTTTGCCTTTTTAAATAATGATATATCTCTATCTTATCCATACTCTTTTATCTCTGTAAACTGAAATTGAAATATGCCCTTATTTTTCATACTTTTCAATCCGGCATTCATGTTCTTTTGTTTTTTCATTGTAGTTAATTCCCACCAGCAAAAGCTCCCCTGCATAACATGCAACAGACTCCGGATATTTTCTGTCTCTGATCTGATCTAATGCTGCTCTGACGCTTTTGTCCCATTTCAGTTCCACAACAAGCGCCGGGTAATAATTCTGAAACTCCGGCTTTGGAATAAACACAAAGTCTGCAAATCCACGACCCGCGGGAAATTCGCGGATTGGTTTGAAATAGTATTGCATGGAACTCAAATAGGCAATGGACAGAACACTGCTGAGTGAGTTTTCATTGTTATACTGAATCACAGAAGTATATTCCCTGTGAATTTTTTCAATTTCTTTTGCTACTGCGTTTCCATTCATCTGAATTGTATCTTTCAGAAGCTGCTCTGATTCTTTTTGAAATACAATCAACTCATTCCATTTTTTCCTTTTCGTTGCCAGAATCAATTCCTGACGGATTTCCTCATTCGGAATAAAAGCAGTTCTAAATGTCCGGTCATAGGCCAGATATCCAAGGTGAATCAGATACGTCAGCACATCGTCTTTATTGGCGAAGCTAACGGTATCGTTCTGAAAAGAGGTAACATCAACCGGAACATGATCTCCTGAAAGCATTTCGATTACGGCACTTTTCAGGCCATCAAAATCCATATTGATCAGCGGAACAATCGCCTCATAGGATGCGGTTCCGGACCAGTAGCTCTGGAATTCGCCTTCGAGCATCAGGTTCACAACGGCATTTGGATTGTATACATGATATTTCCCAATCTGATAACCGTCGTACCATCGTTTGACTTCTTCAAACTTCTGACCATATACTTCACATAGTTTTTGAACTTCTGTTTCTGTAAAACCTACATATGGTGCAATCGGCCCGGCATGCAGCATCGAATAATCTTTGAAATTGTTCAGCGCCGACTGTGTCTTTTCTTTTTTTACAGGCAAAATACCTGTCAGATATGCCAGTTGAATATATTTTGTCGGCTCCGTCCCTTTGAACATCGCCCGCAGAAAATTGATATATTCTTCCTGTGTTTTGAGATCCGCCGCCTCGTCACGAATCAGAACATCCCATTCGTCTATAATCACAATAAATTTTGTCCCGGATGCCGCGTTGATCCGCGACAGCGCCTCCGGCAGTGACCGGATTTCTTCTGGAAGTATATGGGGATAATATTCTTTTAACTCCGAAATCGTTTTTTCTGAGATATAAGAAACAATCCGCTCCGGTCCGCCTGCCGGTTCCATACACCATTGGATATCCCAGTGGAGCACATCATACTGATTCAGATGTTTTTCAAAATCCTTTGCCCTGCTGATTTCCAGCCCGGAAAACATTTCTTTCGAACTGCAGCCCTTGCTGTAATACGCGGTGAGCATGTTTGCCGTAATTGATTTTCCAAACCGCCGCGGGCGGCTGTTGCAGATATATCCCTGCAGAGTGTTCATGACTTTATTCGTATAAGTCAGCAGTCCTGTTTTATCAACATAAATCTCAGAATTTAATGCAACCGCAAATGCTTCATTTCCCGGATTCAGATAACTACCCATGCAAATTCCTCCCGTCAAAAGTTTATATCATATATTATACTTAATTCCCCTGACTATCACAAGGACAGGATTTCCCTGTCCATCTTCAATTACTTGCGTAAATTCGATGAACGCGTTTTATATCCCCATAGCTAAAGCTAAGGGTTTTACGACGCATTGGATAATTTTATGTTCCAACGGCATTCATACCTCTACCACCGCTTCATATTCTTCTCAAATTTCTCCGTATACGCCGCTTTTAATTCCTCCGCCGTAATTCCATAGCAAAGCATGACGTCGTTGTAATACATCAGAACATCCGCCATTTCCTCCACGAGGTGTTTTCTCAGATCTTCTTTCTCTACCGCATCTGCCGCCCCGTTCTTTTTCACGATATCGATCACTTCGCCGACTTCCCCAATCATCCAAAGCAATTTATTCTGTCCTGTTGCCGGGCAGATGGGTTCCCATTTTTGTTTGTATTTTTCCTGCAGTGCTTTCTGCATTTCCTGCATCTCGTTCATACCAAAATCAGACATGCTGTTTTCCTCCATACTCGTAAATAATCATTTGAAAATATTGTAACTATTCAGAGCCATGCGAAATGGAAGAAAAATCGCGAATCATGTTTACATGAATGAGCTATTTTTCTGGAATTTCATATGGCGAGATGGGACTCTGAATAGTTACAAAATATTATACCCTATAAATGCTTCAATGGTAAACTTTCATTTTGCCGCATAAAAAATACGCGCCGCATTTCTCATCAAAATCATGAGTATGCGGCACGCAGTTTTTATTTTGCTTTTTTCTTCTCTCTTTTCACAAAAAGACAGACACATGCAACAACAAAAACAGCCGTTGCAGCGATCAGTACCGGCCATACCGGCAGTGGACAGACGCTTGCGCTGATCAGTTTCAGTCCCTGGTAAAGTGTGTATACACCGAAAATTGAAAAGATGACAAACGCCAGTGTATTCAGCAGCCCATCCGGTGTCTTGCTCTTTAAGAGATAGCCGACCAGCATTCCGAGAATATCCGCTGCGAACAGTCCGAGAGAACATCCGATCCATACAACGAATGCGGATCCCATACCTTCATTTGCACCAAAGGTGATTGCGGTAAGCTGTGTTTTGTCTCCGAGCTCTGCTACGAAGAACGTACAGAAAACGGCGAGCGGTGCGAACCGAATTTTGGATTTGCCGCCTTCTTCCTCTTCCTCGTCATCATCACCGGAAATGGTGGATGCTGCGAAGTAAAGAAATGCGAGTGCTGCAATCGTCTTAATCAGCCAGTCCGGAATGAATTCGCTGACGAGGCCGCCTGCGAGAACCGCCATTCCATTCAGTACCAGAATCGCGGCTGCGGTTCCCAGGATAATGTCTTTCAGCTTGTACTTCGAAGTAAGCGCAATCAGCATGAGCTGCGTCTTATCGCCCATCTCTGCGATGAACTCGGTAAGAAACACCTTTAGAAATAACACCATTTTCCATTCCCCTTATCTTATAATGATATAAATGGCATATGCGGCATAAAATGCGACCATACAGAAACCTTCAACTCTTCCGATTTTCTTTTTGGTTCCTGCAAAAATCCATACACATACCGTGAATACGATCAATACACACAAATCAATTATATTTTCCGTAATAATGGCCATCGGGCTGATTGCGGATGCAATGCCAAGTACCATAAGAATGTTGAAGATATTGGAACCGATCGCGTTGCCAAGTGCCATATCAACTTCATTCTTTCTGGCAGCAACGATAGAAGTTACGAGTTCCGGAAGGGAAGTTCCGATGGAAACAATGGTCAGTCCGATCAGAGTCTGGCTCATTCCGAGATCGCCCGCGATTCTCGCTGCGGCATCTACGGTCACATCTCCGCCGACTGCAATGGCGACTGCTCCGCCGACGATGAACACGATACTCTTCGGAACGGAAAGCAGCTTAATATCCTCGTCCAAACCGCCTTCAATTTCAACTTTTTTTCCTTCTCGGTTTGCCTTTAATGCAATCTGAACCATGTAGACAATGTAACCTGCAAAGAATCCAATTAAGATCACGCCGTCCAGGTGACCGAGCATCATACCGGATTTATCGCCGAGTCCGCTGATTCCCAAAACCATTAAAAGTCCGGCGCAGATCAGGGACAGCGGGATGTCTCTTTTGATGGTTTCCTTTGCAACTTCTACAGTAGTCAGTACGGCACAGACACCGATGACAACCATCAGGTTAAAGATATTGGAACCGATGACATTACTGACGGCAAGCTCGTTGTTGCCGGTAAGTGAAGCCGATACACTGACCGCGGTCTCCGGAAGTGATGTTCCCATGGCAACAATGGTCAGTCCGATGATGATCGACGGAACGTGCAGTCTCTTTGCTGCGCTTGAGCTTCCTTCTACGAAAAAGTCCGCACCTTTGATCAGCAGGACAAAACCGATGACGAGACAGACAAGCACAAGAGCAAACGGGGCGTTGTTGATGAAATTTTCCATGTTTTCCTCCTTTGTTTTCCAAGCATATATTCCAAAATAGTATCGTTAACAGAAGCAGGTTTTACTCATTATCCGCAAAAAAAGACTCATGTATATCAAGGAACATCCGATATGCGATACACCGGTGATTCATCGATATACATGAGTCTCATTATTTAAGATTTGCCAGATTATACTCTTTTCTTATAATCAGAATGTTGACAAATCACACATTCGTGCTAACTACTCCCTCATGGAATATTACATTACTTGATAAATACTATCAAATGTCTTCGGGGTTGTCAACAAAATTTGACTTTTTTATCCGAAAGATTTCAGCCCCGCTTACGAATGCATACCAGTCATGGGTGCAGAATACTTTACAAAATATAACAAACCGAATATCCTAAAACGAGAAAAACTTCATTTTCATGATAGTCCATTTTTAGACTGATCTATCTTTTCTATGGTACTCACCTCTCTATTCGTCCTGTGTTTCCATCTCTTCGAGTTCCAGTTCCGTTTCCATCATGCGTTCCAGCAGGGATTCCTGTGTCTGATTTTCTTCGTCTATTTTCGTCTGAAGCTCCATCAGCCGTTCGTAATCTGCGGAAAGTTCCGGGTCCATCATTTCCAGTTGAAGTTCTGACATTCTGCTCTCACTCTCCGCAAGCTGCTCCTCGTATTTTTCGAGCTGCCGTTTTAAGCGGGACAGAATTTTTCCCGGGTTATAATATTTCTTTTTGTCAAACACATCATCCAGCGTCGGAACGTCGGCCGGTTTTCGTACAGCTCCTCCCGCATTTCCCGTTTCTCTGCCCGGCGTCTGCCGTTTGATTTCTTCGAGATACTGTGCATAATTCATTTCGTAAAATTGTACGTCGCTCTCGCCGAACTCCAGAATACCGGTTGCCACCTGGTTGATGAAATAACGGTCGTGCGATACGAACAAAACGGTTCCCTCGTAGCTGGTCAGCATTTTTTCCAGCGCTTCTTTTCCCGCCAGATCCATGTGATTCGTCGGCTCGTCCAGGATCAGGAAATTCGGTTTCGTATAGAAAATCCGGCAGAGCTCCAGCCGCACTTTTTCACCGCCGGAGAGCTGCCCCATTTTCTTTTCGACATCCTCACCGGAAAACAGAAAGGCTCCCAGTGCGCTTCGGACATCGTTGCGAAGCAGGTTCGGATAAAGACTCCAGAAATAGTCGAGCACCGTCTGCTCCGGGTCGAATTTCTGGTTGACTGCTTTGTGCTGATCGAAGTAGGCAAAATCCACGCGGTTTCCAAATTGATAACTTCCGCCCAGTGGATTGATTTCGCCCACAACGGTTTTCAGAAGCGTCGATTTTCCTTTTCCGTTTTCTCCGATGATCACAATCCGTTCTGCTTTTTTGATGACGGCCGAAACCTCGCTCAGGACGGTATCGTATCCGATTTTCAGTTTCTTCATCGTGAGCACATCCGTATAGCTTTCGCGTACCGGATGGAATAAGGCGTGGAATGTCCTCGTGTCAAACCGCCGCGGTTTCTCAATTTTTACCATGTGCTCGATCGCCATTCGTTTCGAACGGGTGGCCGCAACTTTTGTCGGTGTATTTTTCCATTTTTCAATCCACGCCGTCAGACGCTCGATTTCCTTCTGCTGCGCTTCATAGTCTTTTTCCTGTTTGATCTGTGCTTCTTCTTTTTGTTTCACAAATGCCGAATAATTTCCCGGATACCGTTTGATGTCACCGTATTCGATTTCATACGTCACATCAATCACGCGGTCCAGAAACATGCGGTCATGTGATACAATGATAACGGCATTTTCGTAGCTTTTCAGATAATTTTCCAACCACTCCACTGCAGCGATGTCGAGGTGGTTGGTCGGCTCGTCCAGAAGCAGGATGTCCGGGCGCTGTAAGAGGAGCTGAATTAGGGCAATTTTTGTCTGCTGTCCGCCCGAAAATTCACCGATCGGTTTTTCCAGATCTTCGAGCGCAAAACCAAATTTCTGGAACATCGTTTCCATATCTTTTTTCCAGCTGTACCCGTGCAGACTCTCGATTCTCCGCTCCAGAAAATCGTACTCCGCCAGCAGCTTTTTGTGATCTTCCGTCTCGGCGAGCAGCTTTTCGATTTCCTTTTTTCGTGCCTCGCACGCAAAGACTTCTGAGAAAGCCTTCTCCAGCTCCTCTTTTACCGGCA
Organism: Blautia sp. AM29-29; assembly: GCF_003480555.1. Classification (NCBI taxonomy): domain Bacteria; kingdom Bacillati; phylum Bacillota; class Clostridia; order Lachnospirales; family Lachnospiraceae; genus Blautia; species Blautia sp. AM29-29. The sequence continues at coordinate 44,640 of NZ_QUJD01000013.1, forward strand.
CATCTCCATCGGTAAAATTAATCTGGCGCAGAAAACCGATGTTCTGTTTTCCGCTCATTGTAATCCCGCAGGTCTCGTCGCTGTCCAGATTACTCATCTCAATATCCCCAGCAATCAGCCGCAGCAGCGTCGTTTTTCCACAGCCGTTTCTACCGACAATTGCAATTTTTTCTGTATCGTGAATTTCGAAATTCACACTGTTTAAAATCGTATCCGCGCCAAACTGTACTTTTGCATTTCTGATCTGATATCTCATGTTTTATACCTTTTCTGTTGTGTGAACCTCACAGTCGGTATTTTCACGGAGTCTGACATGTCGAAAATAGTTCGACTGTGACTTACCTCATGTCAGTGGAGGATACCGATTTCTCTCCGCCCGCCACTGCTGTTATGTTTCTTTTAACAATTCATCCCACCGCTTTAGAAGCGGGGGACTTCTTGTCTACTGATGTTAAAATTCTGCTTCCATTATACCGTCTCCGCCCTTCGTTCTCAATGCCAAAAATTTTTCGAATCAAATTTGGTACGCCTGCGGCATAAAAATATCTCTGTTTTACTGATTTGCTCCAGTAAAACAGAGATATTTAACTTCCTATATATTCCGAAAGTCCCTTACGCAAAAATACTACTCATGAGTAGTATATAATATTCTTCTCTTTTTTTCAATGCTGTCTCTTAACAGATTTTCCCAACCAGCACTACAATCCCAGCTGTCACAAGTGCAATGATCAGATACAGAATCGTCGCCAGGCCTCGTTTTGTCAGCACGGTTTTCCATGGTTTTATGTACGGAATCCCTTCCATTCCTTTGATCTCCCATATTTTACTGTGTCCAACCCACACCCGGTCAAGCATAATTCCGTCGAACCAGTTCATCACCACAAGGAAGAGGTAGGATTGGAGATATGCCGTCTTGAAATCGGTGACTTTATTCCAGACAAAAATGATCGCGATCAGCACCACGAACAAAATGATGCAAAATGGAATCATAACCTGCTTTCCTTTTTTCATGACCGCATCTTTGTCGATCAGTCCACGTTTATCGGCTTCTTCTATATATTCCTTTGGGTAAAAATAAACACAGTTCATTCCATCATTTCTTACCAGACACTTTACCATCAGAATAAACAGAAGACAGTATAATATGTTTTGCAACAACAGCATCTCACATTCCTCCTCAGACTACCGTTTATGTTTCTTATAGCTTCATGTTAGTTCAGGCTAATCACATTGTCAAGAGGACTTGCTGTTTTTACATTAACACTGCCGCAATGGATAAATTATAATCGTTTATAAAGCAAAAAAAGAAACGAGCAAGTCCTGTCAGGCATAAACCTTACCCAGTGAAAACCCATTTCTTTTTTAGACAATGTCAAAGATACCATACTTCTTTCTCCCATCGAACTTTCTTTACACTCGTCCCTCATTTATTTTACAATTTCTATTTCAGATTGCAAAACTCATCCGCCGTCAGCTCATAGTCGACAGAAGATTCCATTTCCCCCAGCTGATTTTTCCAGGAATTGTAATGGACTGCGGTTTTGCGGAAGCCGAGTTTTTCGTAGACATGCTGTGCTCTTGTGTTTTTGAGGTTGGTATCAAGAAAAATAACGTTGGCTCCCATGCGGAACAATTCTTCTATGAGCATGCTCAGTACAACTCTTCCAATGCCTTTTTCCTGGTAATCGGATTCGCAGATTTTGATTCCGATTTCATATCGATGATTTTCGAATACATAGAAACTCATTTCGCCGATTCGCACATCGTTGTATTCTATGATGAGTCTTCGTCTTGTTTCATCGCTGTCGTCGGCAATCTGTTTTTCAATTTCCGCTGCGCTTGTCCCAAGCCCGTTTGGAAATCCGGCGTGGGCCATGACGGTTCCATCGTTCCACCAGACGGCTAATTGTTCACAATCTTTCTTTTCGGCATTTCTAATGCACAGCTGATTGTATTTTATGTTCATTTCTTCTCTCTTTCTCTGCAATCACTTACAGCTTAGACTCATACCATTCCTCCGCCGTTTTCTCAAATCCGACCGACTGGAACATGCGCTGGCTTTGTCCATTAAAAGAATAAATATTGGCTTTTACCCGCTCCATTCCCTTTTCTCTTGCAAGCTTCAGCATCTCCAGAACGCACCGTCTTCCAATATGCTGATTCTGGTATTCTTTACAGACAACGACAGCGATTTCACTATTCTCTCTCAGCGAAACATCTCCCACCAGCACGCCCTTATATTCTATATAATAGCAGTCACCGTGCGCGGTAAGATAATCATACATCCGATGCAACAGCTCCACATCATACGGCTTCTCCCGGTTGTCCACCTGCCTACACACGTCCAGATCCTGATACCACGGAAGAGAGGCCTCGTCATTCCTGTAATATGGGATCAGCCGGAGTTCATTGTCTATGATTCGTTCGGTCATTTTGGTTTGGCTCCTTGTTTTTTGATCTTAAAGTGCTGCAATTTCCTCTGTAATTTCACAGACACTCTTATTACTCGTATCAATTTTTACCGTATCAAGTACCTGATACATCTGAATTCGTGCAATGCTTTTGTCCATAATCTCTTCCGTACGAATCTTATTTGCGATGTCGGATAATAACCGCTTCCGCAAATTTGCTTCATCCACGATCAGCGAAATTTTAATCACTCTGCATTCTTCCGTGTCCAGCTTACTGACGATTTCATCAACAATACTCTGCTCATGCATCACCCAGCAGAAAATAACGTTTTCATAAGCGCTGCAATGCAGAAAGTTATTCAGCAGATAACAGATGTTGTCCATCACCATCTCTTTCGTCTCATCCGTCACCTGAAACGGATCGGCGTCCCAGCACCAGTCGCCGTCAAGAAAAACGCTGTTCGCCAGATCTTTTTTCAGCTGCTGACTTACCGTCGTCTTGCCAACGCCCATCGTTCCGCCGATCAAATATAATGTTTTCATTTTTCTCTCCCCATAACACGAATATCCGAAAAAATATCGTTTTCAAAAAGGATTTCAAATCCATCTGCCGGCTGAAATCTGCCATTCAGGATTTCTTTTCCATGGAAGGATATTTTTCTTACTTTGTTTTCCGCATCTTTCACTTCAATTTCACAGTAAGAAAGCAAATATGCACAGATCGCCGTCGCATGAGAAACCACGAGTGCTGTTTCTCCTTCTTCCATCTGTCCGACGATAGAATCGATCGCGGTTTTCATCCGCACCTTCACTTGATTTAACGATTCCCCGCCCGGATTGCGAAAATCGTGATCTTCATACTGTTTCAGCCAGAAATCCTCCCTGGCATCCCCGATCGTTCTTTCATGCAGCTCCTTCACAATGACCGGGTGATCTGCGATGAATTCAGCCGTTTCCATTGCTCTCCGATAAGGTGAAGAAAAGCATCTGTCCACATTTGAAAATATATTTCTTTTTGATACAGCAAGCGCTTTTCCCTCTTCCGATAGAGGAATCTGCTCATTCTGCATATCCCCTTTTTCCGGGATGGAATGCCTCATTAAAAATATTTTTTTCATTTCACTCTCCCCTGCTGTTATTCCTAAAGTTTTTTAATCAAAAACATCTCCATCGGCTTTTTTCCATATCCTTTTTCTGATGTTCCCCAGCGATAAAAAGCATGGTGCAAAACGGAGTAGTATCCCAGAAAAGATTATATTGCAGCAATCAAATGTTTCCAGCGGACCTGCTCTTGTGGATATTCTTGATAAACTGATACGAATGGATGTTGTTGCAAAAGAAGCTCCTATTAACGATGAAAATGATGTGTCGCACGGACGGAAGCTTCCCACAGTTCCACCAGCGTTTCCATCCGCGGCATTCTCTCCTGTACTTCATATATTATTATCTTACTCATCTTCCTTCCACAGCTTTCCTTCTTTATAATGTTTCCTGCAAAGCGCCACATAACTCTCGTTCGATCCAAGGAAAATCTGCGCGCCTTCCCGAACGATTTTTCCGTCTGCGTATCTCGTATTGCACTGCGCCCGTCTTCCGCACCAGCAGACCGTTGGGACTTCTTCGATGATGTCAGCAATTTCCATCAGCCTTCTCGACCCCGGAAACAAATGTGTCTGGAAGTCTGCCCGCAGACCGTAGCAGAGCACCGGAATTTCATAGAAATCTACAATATCCGAAAGCGTATCAACTTCCTCCTGGGAAAGAAACTGCGCTTCGTCGATCAGAACCGCATCCACTTTCTTTCCATGATACCGGTATTCCCCGCTGTCCGCACTCCATGTCTCCGAAATTTCTTTTAAAAACTCATCCACATATTCCGCCGGTGCCTCCAGCCCGATGCGGGATTTGATTTCATGCTCCCCGTCGCGGTTATCTGTCCGCGGCTTCAGCAGGACAGCATACTGTCCACGCTCCTCATAATTATAGCGAACCATCAAAATATTAGCAGATTTCGAACTGCCCATCGCGCCGTAGCGGAAATATAATTTTGCCATTGTTTTTCGTCCTTTTGTCTTTTCTTATTCTTTCAGTTCTTTCCGTAAAAACGGCTCCTCATCAAGCTCTGCGTTTTCAAATCTGTGATAAAATTTATCTGCATTTGGATTTGTCGCCCGAATCAGATAATATTGGTTAATCCCATGTTTCCTGCAGTCTTTTTCCATCTCCTGAAACAGCCCCTGCACAACGCCTTTATGTCTGGCTTCCGGCAGCACATAAACCCAGTCCACATATGCCATCCGGTAACCGTCCTGCATACATCCGTAAAAATGATACTCAATTCGCCCAAGAACCTGATCATTCTCCATAGCAAGAATGGATGTTGTATTCTGATAGAAGGGATCTTTTACTCTTCTTCGCAGCCCTTCCCGATCCACCGCTTCCACATGCATCATCTCCGGCTCTGCCCCCATTTCTTTTCTATAACAGAAAACTACCGACAAACCTGCTTTTATCGATAGTTTCTTCAATTTTTATTATAACCGATCCCGCTCTGTTTTCCAATTAAAAAGACAGAAGAAATGAAACCTTTTATCCCGTTTCCATTTCCTCTGCCTTTCTTACATTTCTTTCCTCTTCTGATTCCTCTTCTTCCGCAGGTTCTCTTTCTTCTGCCGGATTTCCCCCGCCTCCTGTTCGCTGCTGATGCGGATGGTTTTCACGACGAAGAGTTTTCCTTCGTCCGAATGTTTCATGCGGGCTTTGCCTTTCAAATATCCATGCTCCGGGCACCAGGCTACGCAGTAGTAGTTTTTCCCGCCGGCCGAAAACCAGCGTAAGCGTTTTCTTGCCGTTTTCCCGCAGATGCAGCAGTGCGTGCTGCAGACCTCGCGGTCGTGCATGGCTTCTTCTTTTGTGTCGAATTCGCGGGAGATGAATTTCGTGTAGCCATTATAGACGGCGTGGATCTCCTCTTTTTTCGATTTCGGGTTCTGATATACGTCGATCGAGTCGTACGCCAGCACAACATCCATATCGATGCGTGCAAAAATGTCGGCCGTATATTTTGCATCCGAAAGCGCCTGATGAAAATGCTCGTCCTTCGGGAGATGGAGGAAGTCGGCGGCGTACTCGAGCGCCCGGCGGCTCTTCATCGTTTCGTACTGGATCGCGAACAGTTTCTGTACATCGTAAAAATGAATCGGCCCGCGGATCAGCGACAGGAGGTTATAAAATTTCATGTTCCGCTGGAGCTCCGTCAGGTCTCCCGGTCCCCAGGTGCCGAACATGCACGCACCGCCGGAGAATGCAAAAAATTCCTGCACGGCCTGCGCAAATGGGATTCCGTTCTGCAGATCCTCTTCTGTCAGTCCGACGACCTCGCGCGTCCGGTGATGGAGATGCTGGTAGACCACCGGTTTTACAATCCGGTGAAACGTTCCCAGCACATTCCGCTCACCATCCATCTTCACCGCGCCGATCTCAATAATCTCAAATGGCAGCTTCGGGTTCTCTTTTCCTTTTCCATAGGGACACTGGTTCCATTCCAGGTCAAAAATCACATAGTCCATTGTATTGTCAATCCTTCATTCTGTGTCGTCTGTCCCTATTATAAATGATTTTGATATAATGAGCAACTATCTGGCAATTCCATTCTCCGCCCATTCTGGCAATTTTCTTCTTATGCATTACATTTCCCATTCATTTCATCCCGTTCTCTTTCAAACTTAACGCTTCTTTTATTGAAATCCCAGGGTAAATCCGATATAATATTTTTAACTCCGGCCTTCGTTTTTACTCAAAAAAATCACCTGAAAAAGCCGGAAATATTACGAATTTAGATGAGCATCCGATATGAAAACAAAATTAACGCAAAAACAGATTCGATTTCAGGCGCTTCTGCTGTTTTTTATTACATTTTTTCTTGTCGAGCTCTGCGCCGTTTTTCTGTATCAGAATCAGTTAAAGGAAGCAAAGCTGAAAGCTGACTATACCGCACAGACGACCATCGGCCGCGTGAAATCGCAGTTAAACCATTATCTTGCCGAATCCAATCTGATGAAACACATGATTGAAGCCGGTTATACCGTCAATGACGAAGAGTTTTCCGTCCTCTCCTCGCTGATGCAGGACGACCAGAATGTCATCAAAGCACATGAGCTTGCAAAGGACGGCATTGTCACACTGATTTATCCGATGAGCGGAAACGAAGCCGCACTCGGACTTAACATGCTCGAGCATCCTGCCCGGAAACAGGAGGCACGCCTTGCCAAAGAGAGCGGCGAATACACGATTGCAGGACCGTTTGAGCTGCAGCAGGGCGACATCGGAGCACTGCTCTTTGACCCGATTTATACCACCGATGCCAACGGTGACCAGACCTTCTGGGGCTTTTCGATTCTCGTTCTCGACTGGGAATCGTTTCTGAACGAAATTGAACTGGATACACTGGAAGAAGCCGGCTACACCTACGAACTCTGGAAAATTTCTCCGGCCACCGGCGAACACGTTTCCATCGCACACTCCGGCAATTCCCGGCGTTCCGATGCCATCGAAGTTCTCTGCACCGTGCCGAACGACACCTGGCATTTTGAAATTGTACCGAAAAACGGCTGGCTCAGTCCGCTGCAGGTTTTTGTTTCCTTTGCACTCGGACTCATCCTTTCCCTGCTTGCCTCTATTGGTTTTCTGCAGTTCCAGATGCGCCGCTATAAAGACGAGATTCACGCAGCAGAACTGGAAAAAGCCGTACAGGAAGCGCAGTCTGCCAACGAAGCAAAAACACGTTTTCTGTTCAACATGAGCCACGACATCCGAACTCCGCTGAATGCCATCATCGGTTTCTCGGATCTGCTGGAAAAGCACATCGACGAGAAGGACCGCGCGGTCGACTACATTGCAAAAATCAAGTCCTCCAGCAGTTTTCTGCTCTCCCTGATCAACTACGTGCTTGAGATGGCGCGCATTGAGAGCGGTAAGGCCTCGCTGAAAATCGAGCTCGGCAGCTACAGCGAGCTGATCAATTCCCTGAATGCAGTGTTTGAGCCTTCGTTAAAAAGCAAAAAGCTTTCCTATCTCTGTTACAACACGGTGGAACACGATGCCATCCTCTGCGACCGGACAAAAATACGGGAGATTCTGCTGAATATCATCAGCAACTCCATCAAGTATACGCCGGAGGGCGGAAAAATTTCCGTAAAAATCGAAGAGACACCGGCACCAAGGAAGGGCTTTGCCTCCTACCGCATCACCGTGAAGGACAACGGTATCGGCATGAGCAAAGAGTATCTGCCGCATATTTTTGAAGAATTTACAAGAGAACATTCCTCCACCGAAAGCCACATCACCGGAACCGGCCTCGGCCTTCCGATCGTAAAATCCCTCGTGAATCTGATGGGCGGAACGATCGATGTGGAAAGCGAACTCGGTGCCGGAACAATAACTACGATCTGCCTCACGTTTGAACTTCCGACCGAAGAACAGCTTGCGGCTCACCAGCATAAAGACGAGATTCTCGAGCAGTCCCTGCAGACGCTTTCCGAAAAACGCGTGCTGCTTGCCGAGGATAATGACCTGAATGCAGAAATTGTACTCACCGTTCTGGAAGAAAACGGCATTCACGCCGAGCACGTAAAAGACGGCGCCCTCTGCTTAAAAGCAGTCCAGAACGCACCAGAAGATTATTACAATGTTATTCTGATGGATATTCAGATGCCGAACATGAACGGCTATCAGGCCGCAGAAGCGATCCGTGCACTCCCGGGAAAACGCGGGGAAATCCCGATTGTCGCCATGACGGCAAACGCGTTTGAAGAGGACCGCCGAAAAGCACTGGAATCCGGCATGAACGCCCATATCGCGAAACCCGTTGACGTTTCGGTTCTTCTCGAAACACTTTCCAGGTTTTCATGACCTTTACAGATCCCGATGCGCCGCAGCGGACGCTTTTATTTCTCGTTTTTCAGCAGCTCCAGGTTTTTGGAGATCAGCTCGCATCTCTGTTTTACGCAGTCCGGGGATCTGTGCGGATCCTGCGGTGTGTTGAACAGATAGTCCTCGAGTTTGTCGATTGTGGTGGTTGCTACATGCATTCTTGTATCGCAGGATGCATAGTAGATGTAAACTTCTCCGTTCTCACGCGCAATCGCGCCGTTTGTAAATACAACGTTGGAAACGTCTCCGACTCTCTCTTTTCCAAGCGGAACCAGGAATACACCGGACGGCTCTGCAATGACTTTGGACGGATCGTTCAGATCGGTACCGAAGACATACAGAACGTAGCGAAGGCCTGCTGCTGTATTTCTTACACCGTGTGCAATGTTGATCCAGCATTTCTTACCGCGGATCGGCACTGCTCCGGCACCGTTTTTGGACTCGGTCAGGGTATGATAAATACGTTTGCTGATGATCTTCTCCTCATCGATGACAGCGTGTGTGATATCATCGCAGAGTCCGAAGCCGATTCCTCCGCCGCTTCCGGTCTCAATGAAACCATCCATCGGACGGGTGTAGAAGGCATATTTTCCGTCTACGAACTCCGGATGCAGAACAACGTTTCTCTGCTGCGGAGAACGTAAGGTTTTCAGGTTGTCCAGACGCTCCCAGTTCTTCAGGTCTTTCGTTCTTACGATACCAGCCTCAGCAACAGCCGCGGACAGATCCGGATCGTTTTTGTCCTTGCTCTCAGAGCAGAACACTCCGTAAATCCAGCCGTCCTCGTGCTGGGTCAGACGCATGTCATAAACGTTGGTTTCCTCTGCGCAGGTATCCGGCAGCACAACCGGGTAATCCCAGAAATGGAAGCCGTCGATACCAGTATCACTCTCTGCAACAGCAAAGAAAGATTTTCTGTCATTACCCTCCACGCGGACAACGAGATAATACTTTCCATTCAGATAAATCGCGCCGGAGTTCATCACAGCGTTGATGCCGAGACGCTCCATAAAGTACGGATTCGTCTCCTCATCCAGATCATATCTCCAGTGAACCGGAGCGAACTCTCTTGTCAGCACCGGATACTCATAGCGGTCATAAATACCGTTGTAAAAATCTGCTTTTGTGTTCTTTCTTGCCACAAGGCGGTCTACCTTGGCTTTTTCCACATAATACTGTTTATTCAGCATCTTTTAACCTCCCAATTACTTCCATACACATACGTCCATTGTGATACGGGCATTTCCACGGTTCTACAATCGGCTCATGGATCGGGCTTCCGTCTGCATTCACGCACCAGAACCACTCAGACCCCTCTCGTTTGTCGATCACATATTCCTTGATGTAGCCCCAGATGTCTTTTGCCGCATCGAGATACTTTGTTTCCTCCGGTTTTTTCTGCCATGCATTTAAAAATCCAACGACTGCTTCTGCCTGTACCCACCAGACTCTTGTGGTATCATCCACACCGCGCTCGCACTCATTCATCAGCGAATGATTTTTGTATGCCGTGTTGTAGATATTTTCCGCAATCTCTCCGGTGATCGGCAGCAGTTTTTCCCGGTAAGCCGGATCGCCGAGCACTTCTGTACCCCGGTCGATCAGCCAGGAAGTCTCGATATCATGGCCATAAGAATACAGATCAATCAGCGTATTCCATGTCCGGTCGAAGAATACTTCCTGACGGCCTTTTTCTTTGTTATATACTTTATCCGCGAAGAGATCCATCATAAAGCGGAGACGGTCACCGGTAAACGGATCCTTTGTCACGCGGTACAGCTCGGTATATGCTTCGAAAACATGCAGCAGCGTATTCATGGTCTTCTCTGCCATGACGCCGTTCTCCGAGAGCTTTTCATTGCTCTCCGGCTTGAAATCGCGGGTAAATGCCTCGAGATAACCGTACTCGTCGGTGCAGTGTGTCTCGATGATCTGCTGCAGCGATTTTGCCAGCTCCAGCGCCTCGGTGTCGCCCGTCGCATCAAAATACGTAGACAGCGCATAAATTGCAAATGCCTGATTGTACGTATGCTTTGTCGTATCGAGCGGTTTTCCGTCGTAGGTGACAGACCAGAACACGCCACCGTACTCGCGGTCCACACACGCCTGTTTCATAAAGCGGTACGCATGCTCCGCATCGGCGCGCAGCTTCTCGTCCTTTAAGGTCAGGTACGCATTCGAGAAAAACCAGAGAATTCTGCTGTTTAAGATGCAGCCCTTCTCATACGTTTTCTGCACGTTCAGATCAAAGTCCTGATAGCCGTAAAATCCGCCGTATTCCTCATCTCTTAAGCCCTCCCAGAACGGAACGATCCGTCCAGTAAGCTCCTGCTTTACTTCCTTTGCCAAAGACTGCATCTTTTCTTTCCTTCTTTCTTATCTTCTTCCAATTTCGGTGTCAGACTCGCGTACGACACTGTTTTTCTTGATATAATCTACAATCAGATCTACGGTTGTGAATGCCAGTCCTACATACGTATCGGCTGCGCCGTAGTAGATCGCGATCTTTCCGGTCTCTGCATCGTGAATGGTTGCGCACGGGAAGGTTACGTTCGGAACGAAGCCTCTCTCCTCATACCACTCTTCCGGTGTCAGAAGGAAGTTCTGGCAGCGGTATTTTACGATGGACGGATTCTCTTTGTCGAGGATTGCGCCGCCGATGCTGTATACATAGCCATTGCAGGTGCCGCTTACACCGTGGTAGAACAGCAGCCATCCTTCGTTGGTCTCAATCGGAGCTGCGCCGCCGCCGATCTTTAAGGACTCCCACCACTCCGGGCTCTTGCTCATGACGTGGCGGTGTTTGCCCCAGTACAGCATATCCGGGCTCTCGGACAGGAAGATGTCACCGAACGGTGTGTGGCCGCTGTCGCTTGGACGGGACAGCATCACGAAGTTGCCGTTGATTTTTCTCGGGAAGAGAACGGCATTTCTGTTGAATGGAAGGAATGGATTCTCCACACGTACGAAGGTTTCAAAATCTTTTGTTTTTGCCATTCCGATGGCTGCACCGTAGAAGTCCTGGCACCAGATGATGTAGTAGGTATCTTCTACTTTTACAAGACGCGGGTCATATGCGTAAACCGGCATGAACGGTTTGCCTTCTTCGTCAACGAACTGGATTTTGTTCTCATCGAAATTCCAGTGGATCGCATCTTTGCTTCTTCCAAGGTAGATGTACGGGATTCCGTTTGTCTGCTCACCACGGAATACTCCGATGAACTCGTCGCCGTACGGCATAACGGCGCTGTTGAAGATTCTTGCTACTTCCTTCACCGGATTTCTTCCGATAATCGGATTCTCGCTGTATCTCCATACCGGTGCACCGGAAAACTCAGCCGGGCCTTCCTGCCATGGCATATTTTTGACAGCATCTCCAATAATTTTAACTTCGCTCATTTTTTGAAACCTCCATGAAAAATATTGTTTGTTTATGAGTTGTACTTTGTTTTTTTAAGTTTCTGTTAGTGGACAGAATCTTGTTTTTTAATTCTTTTTTCTCCGAACCGCCGTGTTTTATCACCCTCACGCCCAGTCCTTTAGCTTAATTTTAACATAGATGATTAATTTTTCAACTGGAAATCACTTAAAAAATAAGTTCCGTTAGATACTGTCAATTTTTAAGTGACTTTGTTGTGTAATATGTACAAAAACGGGGCATTTCAAAATGCCCCGTTTCTTAATTTATAATTCAGTTATAAAAATCAAAGCTTTACGCTCTCTTTCGGCACCAGCTGTCCGGAGACAATTTCCATATTTTTGCCGGATGCCGCGCCGCGGATCTGCTTCAGCGCTTTTTCGAGCGCTACTTTTACCATCGCCTTCGTATTGATCTCATACGAAGTGATCTTGAGATCCGGGAAACCCGGATACAGGTAATTATCGAAGCCGACAACGGAAACGTCCTCCGGCACGGAGATGCCGCGTTTTTCCAGCTCGAGCATCAGAAGGCCGGCGGTCAGGTCGCAGTTGCAGACGAACGCTTCCGGCATCTGTTCCGGGAGATGAATTTCGATCTGGCCCCGCTCATCACGGTCCTCCAGAATCCATTCCGCCGGTGTCACATCGCGGTGTTCCAGAACAGCCTTGGAAAAACCGCAGTACCGATCCATGATACTGCTGGAAAAATGAATCGAACCGACAAAAGCCAGCTTGGTAAGGCCATGCTCATACAGGTATTCCGTCATCAGATACATTCCGTGAAAGTTATCTGCGATCACGGCATCTTTTGCCAGCTCATTGTCGTAGAAATCCAGAAATACGATCGGAAGATCCACGTTTTTCTTCAGATAGTGGATGTAATCGCGGCTCGTGTCTCCCATAAGGATCAGCGCATCGACGGTCTGCTCCTTGGAGATGCACGGCACGATCATCTCATCTTCCATCTCCTGTTTCAGGATCTCCACGGTCACCATACAGCTCTTTTCCGTCGCCGCCAGTGCCATCTCCTGATACATTTTCCAGTAAAATGTCGTATACTCTGCCAGATACCGTTCCGGAATCACCACTCCGATGCAGCGCAGGCTTTTTCCCTGTGTATTTCTCGCTCCGCTTCCCGGCTGGCGGTACCCCATTTCCTTTGCAATTTCCAGAATCCGGGCGCGCATCTCATCGCTGACCCCTTTCTGTCCTGTAATCGCGTTATGCACGGTGACGGCGCTGACGCCCGCCACCTTTGCAATATCTGCCAATCTTACTTTTGCCATATCCGTTGCTCCTTAGTCTACTGCAACAAAGTGATACAGTCTGCTGACGAAATCACCCCAGAAATCTTTCATCCGGAAACCGGCATTCATCAGCATCTCGCCGCTGTAAACCTCATCGGTTCCCTCCAGACGATATTTTTTCGCCGGATCAAAGCCGCGCAGGCGAACCTTGCGGGACGGCATATTTGCCTGTGCCAGCACCTGTACGTAGGTCACAAGCACTTCGCTTTTATCCTCCGATGCTACTGCCCAGCAGTCGGATCTGTGGTTTTCACGGCTGGAAAGAATACGGTAATACTCTCCCTCGCGGATCAGTTCATGATATTTGTGATACATTGCGGTCTGCTCCGGAATCAGCTTTCTCTCTTCTTCCGGCAGTTTTGTGATATCAAGCTCATAGCCGAACGTTCCGGCCAGTGCCACATGGCCTCTCGTTGTAAACGGAGTTACACGGCCAACCGTGTGGTTCGGGCATACGCTGACGTGTGCACCCATTGAGCAGAGCGGGTAAATGAGGGCTGTTCCCTCCTGGATTTCCAGACGCTCAATCGCATCGGTGTCGTCGGAGCACCAGATCTGCGGACTGTAGTAAAGCATTCCAGGATCGAAACGTGCACCGCCGCCGGAGCAGTTCTCCAGAAGCAGATCCGGGAACTCCTGTACCAGACGCTCCTGCATCGCATACATACCGAGCACGTAGCGGTGGAACAGCTCCTGCTGGGAATCTTTGTCCAGGTAGGTGCTTCCCAGGTCGCTTAACTGACGGTTCATATCCCATTTCACGTATTTGATGTTTGCACTGCGCAGGATTTTTGCCACACATTCATACGCATAATCCTGCACTTCCGGGCGGGAGAGATCCAGCACGTACTGGCAGCGGATCTCAGTCGCTTCTCTTCCCGGAATCTGAATCGCCCATTCCGGGTGCTCTCTGTAGAGATCAGAGTCCGGGGAGATCATCTCCGGCTCGAACCAGATACCGAATTCAAGACCGATTTCATTCACTTTGTCAACCAGATTTTTCAGGCCGCCTTTGATCTTCTCTTCGTTGACAACCCAGTCACCGAGGGAAGAATCGTCTTTATTTCGTTTTCCGAACCAGCCGTCATCCATAACAAGCATCTCGATGCCGTCTTTTTTTGCCTCTCTTGCGATATCGAGGAGTTTATCGGTATCAAAATCAAAGTAAGTTGCTTCCCAGTTGTTAATCAGAATCGGGCGTTTTTTGTGGTTGTACGGGCTGCGGATCATATGTCTGCGATAAAATGCATGGTAGGAACGCGTCATTTTGCCAAGTCCCTCGGCAGAGTAGACCATAACAACCTCCGGCGCCTGGAATTCATCGCCGGCTTTTAAATTCCAGCAGAACTCCTCCTGGTTGATACCCATGACCATACGAACGGTATCAAACTGGCATCTTTCCACCTGTCCGATAAAGTTGCCGGAATATACGAAGTGCATTGCGTAAACCTCGCCGCGCTCCTGATCCGTTCCCGGTGTCACCAGGGCCACAAACGGGTGCTCCTGATGGCTGGACTCTCCTTTTCCGGAGGAAACGAGCTGTTTTCCGTAACGGAGCGCACCCTGCTGGATGTGGCGTTCTCTTCCCCAGGATCCATGAAGAGAAAGCATCTCAAAGTCTTCGTTGTCCATATCGAGGCAGGCACTGTAGATTTTCTCTACCTTCAGCGCTTCACTGCCTTCATTTTTCACGCGGACACTTCGGGTGATAACGTTTTCTTTTGTAAAAACAGAGTAGGAAAGGACAACAACAAGATCAAGAACAGGATCTTTGCAGGTGATTTCCAGAGTTTCTACTTCGTCCTCGGTTCCAAAAGAAGCTGGAAGACCGGTCAGCGGGCGTTTTCCTTTGAAAATTTCATAGGAATCAAAGAAAATCTCACATCCCATACGGCCCTGTGCATTTCTTATATTCAGACAGCTCTCACGGTAATCGCCGACTCCTCCGGTCGGGTATTCCATTGGAAAACGGTCGAGGAACGAAGATTTCTCTCTCTTATTGACGGACGGGGTGAACGGCGGCTCATCCATGCGGAGCGGATACAGATCCGGCTCTCCGTGCAGAAGGGGTCCGTAGTAAACATGTCCGACGTAGCCTTCCGGGCTCAGGCCGATCACATACGTCGTATTCTCTGTATTTAACTGAAAAAGCTTTTTCTCATCATAATATAAAATCGCCATTTTCTTCTCCTTATTTCAGGTAAGCTTGATCCGCCGGGCCGATTTTTGTACAAAAAGACCTCACCCGCCGGGCAAGGTCTTTTTGTATTCACACAGCGTTTAAGCAGTTACCATTGCATTTTTTAATTTTTCCAGTTTCTCGGCTGCATCTTCAAGGGATGTGCCTTTTACGCCGAAATAGAATTTGATCTTCGGCTCAGTACCGGATGGGCGCACACAGCACCATGCGTTGTTTTCCAGCTCATAGTAAAGAACGTTGGAGGACGGAAGTCCGGTCGCGCTCTTCTCTCCGCTTACGAGATCCACTCGTACGTCTGCTTTGTAATCGCGTACGGCAAGAACTTTGAAGCCGCCCAGCTCTTTCGGCGGGTTCTCACGGAAGTTGGTCATCATGGTCTGGATCTCTTTTGCACCGTCGATACCTTTTAAGGTCATCGTTGCAAGACCCTCTTTGTAGTAGCCGTACTCCTCGTACATATCCACCATGGCATCCCACAGTGTCTTGCCCTGCTGTTTGTAGTATGCAGCAACCTCGCACAGCATCATAACTGCCACGCAGGCATCTTTATCTCTTGCATATGTTCCGGCCAGGCAGCCATAGCTCTCTTCCAGACCAAATACATAATTGTGTGCACCGCTCTGCTCAAAAAATTTGATCTGCTCGCCGATGTATTTGAATCCGGTCAGAACCTCGATCAGTGCCACGTTATAAGCTTTTGCGATTGCTTTTGCCATATCGGTCGTAACAATCGTCTCAACGAGTGCCGGGTTCTCCGGCATGGTTCCGTTCTTGGTGCGCTCACGCAGAATATACTCTGCGATCAGCATACCGGACATGTTTCCGGTGAAGCTTACGTATTCGCCGGTCTTGCTGTCTTTTGCGTAAACGCCGAGACGGTCTGCATCCGGGTCCGTTGCAAGGATAATGTCCGCATCTACTTCTTTTGCAAGCTTCAGCGCCAGTGTCCATGCTTTCTCGTCCTCCGGGTTCGGATAAGCAACGGTCGGGAAGTTTCCATCCGGCTCTTTCTGCTCTTTTACAACATAAACCTGGGTAAATCCAAGCTCGCGCAGTACGCGGCGCACCGGCACGTTTCCGGTTCCGTGAAGCGGCGTGTAAACGATCTTCATGTCTTTTGCAGCATCTTTGATGATTTCCGGGTGGATACTCTGCTCTTTTAATTTTGCAACGTAACGGTCGTCAAAATCGGTTCCGATTACCTGGAACAGGCCTTCTGCTCTCGCATCATCCTCTGCCATCGTCTTAACCGCAGAAAACTCGGTTACTTTTGCTACCTCTGCGAGAATGTTTTTGTCGTGCGGCGGTGTAATCTGTGCGCCGTCCTCCCAGTATACTTTGTATCCGTTGTACTCTCTCGGGTTGTGGCTTGCGGTAATGACGATACCGGAAATACAGCCGAATTCACGGACAGCAAAAGAAAGCTCCGGTGTCGGACGCAGGGACTCGAACAGATACGTTTTGATTCCGTTTGCATTCAGGCAGAGTGCTGCTTCGCGTGCGAATTCCGGAGACATTCTTCTGGAATCGTGTGCGATGGCTACGCCTTTTTCCTGTCCGTTCTGGGAAATAATGTAGTTGGCAAGGCCCTGGGTTGCCTGGCGTACGGTGTAGATGTTCATGCGGTTGGTACCCGCTCCGATGACACCGCGGAGTCCGCCGGTACCGAACTCAAGCTGACGGTAGAAACGGTCTTCGATTTCTGCCTCATTTCCTTCGAGTGCTTTCAGCTCTTCTCTGGATGCCTCATCAAAATATGGATCATTGCACCATTTTTCATATACTTCTCTGTAACTCATGTTTGTTATCCTCCCTGTCTGTTGTACTTTATTTAACTTAAGACAGCAGACTTTTTCTGGATTTAAGCTCGTTTCATCACAGCTTAAAGTTACTATTTGTTTAGTCTGCTGTCAACTTAAAAATTAATTTATTTTTTCTAATTCTCTTGGTTCCTGATAAAGCTCTTTTAGATCACTGAGAACCTGTACTTTTCCTTTGCGGTCTGCGGTGCTCCAGGCTTTTCGTCAGTTCCATGACAGCCTTCATATAGCAGGCATGATCCTCTCTTAACCGGCCATACCTTCCGCAGCGTTCCGCGCAGACGGTACATCATATTTTTCAGTGCTCCGTACGGATTTTCACTCTTCTCATCCGTCCAGAGTGCTTCGGTTAACTGTTCCAGTGTTACGATATGGTTTTTGTTGCAGATCATATAAACCAGCAGCTTTGTGATCATCGGGGAATGAATCGCTTCCTCGTTGAGGCAGCGTGTTTCATCGTACATGCGGAATCTTCCAAGCAGCTGTACGCGAATCATAAAACATCGTCTCCTTCTAAGAACTCAAGCTCTTTTTCGGTCTGAATTGCCGGCAGTGCACTGTATTTCAGATTCTTTGCCCAGCCTTTTTTCTCCTCGGAGAAGCGCTCGCTGATTCTCTTGTAGACGAGTTCGCATCCTCTCTGGCTGCCGCCCTGCAGCAGAATCACATACTGGGACGGGCTGTATTTTGCAAAGAAATCGGAATGACGCAGGCTGCGTTTCATTACCTCAAGCAGCTTTTCGGACATACGGTCAAGGCGCGGACCGCCTTTTGCCGGGTAACCTTTTCCGTCTGTAATGGTGCACAGCATCAGCCACGGCATCTGTCCGTTCAGCTCGGACATACGGTAAACAAGTCGGTAGCAGTCACGGAATCCGGCGAGGGAACAGAAGAATGCTCCGCCCTTTTCTCCCGGGCTCTCCTGAAGATCTGCCTGTACCTCTTCGATCACGCGGTGTCTGCTGCCCATGCGGCTTCCCAGATAGCGGTACTGCTCCACCAGTTTCTCGCTCGGTGTAACGCCAAGCTCTTCAAAGTAATGTTTCGAGGTCTGCTCGTACAGTTTCATGGCCTCTTTGTATCTCTCCAGGCCGATCAGCGCCTGCATCTGGACTGCCTGCCACTCGTCGAACGGATACAGTTCGGAAGCAACAGAAGTCAGTTTCTGCAGCTCATCGAACTCCTCATTTTTCAGAAGATACTCACTTACTTCTTTCAGTGCATCGGAATATACTTTTTTCAGCTGCGCGCGCTCCGCCTGTACCCACTCTTCCTCGCCGAAATCTGCAAGGAACTCTCCGGTGTACAGCTCCAGCGCTTCGATCATCTGATCCATGCGCGCTTTCTCGTCTGTCTCTTTTCCTGCTTCCAGGATCTTATTTTTGATATCAATCGCATCTACCTCGACCGGCATCGGGCTGGTCCAGTGGTAAACGCCTTTCTGTGTATAAATGTACTCAAACTGCGGAAGTCCTGCCTCGACAAGGCTTCTTTTCAGGCGATGTACGCCGACACGCAGGCTGTTTGCCGCGTCCGCCACATCTTCTCTTCCGTATGTGCTCTCCAACAGTCTTCCTCTGGAAATTCCATTGTCCTTGTTATAGAGGAAAATCTGCAGAAGTCTCATCGATTTTGTTGCCATTGTTTTCCGGAAGGAAATCGGCTGGTCGCCGTACTCCAGGAAAAAACTTCCCATCATGTGTACTTTTAAAAGCGGTAACTGTTCTGTTTGGTTTTTCATTTCTTCGTTCATACTAACTCCTGTATTGCCTGTTGTGCTCTAATCTCTGTTGTCGGTTGCGCTGCGCTCCGCAATCGGCTGCGGTAACGGGCCGGCGGTTCCCTGTTCGTTCATTTCAAAAACAATTACGGACGCCGGATTTCTGTTTTCTATTTTACATCATTTTAATCAAAAATCCTACTATAAAATGTATAAAATATTAACTTTAACACCGAAAAATTCCTGCTTTTTCTTCTTTTGTCTTGTTATCTTTTTGTCAATCCCATCTCATCCGTAAATTGCCCGCATGATTTTAGCCATCAGCCGCCCTGCAGGCGCCGAGAGCACCAGTACTACAGCAAGAGATACCATGCCGCACCCGAGCAGTGCGCGGTTCACAAGTCCCCGTGCTGAGCAGAATCCGAGGCAGAATCCCTTCTTCCAGGGCCAGAACAGCTTTTCCGGTTTCCGGTTGAAAAAATCGAGCACCAGATGGGACAGAAAGCCCACGGCAAAATAAGCGGACGCATCCGGGTAGATGATGTCCACGCACGCCGTCAGCAATGCCAGCGCCGCAAATGAATGCATGAAGGAGCGGTGCGGCTGCTGTTTCCCATAGGCGCAGATCAACAAAAATGCTGCCGTTCCGGCGAGGAGACGCAGCACGCTGCTGTCGCTTGTGAGGCGGCGGTAAATTCCAAGATTCAGTTTATACTCCGCAAGAATTGTGAGCACCGCAACTGCAACTGTTGCCGTAATGATCTTATCGGCATCGCGGTGCGCCTGTGAAGTGCCGACATCAATGTCACTGATCAAACCGCCGATCGCGGCAGCCCCGGCACCGGCCACAAGCGCGGGAACCGTCTGCGGCTGTAAAACAGCAAGTGCCGCTGCTGTTCCAATAAAAAAATGTGTTCTTCCAAGCATTTGTCTGTTTTTTCCTTTCGTAAAATTTCCTTTATCATAGCACATTCCCGCCCTTTTATACAACCATTTGTTCGATTCTTTTACAACCGTATGGTCCTATCAGAATCAAAAAAGAACCTCCTGCGACCGTTCATCGCCGCAGGAGGTTCTCCTCTGTTTCTGCCTTTATTCCATACTATTTTCAGGTTATCTTATTTCACGTTTTTCCCTTCATTGTATGAATTTTCATTTGACATTTATTACTCATTTGAGTTATATTCTTATGCTTCATATACCAGTTCACCGGCAAGATACGTCCGGCACACCGGAATGTCTTTGATCGTGCTCTCATCCACCTCAAACGGATTCTGACCCAGTACGACGAAGTCTGCCATCATGCCTTCTGCGATCTGGCCTTTCACGTTCTCCTCGAAACTTGCCTCGGCGCTGCGGATCGTGTAACTGTCGAGTGCTTCCTGTACGGTGAATTTCTGATCCGGCAGGTACGGGCCGACATGGTCGCGCAGCGTTGTTCTTGTGACAGCGCACTGCATGCAGGCGAGGGCATCCGGCAGCTCTACCGGGCAGTCAGTTCCGTTGCTGACGGAGACGCCGTTATTCATCAGCGTCTTCCAGCTGTAGCTTGTGCTCGCAAGCTCTTTGCCGACGCGCTCCTCTACGATATGGTTATCGTAATCGAGGAAGATGCTCTGTGCGTAAACGTGAAGATGCATTTTCGCGATTTTTTCAAGCTGATCGGCTCTTGTGATCTGGCAGTGCACGATGCCGTGGCGGTGATCTTCTCTCGGGTTTTCAGCAAGGGCTTTTTCATAGGCACTTAACACGCGGTCGAGGCACGCATCACCGATCGTGTGAACTGCAGCCTGCATGCCGTGTGCATTGGCGTAGCCGATCATCTCATCCATGGTTTCCTGGGTGAATACCGGGATTCCGCAGGTGGACGGGTCGTCTGCGTATGGGCGACTGAGGAATGCTGTTCTCGCACCGAGTGCGCCGTCGCCGAGCATTTTCAGTGGTCCGATTTTAAAGCGGTCTGTGCCGATGCCGGTCACATTTCCAGCCTCAACGAAACCTTTTAAGGATTCCAGATCAGTAAAGTTGCTCTGCTCGTAAACGCGGACGGTCAGCTCGCCGGAATCCTCGAGTTCTTTGTATGCTTCGTTGACGGTCTGCCACGGAACGGCGCGGTAAACGCAGTAATCATCACTCTGGCTGCTGGTGACGCCGTAGCTGTTCAGGGCTTTGCAGGCGCTGCGGATCATATCTTTGATTTCCTCTTTGCTCGGCACCGGAATGCTGTCGTAAACCGGTTCCATTGCATTGTCGAAGAATCTTCCGTCCGGCTCACCGTTTTCCATACCGATCTCTCCGCCCTCCGGCTGCGGGGTATCTGCGGTGACGCCGAGGAGTTCCAGTGCTTTGCTGTTGACTACGAGGCAGTGGCCGCACGCTCTCGTCGCGCAGATCGGAACTTCAGTTGATACGCGGTCAAGATCGTAGCGGTTCGGCATGCGGTCCACGTCCGTGAAGTAATCCTGATTCCAGCCGCGGCCCATCAGCCATGCGCCGTCTTTTCGCGGATGCTCTTTCTGGAAGGTGTCGAGGCAGGCGAGCATATCTTCCAGGCTTTCGGTATGTGCGGCAAGCTGCGCTTTCAGCAGGGAGCTTCCGTAATTTAAAAGGTGCATATGGCTGTCGTTAAAACCGCTGCAGACGAATTTTCCGCCGAGGTCTACAACTTTGTCGCCGGCTGCTGCAAGGGCATCTGCCTCTGCGCTGCTTCCGGCGAAAACAAATTTGCCGTCTTCTACTGCAAACGCTTCGACAAGCGGCAGTTTTCCGGTGTAGACAGCTCCGTTTTTGTAAATTGTTTTCATATCATTATCCTCCTACTGTCATCTAAATTTGATTCTATTCTTTTCTGCCCATTTGCGCAATATACAAATTCAGACACGCTATTCTCTTGCGTGTCTGGATTCGCTTTTGAATATTTTTTATTTCGTTTTCTCTTCGTAGAACAGGCAGGCGTTCTTGTCTACCGTGCCCTGGCCGAAGTTTCTTGCTTTGTAGTCTTTCAGCAGTTTGAAATACTGGTTCGAGAGAATCAGGATCACTGCTACGTTGACGAAGGTCGGGATCGCAGATGTGATATCAACGACAGTCCAGATAAAGCCCTGGTTGTTGGTCTTTACCAGATAGATCGTCCACAGTACGCCCGGCAGAGCGCGGACTGCGTAGAAGATTTTCATGACGATATCTTTCATCTTGCCTTCTTTTTTATACAGATGCTCCAGAATTGCCAGATAGTAGGTGAACCATCCGCCGGAAGTCGTTACAGTGAAAATGACCATGATGACTGCCAGAAGGATGCTTCCAAATTTGCCGAATCCGCTTGCAAATGCACTTAAAGCAAGTGTTCCGCCGTTCGTTCCGTCGGTCCAGTTTCCGCTTAAGATAACGGAAAGTGCGGTGATCGTACAGATAACCATGGTATCAAAGAATACCTCGAAAGATCCCCACAGACCCTGCTCTACCGGATGCGGTGTTTTTGCGGAAGCATGGATCATTGGAGAAGTACCCCATCCAGCCTCATTGGAGTATACGGAACGCGCCATACCCACACGGATAATCTCGCTGACTGCGCAGCCGGCAAAACCGCCGATCGCTGCTGTTCCGGTAAATGCGTTTGTTACGATGGCTGCAAATACGCCAGGAACGCGGTTGATGTTGATGATGATCATGCCAATTCCCATCAAGATATAAAGAACGCTCATAAATGGAACGAGCTTGCTGAACAGACTTGCGATTTTCTTCGTACCGCCGCTTGTAACGACATAGGTCAGAATGCAGAGCAGAACGCCCATCACGATAACGCCTTCTACTTTGAAGCTTCCAAGATTGATATTCTCAATACCGAACGCACCGGCTACGACCTGAGATGCGGTCAGGTTGGAAGAGGTTACGAAGAAGGTGGAGAAAATACCGATGCCGAAGATGAGCGCCGGGATCAGCCACAGCTTGCCCCAGTGGCGCTCCTCGCCAAGTCCGCACTCCATGTAGTAAGTCGGACCGCCGTAGTACTCACCTTTTTCGTTGGTGTGACGGTAGTAGCAGCCGAGGGTAACCTCAACCTGTTTTAATATCATACCAAGCAGAGACGAAAGCCACATCCACATAATGGCTCCCGGGCCGCCTGCTGCAACTGCAGTTGCAACACCGGCGATATTACCGAATCCTACGGTACCGCCGATAGCGGTCGAAATCGCCTCAAACGAGGAAAGCATACCCTTTCCTTCACTTGCTTTGTCTTCTTTCTGGAACAGTTTTCCGCCGGTTCTCTTCATAATCCAGCCAAAGTGACGGAACTGGAAAAATCCAGAACGAACGGTAAAGTACAGACCGGTCAGAATCATCAGCGCGATCAGCGGCACGCCCCAAAGGACACCGTCCAGCCAGTTAAGAAATGCTATCATGTCAAAATCCTCCCTTTTTTCTTTTCCGGCAACAGTTTTCTTCAGACGTATCCTGTAACACCCGTTTCGTCTTTCGTTCTCCAACCAAACAGATTTCCACCCCTGGAACCTTTTGTCACGGTTCCAACTGCAGTACAATAAAAAGAGCAGCGGTCTTCACCACTGCTCCATTAAATCTACGTTCATGAAGCAATAGCTCCTCCACCAGTACGGTGAGAGTGCACAGCCTGTTCGACTGTACCCCAACACAGACAGTTTTTCGGGAACTGCCCCGTTTCGGCGAATGCTCCTTTCCCTGCCCGTCCCAGACCCCGTTGTCTCAGGACAGCTACTCTTAGCCTTCGCGCCTCTATTGCCGAATATGTATATTGACAGGTATTATCATATGTTTCTTTTCGCCACTTGTCAATCGTTTTTTCGACATTATTTTACAAAAATTTTATATTTTCGAAATTTGTCCTGATTTATTTGACTTTCTTGTCTCCCTCTGACGGCTTCAGCTGGTTGAACTTCCACAGACGCTCCATATAGCCGGACTGCTCTTTGGCCAGCTCTTCCACATTCGGGTTGTAAATGATTCCTTTTACCATTCATTCTCTGTCTGTCATACTGTCCTCCTGTCTGCTGTAGGATCTAAATAAGTATCCCTTCCAGATGATCCATCTCATGCTGGCAGATCTGGGCTGGCCAGCCGGTGAATTTCTGGCGTTGTTTTTTCCAGTTCCAGTCGTAGTATTCGATTTCGATGTTCTGGTACCGCTTTGTTTTCCGCACGCCTGGCAGGGAGAGGCAACCTTCTTCTGTTTCGTAGGGGCCGCTTTTGCGGACTATCACCGGGTTGAACATGATGATGTCGCGGAATCCGGCGTTTACGATGATGATGCGTTTTTTCACGCCGATCATATTTGCCGCCATGCCGACGCATGCCTCGCGGTTTGCTGCCAGTGTGTCCTGCAGATCTCTTCCCACCTGCAGATCTTCCTCTGTCGCCGGGATGGATTTCTGTCCGAGGAAGAGAACGTCTCTCATAATTGGTTTTACCATTTGTGTTTCCTTTCTCTTTCGGCCTTAAAGGCCGAAATCGTTTAATTTTCTATTTGAATCCGCATATCGCACGATGTGCATCCGATCACGGTTTTTCCGCCTTCCTGCTCCAGTCGTTCTACTTTTCCGCCGCAGAACGGGCAGATCCAGTCGATCTGTTTTCCGGCTTTGACAACCTGCATCATGTTGACGAATTTTGTCGTATCTACATTTTTCGAATTGCAATTCTGCGTCCAATCACCGGAGAGTACTTTTCGCAATTCGCCGTTTTCATTCAGAATAACGGTGTCGCCCTCCTCGATGTTCCAATCATACAGCATCTGATCCTCCTGGCGGATGCGCGATTCTGTTCCGTTTTCATCTTTCAAAACAACAACTGCCATGACAGGCTCGTCGGCACCGCGCTCCTCACAGCCGAAATCAAGGTCTTCCTCAATTCGCATTACCTGATATTTCATAAAAACGCCCTTTCGTCAAATATAATTCATGCTTTTTTGTATTCCACACGGTTTTTGCTGTTACAAAACTTTTTATTCCTGAATCGTAAAAATCACAACCCGCTCCCGGCTGTCCCCGCCCGGAAACAGATCCATACAGTCGATCTCATCGAGAAATTCCAGTTCCGGCACCGTCATCAGATACGAGATATAAGCATCCGACGGGTAATAGAAAAACAGCTGGATCTCCCGCGGATTTTCGTAGTACGATTCCAGCAGTCTTGCCATCGCTTTTCTTAAGATTTCAAGCGAAAACGGGTTAAAAAAATACACCCGGTCCACTTCCACAGGAACGGGAAAATTTTCGGCGCTCTCCAGCACAAACTCCGTCCGCGCACCAGAGGCCGCCGCCTTTTTGTTTTCCATTGCCTTCGCATAAATCCGGTCATCATACTCCACACCGATGGACCGGCACCGGGTCTGCGCCGATAAGAAGAAATCCACGCGGCCCTTTCCGCATCCGTAATCGAGCAGCGTATTTCCCTTTCGGATCATCCCTGTGTTTGCCATCCGCTCCAGCGCGCAGTATGGGGTCGGCTCATACGGATACCGGTACAGATCCGACCGGCTGTCGTCCCGCCCCATTGTGTGGATCTGAAGCAATCTGTCCCAGCGGTTCTCGTTTTTATCTTCTCTCATCGCCCGTCTCCCGATACTGATACTGTTCAAATAATTCCAGATATTCTTTCTCCACTGCAGCAAACGGCCGCACCGTGTAGTCCAGCGTGATGTGAAGTTTCGGCGCATCCCCCGCCTGCGGTTCCTCCAGCAGATTTGTCAGATCGTACCACAGCAGATCATTGTCGATCTGTTTCATCATCCGCTGCTCCTCCGCCGTCAGATCACTGCCAAGATATTTCTCATAAATCACCGAAAGCAGATGGTCCTCGATCTCGCGGTACCGCGGCATTTCCTGTTTTAATGGCCGCGGCACGTCCGACATGTAACACTCGCTCGCGTCATGCAGAAGGCACGCCAGCACCAGCCGCCGGGAATAGCCGCGCGCGGCCGCCTCTTTCGCACAGCAGATGCAGTGCTCTCCCACTGACCAGAACGTCGTCACATGGCCGTTTCCGCGGCAGATCATCGGCAGCGCATGCGCAAAATCCTCCACACAGAGCAGTTCCGGAGCGGGATGCACAGGGTCAAAATGTTTTCTTGTATACGTTGTTATTGTGCTCATTCTTTTATCTCACTATATGATTTTACTGCCGGCTGTCCCGCGTGCGGCTCGCCGATGATTTTTTCCATCCAGACCATATCGTACCAGCGGTCGAATTTGTAGCCGCAGTTGTGGAAGGTTCCCACGAGTTCGAATCCGAGATGCGCATGGAACTCGGCGCTGTTTTTCGTCAGATATTCATCCTCGACCTGCGGATAGCCGATGCAGGCGTAGAGGTTCAGAATGCCCATTTTTTTCAGGCGGTCCGCCAGCTCTTCATACAGTCTCCGGCCAAGGCCTCCTTTTCTTGCATTGTGATCGAGATAAATGGTCAGCTCGCTCGACCAGTCGTATGCGGCGCGGCCGACAAAGGCATGTGCGTATGCATAACCTTCGATTTTTCCATCCTGCTCGATGACGAGGTATGGATATTTTTTCATGATATCACGCATGCGGTTCTCAAATTCTTCCAGAGACGGCACGTCCCACTCGAAAGAAATGACGGTGTATTCTACATAATAAGCATAAATCTCCAGAATGCGTGCGGCATCCTCTATTTTTGCATCTCTGACAGTAATTGTACTCATAATAAATTCCTCCTCTGACCGTACTGCTTGCGTTTTCTGAACTTTATCTTATCACTCCGCTGAAAAATGGACAACATGATTTCCAGATTTCCTTTTTTTCTAAATTTTTCTGTGCTCTTTGCTTTCTTTCCTGTATAATAAAAGAAACAAGACGGATCACTATTTTTCTTCTTAATGAAAGAAAGGAACGTGCCTATGAAAATTTTAAATCTCGAAAACGAAAACCGGAAATTCACCAAGTCCATCGAAAATTTCCACGTCATGGAATATCTCCAGGATTCCAGCGTCTCGCCGATGACTGCCATGGAGGAGTATTACATGAGCAAAATGAATGTGCGCCGCCGCCAGGTTGTCATTGAACTGGACAAGGAGCACTCCGCGATTATCCAGTCCGGTGCGATGCAGTGGATGGGCGGCCATGTACAGGCGACCGCCGGAATCAAAGGGATCGGCGACCTGTTCGGAAAGGCCATCAAAGGCGCCATGACAAAGGAATCTGCCGTAAAACCGGAGTACGTCGGCGACGGATATCTCGTGCTGGAACCGACCTACAAATACATCATTCTTGTGGATGTCGAGAAATGGGGCTCCTCCGGAATGACGATTGAGGACGGCATGTTCCTCGCCTGCGACGGCAGAGTCAAAACCAAACTGACCGCCCGCAAGAGCATTTCCTCCGCTGTCCTCGGCGGCGAAGGCTTCTTCAATCTGAGCCTCGTCGGCAGAGGCGCCGTTGCCCTCGAAAGCAACGTACCTGAGGACGAGCTGATCGAAGTCGAACTCGAAAACGACGAACTGAAAATCGATGGAAACCTCGCCGTCTGCTGGTCCTCCAACCTTGATTTCACCGTAGAGCGCTCCACCAAAACCCTCGTCGGCTCCGCCGTCAGCGGTGAAGGCCTCGTCAACGTCTACCGCGGAACCGGCCGCGTCCTCATGAGCCCGGTCGCCCCGACAGATTCCCTGCCGACTGCAACCAACACGACCCAGGCGAACCCCGCTGTGAAGAACAACCTTCCGCCGGAAAATTAAATTCGAATCCTCTCCGCCCCTATGCCTAATACGCATAGAAAAAAGTCAAATTAAACCTCGTTTTTGATTGACACTTTCTTCAAAACATGTTAGCGTAAAATACGCATTTATCTTTACATTCTTAAGAAAAACCATACGATAAAATACATGTTCTGGAGAAAATGATGAATAGAATAAACTGGACTGAACTGAAACCGCAGATTCAGCAGGTCGGGCGATTAAGTCTGCCTGCGATTCTTACACAGATTACTACGATTGCGATGCAATACATTGATTCCGCGATGGTCGGCGCGCTTGGGGCGAATGCTTCGGCGGCGATCGGACTGGTTTCGTCGACGACGTGGCTCCTCAGCGGTACGATTTATGCGGTTTCAGCCGGTTTTTCTGTTCAGGTAGCGCATCAGATCGGGGGAAATCATGACAAGAAGGCAAGGGATGTTGTGCGGCATGGCATCGCGTCCGCGCTTGTTGTGTCGGCTGTTTTGTGCCTGATCGGGCTTCTGATCAGTCATCCGCTGCCGGGGTGGCTCGGCGGTGCGCAGGAGATCCGGCGGAATGCCACGCTCTATTTTATGATGTTTGCCATCATGCTTCCGTTTTCCCAGCTCAACTCGCTGATGTCGTCCTTCCTGCAGTGCAGCGGTGATATGGTGATGCCCAGTATTTTAAATGCCGTCATGTGCGTGCTCGATATCATTTTCAATGCTCTTTTGATTCCGGTTTTCGGTGTCATGGGTGCCGGTATGGGAACGATGCTGGCCTGCGCCGTCATCAGCCTCACGGGTGCCTGGTTCTGTTGTGTCCGCAATCCGCGGCTGCGTCTCCGCCGGAAGGAAAAAACGGTTTTTGATACGAAAATTCTGAAAACTGCATTCAAAATTGGTGTGCCGGTTGCCGTACAGGAAATCGCGATGAACAGCGCCATGGTTGCTGCCACCATGCTGATTGCCCCGCTCGGCTCCATTGCGATTGCGGCCAATTCGTTCGCCGTCACCGCCGAAGGCCTCTGCTACATGCCAGGCTACGGCATCGGTTCCGCCGCGACAACGCTCGTCGGCAGAAGCTACGGCGCCGGAAATTACAAGCTGGCGAAACGCTACGGAAATATCTGCATTGCCATGGGCGCAGTCCTGATGGCCATCACTGGAGGTCTGATGATGATCTTCTGTCCGTTCGTCTTTAGCATTCTGACTCCTGACCCGCAGGTGCGCTCGTTTGCCGCCGAGGTACTCCGCATCGAACTGCTCGCCGAGCCGTTTTTCGGCGCTTCCATCGTTGCCGCCGGAGCCCTCCGCGGAACAGGCGATACGTTTGTGCCAAGCCTTCTGAACCTTGGCAGCATCTGGGTCATCCGCCTCGGTCTCGCGGTGCTTCTCATCACCCCGCTCGGCCTGCGCG
This sequence comes from Blautia sp. AM29-29, assembly GCF_003480555.1. Classification (NCBI taxonomy): domain Bacteria; kingdom Bacillati; phylum Bacillota; class Clostridia; order Lachnospirales; family Lachnospiraceae; genus Blautia; species Blautia sp. AM29-29. The sequence continues at coordinate 73,569 of NZ_QUJD01000013.1, forward strand.
GCATGTGGATCGCCATGGCTATCGAGCTCTGCATCCGCGGATTGCTGCTGCTCTACCGCCAGCATACATCGAAATATTATAAACTGCCCGCAGCCTGACTTGGCGGCAGCGTATAGAAAAAGCGCTTATTTGAGATTTCATTCCCGCCTCAAATAAGCGCTTTCTATTTTACCTTATCCCTTGTTTCAATTCACAGTCGGTATTTTCACGGAGTCTGACATGTCGAAAATAGTTCGACTGTGACTTGCCTCATGTCTGTGGAGGATACCGATTTCTCTCCGCCCGCCACTGCCGTTATGTTTCTTTTAACAATTCATCCCACCACTTTAGAAGCGGGGGACTTCTTGTCTACTGGCATTAAAACTGAATCACTTCCGGCTCGTCCGTAAAGGAGCTGATCATTGCCGTTGCGTTCTGGAAATTTTAAACGTCTCAACCTCCACAACCCGCTCTTTCCCTCTCGTTCCCCAGATCATCAGATGGACCTTATATTCCACCGAATCCCGTGCATAAAAGAATGGCTCCTCGCGCAGCAATGATGCGCGTTTTCCTTCGGCTTCCAGTATCTTTTTCCGTTTCATTGCCTGCTCCTGGATTTTTCGGATCTGGGTTCCTTCTTCGCCGGTGAAGCGTCGTTTCGGATAATTCTGTGCTTCGCGGGCCAGTTTTTTTTCCAGTAAATCCACGACTTTCGCGTGGCGGCTCGTATGCAGCAGTTTTGCGATCTGTTTTGCGAGGAGTTTTCCCTGCCATTTTTCATAAAGTGCAAGATACCACAGCAGCACTTTATCGCCTGCCTCCGATGCCAGTTTTTTCATCTCCGTAATTGCCTCTTCCGTCGCTTCCCACCACGGGCATGACGGTACGAGATACTGATCCGGCACGGCCGGGTAGCAGCAGAAATTGAGCGGCGGGAAATTGGCCAGCGATGCCAGACGCATTTCTTCCTCGGTGCAGAACGCCTCGCCGAGGTATTCCAGCTTGTCCCGCAGGATCGCAATACGGAACTCAATCTGCCGCAGATACTCGTATCCGTCCACCCAGAAATGACCCGTTTTTCCGTAATCAAACAGATGCACTTCCAGTGAAAGGCGGCTGAAAAACAGCGTGCACACCGTCTCTTTCTGCCGCACGATCAGAACGTACTGCTCCCCGTCTTTTTCCAGTGCGGCATCTATTTCTCCCTCGTATTCCTTCTGATACGTTCCCGTCAGCTCCGCGTCATGAAAAACGAGAAAGCTCTCTGCCGCATCGTTCATCAGATAGACAAGCCAGATCTCCTTTTCTCCTCCCCCGTACCGCTCACCCGGAAGCAGCAGCTCGAACTGCCCCTGCGAAAGAAGCACATCCAGCCTTTCCAGTTCCTCGGTCCATGTGATATTTTCTGCAATTTCCATTCCGTGATTCTCCCCTGTTTTCTTTTACTTCCTATGATACACCATAAAAAGGCTCCACTGCAATCCAAAGCAGTAGAGCCCCTTCTCCAAATTTTTCTGTTATTAATCCGTCCCGTTATCCGGCACATGCCGTCCGCACTTTCTCGTCCAGCGTCGTCTGAATCTCTTTTAAATTCACCGGTTTCGGAATATGCCCGCGTCCGCGCACCGCTTGCGGTCCGTTGCAAAAGTATTTGCTGTCATCGCAAAAATCGGAACATCATTGTCCTCACGCACACTGTTTCGAATTTTTTTCGTCGCCTCGATGCCATCCATCACCGGCATCTGCATATCCATGAAGATCGCAAAATAGCTTCCCGGATCCGACGCTTCAAACTGATCCACGGCCTTGGAACCATTCTCCGCCCAGTCCACGACAAGGCCGAGGCTTCCGAGCAGCTCCGTCGCAACCTCTGCATTCAGTGCATTATCCTCCGCAAGCAGAACAGCAGCACACCTGCAATCAGTGCCACCAGATACAGCGGGTGGTCAAACAGATACGCCACGATGGTCGGTGTCTCCACGTTCATGCTCGTAAATGCGGTGATCGCCGGATGGCGGGAAAATGCAAACTCCTCCTCTCGTATTTTCTTTTCGCAGGCAATAAAAAAGCACCATAGATTCTCCTACCGTGCATTTCAGTCATTTCTCCCTATTTATTTTATAAGAAATGTTCCATATTTACGCAGCTGGCTGCCATTTTACAGGCCTTGTAGCTTTGCGTCACAGCCTTTCGACTGCTTTGCCGAGATTCTTTTTTTATTTTAATTCATTGCTGTAAGACTCTCTTCTCCTTTCCCATCGGAATATGATATAATGACCTCTGGATTTTGGCAGATTACTGTTTTTAACATTGGAGGTGTACGATGAAATACAGACTCATGACAGAAAACGATTTAGAATATGTTGTCGAAAAAAATAATGAATACTACAACAATGTCGAAGGCTGCTGGACCTATGAAAAAGCCTATAAGAGAATTTATCAGGTACTCACAATGGAAAATTCCTGAAGTAAACTGCAGAATCGCAAGTATGTGTTTCGTCTTGAAAAAGCAGCAAAAATATAGTATAATATTTTTGTTGCTGACCTGGCTGAAACATTTATAATTTTTGTTTCTGTAGCTCAGTAGGATAGAGTGTCCGCCTCCTAAGAGAAAGCCGAGGCATTCCCCAAAGGGAAAAAATGAAAAACAACTTTCAGTTCGAATCTATTCTGAAAAATGCTAATGGTGACAACAAAGCATTCCCCAAATGGGGAAATGTTCTAATGTTACCGAATCAAAAAAATCTGTAGATTGACAACTCGAAAAAGAGTTGATAATCTTATATATGGCCGAAGGGAAAAATCCCAGAAACCCAGTAAAATCAAGGGGTTGCGGCATGTGTCGTCATAGCTCAGCTGGATAGAGCACTCGCCTCCTAAGCGAGGGGTCGGAGGTTCAAATCCTCTTGGCGACGGGCTTCAAAGCGTTCGAAAATGTTAGCTGGATTAGCTGACAACGAACGCTTTTGTTATTTTCAAATCACGTTCGTGACACAAAATTCCATTCAAAATGATCAATTTCCAGCTAACGCAATCCGATTTTTGTTAGCTGACAGCTAATCAAAATTACCGGTTTGCAAACATGGGTTTTAGAAAGTCCAGCTAACATTTGGGTTCCGCTCTGTTGTCACCCCTTATTCGGGGATGTAAATCAGAGAAAAGGCGGGAAAAGAAACAATCTCTCCCAAACCTGCAAACATGAATTAGCTGAAACAGTATTCAATTCTATTAGCTACAGCTAATGGTCAAACAGCAATGTCTGTTTGGAACTTTACTATCTATAAAAGTTCCAGGCAGGCATTTTTTATTTCCTGAATCCCGGAGGAAAGGAGTCAAGATGACTAAACCAAACAGACAATCAGAAGAAAACGAAGAAAGAATCATAGAAATTGAGATTGAGCGTCTTCGATCGTTCAAAGAGCATCCGTTTCAGGTGAAAGATGATAAGGAAATGTTTCTTCTGCAGGAAAGCATTGAGAAGTATGGAATATTAAATCCGCTGATCGTCAGACCGGTACCGGATGGATACTATGAGATCATATCCGGTCACAGAAGAAAACATGCTGCGGAGAAACTGGGATACCGTAAAGTACCGGTAATCATCCGGGTATTAAGTGAAGATGATTCCATCTTGAGCATGGTAGATTCCAATCTTCACAGAGAAAGGATCAGCTACAGTGAAAAAGCTTTTGCTTACAAACTGAAGAATGACGTATTAAAAAGAAAAAGTGGTCGAAAAAAAAGCCAAGTTGACCACAAAACACCAAGAAAGCGGGCAATAGAAATCATCAGTGAAGATTGTGGTGATAGCCCAAAACAAGTGCAGCGTTATATCTCACTGACAAAACTGATACCGGAAATGTTGCAGAAACTGGATGATGAGATCATTTCTTTTTGTCCGGCTGTAGAGATAGCAGCATTAAGTGAAAAAGAGCAAAAGGAATTGCTTGTAGCAATGGAGTATGCACAGGCGATCCCATCACTCTCACAGGCACAGAGGATCCGGCAACTGAGTAAAGAAAAACAGTTGTCACTGGAAAAGATGGAAGAAATCATGTGTGAAGTGAAAAAGGGTGAGATCACAAGAGTGGCATTCACAAACGAGCAGTTACACAAGTATTTTCCAAATTCCTATACACCGGCGATGATGAAACGGGAAATACTGGCACTGTTGAAATTATGGAAAAAAGAATCATGGGAAAGTTAAAGGAGGAAGAAATCATGAGTAAAGTTATATCCGTAGTAAACCAGAAAGGTGGCGTCGGAAAGACCACCACAACCGTAAATGTAGGCATTGGACTGGCAAGAGAAGGTAAGAAAGTGTTGCTGATCGACGCGGATCCACAGGGAAGTTTAACCGCAAGTCTTGGATATGAGGAACCGGATGATCTTCGCATCACACTGGCAACGATTATGATGGATGTCATTAACGAAGAAGAAATCTCTCTGGAAGATGGTATCTTACATCACCAGGAAAATGTAGATCTACTTCCGGCAAATATTGAGCTTTCTGCCCTGGAAGTAACGATGGGAAATGTTATGAGCAGAGAAATGATCATGAAGGAATATATCGATGCGATAAGAGGCCGATACGATTATATCCTGATCGACTGTATGCCAAGTCTTGGTATGATGACAATCAATGCACTGGTCTCTTCCGATTCCGTGCTGATACCTGTACAGGCCGCATATCTGCCGGTGAAAGGACTTCAGCAGCTGATCAAGACCATTCTTACAGTAAAGAAAAGGCTGAACCGGAAACTGGCGATTGAGGGCATTCTGTTGACTATGGTTGATTTCAGAACCAATTACGCAAGGGACATTGCATCGAGAGTACATACAACATACGGAAGCCAGATAGAAGTATTTGAAAATGTGATTCCGATGTCTGTAAAAGCAGCTGAGACCAGTGCAGAGGGAAAAAGCATCTACATGCACTGCCCGAAAGGAAAAGTTGCCGAAGCATATAAAAACTTAACACAGGAGGTTTTGAAAAATGAAAAATAGAAGTGGCGAAAAGATTAAACTGGCAAGCATTGATGAACTGCTTGGTGTGGTAAATGAAGAATCTGCAATGGAGATAGAGATTAGTAAGATCCATCCGTTTAAAAATCATCCGTTCAAGGTGCTGGATGATGAAAAGATGCAGGATCTGGTTGAAAGTGTAAGGATCAATGGAGTACTGACACCGGTACTGCTTCGAATGGATGATAATGAAGAATATGAAATGGTATCCGGTCACAGAAGAATGCATGCAGCACAGCTTGCAGGACTTACAACTATTCCGGCAATCGTAAGAGAATTATCGGATGATGATGCCATTGTGGCTATGGTGGATGCTAACATTCAGCGAGAGGAATTGTTGCCGAGTGAGAAAGCATTTGCTTATAAGATGAAACTAGAGGCAATGAAAAGACAGGGAGTTAGAACAGATTTAACTTTGTCTCAAAATGAGACGAAGTTGAGATCTGATGAAGTCTTGAGCAAGCAAGTTGGGGAAAGTAGAGCTCAGGTTCAAAGATTTGTACGATTAACAGAACTTATTCCGGAACTTCTTGATCTGGTAGATAACAAGAAGCTTCAGTTTACGGTTGCTGTCAATATCTCCTACATCGATAAGGAAGTACAGGGATGGATCTACGAATATATCAGCGACACCGGATTCATCAAACCAAAACAGATTGCAGCACTCAGAAATCAGCTGAATGATGGACCAATCAATCAGATTCAGATGTTATCGATTTTCAATAACTGTGTGATGGCAAAGAAAGTATCCCGGTCTCTTACTTTCTCAGAAAAGAAACTGACAAAGTATTTTCCGGATGATTATACAGCCAAAGATATGGAGCAGGTGATTGAATCATTATTAGAAAAGTGGATGCAGGAACAGTCCTGTTAAGGAGAGAAAAAGCTAAGAAAACAATGTCAAAGAAGTTTAAAAAGAGGACTTCTTAGCAGAAAATGAAAGGAGGAAATTATGGAGAAAAAAATGACATTTAATTATTTTTACGGTACCGAAGCTGATCAGTTCAGCTTCTACCGCATACCAAAAGCATTATTTACAGACAGCTATTTTAAAGATTTATCAAGCGATGCTAAAATTTTATATGGACTGATGTTGGATCGAATGTCTCTTTCCATCAAAAATCAGTGGTTTGACGACAAAAACAGAGCATATATCTACTTTTCCATCGAAGATATCATGGAATTACTGAACTGTGGCAGAAATAAAGCCATCAAATCCATGAGAGAGCTGGATGACGAAACAGGAATTGGTCTGATTGAGAAACGCAGGCAGGGATTTGGAAAGGTGAATGTTATCTACGTAAAAACCTTTATGCCTGAGAAAACAGATGAGAAAAAATTTGGAGAGGAATTAGAGAAGTTTAAAAAACAAACTTCTGTGAAAAATGAAGAGCCTGCAGAAGTTTACAATTTAAACTTCATGAAGTCCCAAAATCAAACTTCTAGAAGTCCCGAAAACAAACTTCAAGAAGTTTACATTTCAAACCCTAATAATACTAATCTTAGTGATACTGAAATGAATGATAATAAATCTAATCCTATCATATCTGTGGATGAGAAAAGATTTGATAGCGATAACCGCTCTGAGGATTATCAGGCTTATGAAAACCTTGTCAAAGAGACCATTGATTATGAATCACTGGAAGTAACCCATCATGACGATATGCGACAGGTAGATGAAATCGTGAACCTGATCGTAGAAACTGTGATGTGTAAAAATGACAAGATATTGATTGCCAGCAACTGGTATCCGGCATCACTGGTGAAGAAAAAATTTCTGATGCTGACCTATTCACATATCGAGTATGTCTTACACTGTATGCGTGGTAACACCACCAAAGTGAAGAACATCAAGAAATATTTATTAGCATCCCTGTTTAATGCACCGTCTACGATGAACGGGTATTATCAGGCAGAGGTGAACCATGATATGCCAGGACTGGTAAGATAGGAGGTGCACATGTTTATTTTAAAACTTGCTGGGAAAATATTATTACTGCCGGTATGGCTGATCCTTTTTGTGATCGGACTGGCAGTAAAGATGACAGTACAGACTTATGCGGTTGTCAGAGGGATCCTTGGGTTTATATTCACTTTGTTGATTATAGCGACTGCATACTGTTACCATGACTGGGTACAGGTTGCATTTCTGTTTTCGCTGAGTGTAATTCTGTATCTGATCCTTTTTGCAGGAGTGTTCGTAGATACTGTACTGGACATGACAAGAGAACGCATTATTGATTTTATTATATCGTGAGGAGGATATGAAAATGAGCGAAAACAATGATTATATTCAGTTACCACCACTTAAAAAAGACACACCGTCCGATGTGGTAGCATTTATGTGGGAGTACATAAAAGTACCGGAGGATTCAAGAGAAAAAGTTAAGAATCTGCTTAAAGATGCAAATGAAAATGGCGTAAAATTAAGTCATCAGGCACCAACACTGTATGATGTTGTCCCAAAAGAAGAAATTACTGAATTTGAAGAGCTTATGCGCAAAACCATAGCTGACATTGTATCAGAAGCCAGTAGCATTGCCTGTTGGGTGTATGTGCAGAAATATGTGAAACAGAAAACTCTTGACGAAATGCTACAAGAATTGCCAGGAGCAGGCCAGTTTATCATTGTCATGGATACCTGGTTCGAAAGACTGATGGCGGAATAATGGATGCTATGATAGAATAAAGAAAACGATTTGAAGTGCAAATCGGAATTTATAAAGGAGAATATTGATGAAACTATTTTTATGTTCGCATTTTTCAAGTGTAGGAAGTCTGATAAAGGAAGAAATTGAAAATAAGAAAGTCGCATTTATTCCAACAGCTTCGCTGCGTGAAGGCTACACCGGTTATGTCGGCTCGGCTCGAAAATTATTCAAAAAGTTGGGAGCAATCGTAACTGAAATTGATATTTCAACGGAGGCTTATTCAACGATACAGTCTGTTTTTGAAGATGCAGATGTGATATATTTTACCGGCGGAAATTCTTTTTTTCTTATGGACCGGCTCCGTAAAACGGGAACTGATGGGCTGCTGAAAAAGGAATTGGCAAATGGAAAATTGATGATCGGCGAGTCGGCAGGTGCAATTATATGCGCTCCAAGCATCCAATATATCCAGCAAATGGATAAAAAGCCGGAGGACTACTCACAAGAAGATGATGCAGGGCTTGATTTGATTGATTTCTATGTTCTTCCGCATTATCTTACATCACCATTTAAGAAAGTTACCAAGAAAATAATGACTGAGTTTTCGGATTTGAATCTATGCCCAATTAACAACCGTCAGGGAATTGTAATTGATGGTGAAGGTTCAAGGGTTATTTGCAAAGACTAATTTGAAAAATCCTTTTTTTGAAACTGGCAAATCGGAAGCTGAGGAGATAGACTATTGAGAACATATGAGAATAAAGACGAGCTTAAAAACGAGATAAATAAAAGCTTTGCAAAGTATATTTCAGAATTTAATGATATTCCGGAGCATTTAAAAGATAAGAGAATTGATGAGGTCGATCGAACTCCGGCAGAAAATCTTGCTTATCAGGTTGGCTGGACAACTCTTGTTATTAAATGGGAATCAGACGAAAGAAAGGGTATTCCTGTCAATACTCCTTCGGATAATTTTAAGTGGAATCAGCTTGGCGAATTATATCAATGGTTTACAGATACATATGCTCAGCTGTCACTGCAAGAATTGAAAGACAGATTGAATGAGAATATCAACTCTATTTATGCAATGATTGATTCTCTGAGTGATGAAGAATTATTTAAACCACATACGAGAAAATGGGCTGACGAAGCAACTAAAACAGCTGTCTGGGAAGTATACAAATTCATACATGTTAATACAGTTGCTCCGTTCGGAACCTTTAGAACCAAGATTAGAAAATGGAAAAAGATTGCACTATAACTTCAAGTTTACAGAACTGAATCAAAAGAGCTCGAAGGAGCTCTTTTTCCTTTTTTATAATAGTATCTGGGACTGTTGTTCCGTTGATAAGATTTTCAAGTTGTTGTGCGACTTCGGCTTGTTTGTTTGGATACAGACGACTATAAGTATTTAAGGTTTGAAAGAATTGTAGAGCAGATGAAACAGGCACAGGGGATCACGGAACAGTTAAAGGCAGAAAATCAGATGGAATGGGTAGCGAGAATGAACAATATGTAATCGTGTGCAAGGGAGATTGTGGATACAGAGATGGTTTATCAATAATGGAAATAAAATGAAGGAGAAAAGGCGGCAGTTTAGAAAGGCTGTTGCCTTTTAGGAATTGTTGTTTATTTGTTGTTTTTTATAAGATATACTATAAAGAAAAGATAGCATTATAGCCAGAGGTGGAATTTATGAACTATAAAATTTTAATGGTTGATGATGATAGAGAATTGCTAAAAATGTTGAATCAATACTTTACATTGAAGAATTATACAGTGATTATTGCAGAAAATGGCATAGAAGCAATGGAAAAGATAAGTGTAAATCCCGATATTATTTTATTGGATGTAAATATGCCGGGAATGGACGGAATTGAAGTGTGCAGAAGAATCAGAGATATGGTTTCCTGTCCGATTATTTTTTTGACTGCAAAAGTAGAAGAACAGGATCGAGTAATGGGATTGTTGTCTGGTGGCGATGATTATGTTTTAAAACCATTCAGTTTGAAAGAATTAGATGCCAGAATTATTGCCCATTTGAAACGTGAGGAACGTTTACATAGAAAAACAGAACAACGGTTTTATGGGGAATTAGTAATTGACTATGCCAGTAAATGCGTACATATTAAAGGAAATGCTTTAGGGCTTACTAAATTAGAATATGAGATTATAGAACTTTTATCCATGAACCCTGAAATGGTGTTTGATAAGGAACGTATTTATGAAAAGATTAGTGGATACGATGCAGAAGGAGATAGCCGAGTGGTGACAGAGTTAATTCGTAGAATTCGTAAAAAAATCAATCAATATACGGAGCATGAATATATTGAAACGATATGGGGGATGGGATATAAATGGACAAAATAAGAAATCTTTCGTTGAGAAAAACTATAGTTTTGTATATGATTGTTAGTTTGATAGTTAGTTTTTATCTTTCAGCATTGATTATGCGAATGGCAGCCACTATACAAGATGACATTTGGTGGAAATATGTAGATCAAGAAAAGTATTTTGAAATGGCAGAAGGTGAAGGTAGAAAGTATTTGACAGATGTTCCGAGACCGAATTCTTATGAAATGAAAAAATTTGATTATCATGTATCAGAGATATGCGATTTCCTTCAGACGTTTACAGTACTTATCGTGTCTGTGGTAGGCAATATCATAGCAGTGTTTCTTTTTTATAAGCATAAATTGAAAAATCCCATTGAAGAATTAGAACTGGCATCACAACAAGTTGGTCGAAATAATTTGGATTTTCATATTACCTATGAAAATAAAGATGAAATGGGAAGATTGTGCAGAGAATTTGAACGGATGAAGGAGCAGCTTGCAGAAAATAACCATCAATTATGGAAAATGATTGAGGAAGAAAAGGCTTTGCGAACAGCGATTGCACATGATATACGTTCTCCACTATCTGTGCTGGAGGGGTATCAGGAAATGCTTTCAGAATATCTCCCTAAGAAAGAGATAAATATGGAGCAAGCCCTAGATATGGTAAATGAAAGCAAAAAACAGATTGAACGTATGGATATATTTGTGGAAACAATGCGAAAGATGAGCAGTTTAGATGCAAGGGAGTTGGTGGCAGAAAAAATTACAAGTAAGCAGTTAGAAACAGACATACGTGCAGAGATGAATGTGTTTGAGAAAAAATTTGGAAAGCAATACGATTTAGAATGTTCGGAAACAGCAGAAAAATTTTCGGGAGATAAGGAAGTGATTTTAGAGGTTATAGAAAATCTTTTGTCAAATGCCTTTCGTTATGCCAAAACAAAAGTGGAAATGGAAGTTCTCCTTACTTATTCTGAATTACAAATCAGAGTAAAGGATGATGGAGTGGGATTTACAGTAGACAAACAAAAGGCAACAGAGCTTTTTTATCAGCAAAATGTGAAAGATAGTTTGAAACATTCAGGAATGGGTATGTATATCAGCAGATTGTATTGTGAAAAGCATGGCGGACAGTTACTTATAGAAAACGAAAAACAGAGTGGAGCTGTAATAACAGCAGTATTTCATCGGATTGCATAAGCAGTCCGATTTTTTTATACTGTTGTCTTTTTGTTGTGATTTATATTTTATGATGTCTATAACAAGGAAAGGAGACAAACGTATGATTGCTATTTTTAAAAGAGAGATTAAGAATTATCTAAAGCGACCGTTATTTTGGGTAGGTATTCTGCTTGTGATTTATGGTGTGTTTAATACGACAAGTCCATATTTAATGACACACTATTTAGGGCAAGGAGAGAAAATTGTCAATGATTATCCTGATACAGTTCGCTTAGGAGATGTTTATGAAGGATATATTCCTGCGAATCCTGAAAAACATCGAGAAATATGGAGTGGACAGATAAAACAAGCACTAATTGATGAATTAGAAATGTCTGATTTAGAGGCACAATCCGTAATGAGCGAACTTGTTGATATGGAGTTAGAAGAAGCATTCGTATATCTGGAGGAAAAATATGATTGGTATAGTGCAAGATATATGTACGAAGATAGTGCCTATTACAAAGGAACATCAGAAGAAATCAACGCATATCTGAACGAAAAAATGAAAAATAAGACGTTTTCTTTTTATTACTCAAGAAAATTTGCTGATTTTGCAGGGTTGTTTATGTGTTTTTTTGCAACAATTATGTTAGCGGTTCTGTTTTTACAGGATACGAAAAAGCATACTTATGAATTGCTTCACACGAAACCGATCACTGCCGGAAAGTATGTATTGGGAAAAGTAAGCGCAGGATTTGCAATTTGTTTGATTGCTCTGACTATTATAAATCTATTATTTTGGGCATTGTGTGTTATTTATACAAAAGACAGTGGGTTTGAAGTGCGGTTCTGGGATTTTATAGTTTCTACTGTACTTTATATACTTCCCAATATGCTGATGATTGTAAGTGTATATACATTGATTTCACTCCTATTTAAAAATCCACTTCCGGGAGTGCCGCTTCTGATTCTTTACATGGTATATTCCAATATGGGCGGAAGAAATGCGGAAGGAGTTTATGGATATTGGGGAAGACCTTTTGCGATTATGGTTCGATTCCCTGATCAGCTTTTCGATACGACACCGCCACCAATGGCATTTTTAAATCAGAGTCTACTTATTTTAGCATCTGTAGTGATTATTCTGATTTCAATACAGATTTGGAAGAGGAGGCGGATGTAAATGAAGAAGGAAATGAAGATTGTTCTGCCGTTTTATAAGATTGCTTATGCAGTATCTTTTGTTGTGATTTTAAGCTTGATACGTGGGGTTGTATTCACAAATGAAATAGGACTTTCCATTGAGGCACCTTTTGCTATATTGACTGCTGTTTTTTGTGCGGACACTTATGTGCAGGAAATTACAAGCAAGAGATCAGAAATCCATAGGCTGTATCCAATAAGAAAGAGAATTTGCTCCATCATGCAGCGAATAATGATACAGGAAGTTTTTTTATTACTGCTTGCTGTTTTAGGTTACGGATTGTTTTTTGTGTTTCAAAAACCGGTCACACATCCGGCAACAGAAAGTGAAATACTTCAGTTTATTGCCTATTTTTTAGCGATTGTAGTAACCATTTTCTTTTGGGGAATATTGGTCAATACATTGTCTATGCTTTTTCGCAATATGTGGATGGGGATTGGAAGCTGTCTTCTGATATGGGTAGCAACAAATTCCACGGGAGGAGATAAACTTTTTGGGGCATGGAATCTGTTTTCCTATGCTTTCAGAGATATAGAAAATACTGCTGATGTTACATGGCTGCAAGGGAAAGCTTTGTGTATTGGTATTGGATTGATTTTATTGGTAGTATTGCCGAAAATAGTTAGAAAGAGAGGGTAAGTTTATGAGTATTCATATTGAGGATTTAACAGTAAGATTTAAAAATGGTGTGACAGCAATCAATCATGCGAATTTAAATATACCGAATGGAATTTTTGGATTATTGGGAGAAAATGGAGCAGGAAAGACAACTTTGATGAGGGTTTTAACTACTGTACTTAAACCTACAAGTGGAACGGTCACATTGGACAGGATTTTATATAGTGAAGGAAACTATGAAAAAATCCAGAGAAAAATAGGGTATCTGCCACAGGAAATTGATCTTTACCCGAATTTGACAGTTCAGGAGTGTTTAGAGTATATGGGGGATTTGGCAGGTGTTCCAAAAGCGGAGTGCAAGAAACGAATAGAATATTATTTGAAAAAGACCAGTCTTGCAGAACACCGGAAAAAGAAAATGAAACAGTTGTCAGGCGGGATGAAACGACGGGTAGGATTAGTGCAGGCGCTTTTAAATGAACCGGAATTTTTGATTGTGGATGAGCCGACTACCGGTTTAGATCCAGAGGAACGTATTCGCATCCGCAATTTGTTAGTAGATTTTTCTGAAAACAGAACGGTTTTGTTTTCAACTCATGTGGTGGAAGATTTGGCTGCTACCTGTAACCAACTTGCAATTATGCACAAAGGTAGTTTCTTATATGCGGGTTCTATGAAGAATTTGACAGAAGAAGCACAGGGGAAAATCTGGATTTGCAAAGTACCTGATGAGAGAAAAGCAAGAGAAGTGGAACAGAAGTATCGTATTACATCAAAACAGTATGTTGAGGGGGGATTGCAGTTAAGAGTGATTTCTGAAATACAGCCAGAATTGGAGTGTATGTCAATTCCTGCAACGTTGGAAGATGCTTATATTTATGTGACGAATCAATACGAGTAGATAAAGCACCATCTGATGCTTTACTACCAGTTGCACGTTGTTCGCTTTGAATATTTGTGGAGAAAAAGTATGTATTATTTTGGCTTTCTATAAAACCTATAAACCAGCCATTTATATCCTGCCCGTTCACTCGTCCGGTTCCGGTTTTTCCATAAATTCTCCATTTTCAGAGGCGGTAAGATGGATGGAATTTTTGACGGCATGAATATTAGCAGGAGTAAAGTTGAAGTTGTTTCGATATAAATTTTTCAAAAGTTCAACTTGTTCTACTGGTGAAATCTTTAAGGATGACTGCATCCAGTAGGAAGAGAAATCTCCGGATATATTTTCATTGCCATATCCTATTTGCTGAAAGTATGAATTTATAGTGGAAGCTCCGAGCTGCTTGTCGATTGATTCAAAATACCAGTTTGTATATATATTTTAAAAGGTATATGATTAAGAAAAACGGCAGGAGGTATCTGAATGAAAGCACATAAATATTGGTCTATCAGTGCACTGATTACAATGCTTGGAACTTTTTATACAGGTTATAAGGGATCAAAAGAAGGCCATAAGTACTTTGCAGCAAGTACTTTGCTTTGCATGATTATGGCTATTTATACAGGACACAAGATGATTTCTGGTAAAAGTAGGAAGAAAAAAGAAGTTTCAGTAGAGAGTGTTGAAGATTAAAAAACAAAATATTTTAATAAATAACGCCGGTGCGGGATTTTTGATATCCAGTACTGGCGTTATTTATTCTACAGGGGCTTGGGGGTGTAGCCACCAAATATACTATTCGTTTTCTGCTTCAGCAAGTTTGTTAAGAATCCACTCCCGATTGATAACAATATCCTCATCATCTCGGAGATCTTTGAAATCAGTGCAGTGTGAAGAAGCAAATTCATACATATCGTCAATGTCAACTGCACCAGTGGTCTCACCCTTATTAATGATTACAAGAATATTTGTTCCGTCATCGTCGACAGCAAAGCGCAGTTCATCAAATTCTTCATCAGGATTATTTTTGAGAAGAGAATCTGTCGCAAGTAATTTAACAAGTTCCATTATCCTGTCATCTTTACCTGCATCAAAAATCTGTATCTTTTCAACGAGCTGATTTGGTGACGTTACGATTCGGGATAAATATTTTTCAGTACGAAAATCAAACAAAGCATTTTCACCATAAAACATTTCATATGTCTTTTCTACTTCTGATTCAGAAACCAGATAAATCATGATAAGATCTTCCATCTGGTGATAGAGTGTAGGATAGTTTAAACGAAAGGTCTCTCCACAGCTCGGGCAAGTATAAAGGAAAATAGATTTATTAAGTACCTTCTCTTTCATTTCAGGATCCAGTGCAGTATTAATACTGTCCCAGAGCTCAAAATCCCCCTCATGATGGCAGGAAGGACAAGTTACTTTTTCAATATGATGTCTTGACATAAATGTTCCTCCTTTCAGTGAGATAAATCTATAGTTTTCTTATTGTAGAATGCGCTTATCCTTTATTATTTTGCCAGGAAATTACTCTGAATCTCCATCGGCATATGATAAGCCTGGCCTCGTTTTGTCAGGCTGTATAGTTTAAAGCTCATGAGTTCCGGAGTTGCATTCAGAGAACTGCAGAGTCCGAAGTAATCCAGGTCTTCGTTCTGAACCATATCTTCGATCTCCTCATCATCAATCAGAAGATCGGCAGCAAACAGATTGGCCTGGTATTCTGTATTATCCGTCATATTGTAGAGTGTATCATCTTGCATCGGAGCCATTTTCAGCTGGGAACGATGCAGGATGATATGCCCTAATTCATGGGCGGCAACGATCATCTTTTCTTCTTCTGAAAGGAAACTGCTGATCATGACATAGATCGTCTTGCAGCTCATAAAACAATATCCTTTCAGTGTCTTATATCTGGAAGTTTCCCCGACAACAATGTTCATCTGATCCATGATCTCAAAGGGATCCCTGGTGCCATATTTCTTGATTAATTTCTTTGTTTCTGTATATATGTAAGTGTTTCTCAAATAAATCACCTCAAAAGTAAAAAATAAAAAGGGCAGAAATATCCTTGTAACTATAAGGTAACAGATTAGGTGTACAATAATCCCGCCTTCTATTATTTTTCCTCTTGGTTTTTCAGATATTTTTTCGGTGTAAATTTCTTTGCACGTCTTTTGGAATCCAGATAAAGGCTCTGGATCTCATCCATAAAAGCTATTTTATCTTCGTCTGTCAGTGATCCACCAGCAAACATAGCTGCAGCCTGTTCCAGGATCTGCTGAGCCTGTTTGGCACCACGGTTACCAAACTGTTCGGATGCTTCTGTGATAAAAGCTTCATCCTCACTCATGAGATAAGAAACGTCACACTGTAATGCATCTGCCAGTTTCTGATACAGAACATTTTGTTTTGGAAAACGTCCTTCTACTTCCCAGGATCGAATGGTCCTATATGAAACACCAACCATACTGGCCAGTTCCTGCTGACTCATCTTTTTTTCTTTTCTTAATGATCTTACTTTTTCACCGAATGTCATAAACATACCTCTTTCTAAGCCTTGTCTTATAAGTTTCATTAGCCGCCTCAAGGCAAAACGGGAAATGTGTCTCCTGAAAATTAAAAATTAATCTTGACAAAGGGAAATATCTCTCCTATAATGTGAATCACAGATAAGGGAAACATCTTTCCTATAAGATACACAATATTTCCTCTTTTGTCAATGGATATGTGAAATGAATTTCCTGTAATTCAATGAAAACAGGAAGGATAGACAATCATTGATAGTCAAAATGGGATACATGTTACAAAAAGAGGAAAGACGTATGGGAGGTGGCAATGTGAGTCAGGATCAGACTTCTATTATCTGTATTGATCTGAAGTCCTTTTATGCTTCTGTAGAATGCGTAGAACGTGGGCTGAATCCATTTAAAACAAACCTGGTGGTTGCAGATCCGACCAGATCAAAGTCAACAATCTGCCTGGCAATCACTCCGGCTATGAAGTCTCTTGGCATCAAGAACCGGTGCCGAATCCATGAGATACCGGATTGTGTGAAGTACATTACAGCCATGCCGAGGATGCAGTTGTACATGGATTATTCCGCAAAAATCTATGGAATCTATCTACGGTATGTCTCAAAAGAAGATATCCATGTGTACAGTGTTGATGAGTGTTTTATTGATGTGACAAACTATCTGCAGCTTTATCATCTCACTGCAAAAGAAATGGCGATAAAGCTTATGCAGGCAGTCATGGAGGAAACTGGCATCACTGCAACTGCAGGTGTGGGAACCAATCTGTATCTTGCTAAGATCGCAATGGATATCGTAGCAAAGCATGTGGATGACCATATTGGAATCCTGGATGAATTCTCTTACAGAGAGCAGCTATGGGATCATAAACCATTAAGTGACTTCTGGAGGATTGGATCCCGGACTGAAAAGAAACTGGCTGGTTACGGGATCCATACGATGGGCGATATCGCAATGGCTTCTTTAAGATCCGAAGACTGGCTGTATAAGATGTTTGGGATTGATGCAGAGCTGTTGATCGATCATGCATGGGGATATGAAACGTGCCGGATGAGTGACATCAAGAACTATCATTCGGAGGAACACAGCCTTTCAAATGGTCAGGTGCTGATGCGAAATTATTCTTTTGACGAAGCACTTGTGATCGTAAGGGAAATGACAGACAATCTGGTCCTGGATCTGTTTGAAAAAGGACTGGTAACAAACTCTCTCACCTTATGGATCGCCTATGACCACAGGTATGAGCATGAGGCATCCAAAGGAACCGTAAAACTCGAAAGAGAAAGTAACAGTTCCAAAAAGATCATAGATGCAGTGGAAGATTTATATCGCAGGATTGCAGACAAATATACCGGAATCCGAAGAATCGAGGTGTGTGCGAACAGGGTTGCTCCTGAAAATTATGTGCAGTACAGCCTGTTTGATGATCCCAAACAGACCGATAAGGAACGGCATTTACAGGAAGCAGTATTGAATGTAAAGCAGCGTTATGGAAAGAATGCGATCATGCGTGGATCCAATCTGCTGGAGTGTTCTACTTATAGAGAACGCAACGAGCAAATAGGTGGTCACCGTGCTTAGAGGAGGTGCAAAAAGTGCTGGCAAGTGCATATCAACCGTATTTATATTTACCAAGACCGGTTTCCAGGAGACATCCCATGGATGTAGGACGCAGGGCAAAACAGTTTGCTCCATTTGCGGCACTTCGTGGATTGGATGAAACAATCCGGCAACAGGAAATCATTTATGAACCGAAAAGAGATTTATCTGAGGAAAAGAAAAATGAGCTGGATATGAAATTAAGAATCCTGGCATATGGAATGAAGATACAGGCAACTTATTTTCAAAAGTCATGGAAGAATCCATTAATTGGTCAGTACCATACATTATCTGGAACCGTAGAATTTTTTGATCCATCAGTCCACTTACGGATTGATGATACCGAGATCCAGATCCAGGACATCTGTGATCTGACTGGTGATGTATTTGAAACTATTGAAATATCATGTTAATGAATCACAGCGGAATTTTTTATACCGGAAAGAGTGAGTGGTAGCTGGTGAAAGGATAAAAAAGGATGCACAGATCGACAAAGCAGATCTGATCAGAATAGAAATCGTGCTGTTCGTGTAGCTTTGGCACTTACGGAATGGATGGCATGATGCTCATAAGGCGGATTTGATTTCCCTTTGGTCCGTTGAGTAATAAATGGAGAATATCTTATTGCTTAAAGGAGGAAGCCTATATGGGATCAGGTGCTATTAAATGGCATGTACACTGCTCTGTATGTGGAGCATTTATTGAAAAGAGCGCACAAAGCGATTCAGAAGTGGAGTGCAAAAAATGTCGCAGTACATTGGAGATATTTGTAAAGGATGATATGGTGTCGGTTCGTCCGATCCACATCAGAGATGAACAATTAAAGTCCAGGATGCGGACGTATTCCCGAAAGATGATGAATCAGGGATCATAACAGAATAGAATGAGCTGTCTGTAGTAAGCGTTGGATTTGGCAGGAACCATCAAGAACGCACCAGACAGCAAGAGTTTGTCAAGGAGCTGAACCTGACTGGAATCACTAAGAGCCCGGCAAAACATTTACGGATACACTGCAAGATCAGAAGTATTTTCTGGTTTTGGAGATTGTTGAAGTATTTGTTTTGTCGGGCTTTTTTGACGTATTTCGAAAAATTTTTAAATTTTTTGTCGTACCCCACTGTAAAACAGGCTCTCAGCATTTCGTTATATAGAGGTTGAATTCTTTTTTGCAAAAATAATTGTAAATAGAGATTTTGATAATATGACACAAAGGAGGAAGCAAAGATGACTGAAATCGAATACCAGGAATTTGTAAGGCGTTGTCCTTACGATGCTATGGGCGATTATTCCATGTTTCGCAAACAGCAAACAGAGAATAAATCAGAAGATGCACATAGCAACTGAATAAGCCAGGCAATCTGGCAAACTTAATCTAAACGCAGATACATGCGTTACAAAGGAGTCGCGGACTCCCGTTCAAAAAAAACGGGTGAGTTCGTGACCTCTTGTACTGCAGTTCTTTATGTCTGTGCAGGAATTTTATAAAAGATGGAATGGACCACCCGGAGCCGAAAGGCAGAAAGGTGGTCTTTATGTTGACATTAAAAGAACTGAAAAAAATCGTGAAAGTTGCTGATGTGGAGAAGAGAATCCCAAGCGTGAAATCCTTGAAGGAACACAAAGTTGTAGTAAAGGAAATGATCAATGCAGATACAACAATCTCTGTTTATGATCACGGATATGTACTTTATACAGCAGGAAATCAATCAACCGTATTTCCACTTCATAGTTGTGATGACTATGAATATGTGAGTGTAACTGGCGATAACAAGGAATTCAATAAAGAGTTCTTTGATAATGAAAACTGGTATATCCGTCTGCTGATAGAGGCTGAAGACCGTATGGCATACAGCCAGAGCAAAATCAGCACCAATCATGGTGTATTTTCTAACAGCGATGTTACAGATGATGCGGAGATTATGAGAGGATCTTCAAAAGATTTTGTTGACGATGTTATCGACAGAGAAATTCTGAATGCTTTGATCAAAGAGTTAACAGAGAGACAAAAGACGGTACTCAATCTGGTTTATTTCGAGGAAATGCGTCAGCAGGATGTTGCAGATTATCTGGGAATCAAACAGCAGAGTGTAAATGACCTCCTGAACAGGGCATTAAAAACGATGAAAAAAAAGGCGGAAAACGAAGAATTTTAAAAAAATTTCAAAAAAATTGAATTAGACCACTGTAAAACAGGCTCTGAGCGTTTCGTTATATGAAGGGTTTGCATAGAACACCTTCATGTACCTTGAAAAATGAATAGCCTGCCCGGAGTGATATTTGGTTTGAACATGCATAGAGCGAAAAGCTGCGTGTCTGCCAGAAGAAAACGTATCAGAGATGGAAACTGATATAGGAACGGATCCGGGAAAGAAAACAGGAAAACGCTTAAATCTTAAATCAAAATAAAATGTCTGAATCTAAAAAGAGGATGACAGTAGAAATCATGTGGCGGTATTTGTGACAAACAAGTACCGCCATATATTTGTGCTGTTATCTCAGCTTGTGCTGACTGTCCCAAATAGCGCAAATTTCAGGAAAGGAGGCGATCATCTTCGTATAAAAGATAATATGCAGAAACTAACAGATAACCATACACAAAAGAATCAGAAAGGAAGGATTTAAGAGAATGAACGTGAAAAAGAAAGCACGCAGGGTGATGTCCGGTTTACTGACTGCAGTAACGGTTCTATCGACGGTACTCTCTCCCGCTGTTGCCTATGCTTCTGATGATGCTGGATCTGTAAAAAAGATTCCGTATTATGAGGAGATCAAGGATCAGTTGGATGAAGATGAAGTGGTAACTGCAAAGGATTATGAGATCAAGGTTGGAGACAATTTCGATGTAAAGAGTGATTATACCGGTCTTACGATCCAGGATGACAGCAAAGTAAAAGTTACATTTCAGGAAGCAAAAGATACGGACGGGAATGATTTTTCTACCGATTATGCCAATTCCTATAAGGCAGTCTATTATGTAGAACCACAGACAACGGATCACCCAACCTACCAGATCAATCGAAAGATCGTGGTAAAAGAAGCGGATCAGCAGAAAGATTCGCAGTCAGAAAGTTCTTCTGAGCAGGATGCTGGTTCTTCCGATAAGACAGAAACAGAGGATTCTGAGGCTGACTCGTCTACAGAGGAAACTGGTGCTGCTGAAACGGAGAGCAAAACAGAACTGACAGAAAAAGAATTTGATGCAGAGATCGAAGCAACGGAGAATCAGGAGACCGTTGATCCGGAAACAGGAATCACACTCTCAGAGGTTATGCAGGAAGCTGTTGACCAGGAAGTTGCTCTTGCAGATCTTGAAGCAGGCGAAAGTATTACTTTTGATATGCCAATGATGCTTGCTTCCGGTGAAACAGGAACAAAATCAGTCACAGTTACAGCCGGCTCCTGGTACTATTACGCAGACTATGGATTAGGTTCTTACCTGACTTGTCCATATTATGTGAAATGGGGAAGCATCAATGCGACAGCATACTGTGTTGAACCATCGAAAAAAGGACCGGGAAATGGAACTTATACGATCCAGAAACTTGCCGATGGAAAGACACTTGCAAAGGTCTGCTATTACGGAACAAAAGCAAGTGATGAGAATGGTTTCTTCGATGAGAAACATCCGGATTTTCCGGCAGGAAAGAGATTCATCATTACCCATCTTGCAGCAGCTTATGCAAATGGATCCAGTGACTGGGCATCCGGAACTAATGCAACAGGAAAGAACCTGGCAATGGAGCTTTACAATTATTGTGTAAATATGCCGGACATTCCGTCTGTAGATATGAGCTTTTCCGAATCTAATGTAAAGGCCTATGTGGAAGGAAACAGCCAGCGAACAAGTGTGATCACATTCAAAGCGGATAAACTGCAGACGATCACTTTCAAGCTGCCGAAAGGTGTAAAACTTGTAAATGTGACAACCGGAAAAACAAGTGCTGCAGGGGCTAATGTGGAGATTTCCGGTGGTACAAAGTTCTATCTGACAGCACCACTTAATCAGGCAGAAAATGTCAGTGCTACTTTCTCTTCTAAGATGAAAGGAAGTATTGATAAGGAATATTCAGCCTATAAGATCACAACAGGATCTGGAACACAGGACCTGGCTCTTGTTTTCGGTGAAGGTGTCGGAAATGAGAAATATGTGGATTTTAAAGTAACCTGGACAAAAGAATGCAAAGTATCCATTGTAAAGAAAGATCAGGATACAGGAAATGCACTGGCTGGTGCAGTGTACGGGATCTATTCCGATGCTGCATGTACAAAGCTGATCGCAGAGATGCCTGCAACTGATCAGAATGGTGCTTCACAGCTCACAATGGAGAAAACACAGGAAGTTGTTTATCTGAAAGAAATCTCTGTTCCAACAGGGTATCAGATCGATACAAAGTCTTATAATGTGACTCTTGCTATCGGAAAGACAACGACCAAAAATGTAACAGACAAACGTGTAAATGCAAAGATCAACATAGCAAAACAGGATGCTGAGACAGGGAATGCAGCACAGGGTGATGCAACGCTGGAAGGTGCAGTATATGGCCTTTATGCAAGGGAAGATATTGTTCATCCGGATGGAAGAACCGGAACAATCCATAAGAAAGACAGCCTGATTACATCCCTGACAACGGATAAGAATGGCGAAGCTTCTGTATCGGATCTCTATCTTGGAAAGTATTATCTGAAAGAGCTTAGTGCTCCGGTGGGATACGTACTGGATCCGACAGAACATGAGGTGGACTGTACTTACGAAGGTGCTACTGTTCCGATAGTAGAAAGAACTTCTGTATGTAAAGAAACTGTCATCAAACAGCCATTTCAGATCATCAAGGCAGCAAACAACGGAAAGACCGATGCAGATCTTCTGCAGGGAGTTGGTTTTTCAGCATGGCTTGTCAGTGATCTGAAAGTAAAAGCAGATGGAAGTTATGATTTTGACTCAGCCAGACCAGTTGTACTGACTGCAGATGGCCAGGCAGAAATGTTTACCGATGAAAAAGGATATGCAAGATCGATTCCGCTTCCATAT
Organism: Blautia sp. AM29-29; assembly: GCF_003480555.1. Taxonomy (NCBI): domain Bacteria; kingdom Bacillati; phylum Bacillota; class Clostridia; order Lachnospirales; family Lachnospiraceae; genus Blautia; species Blautia sp. AM29-29. Next base: position 96,597 of record NZ_QUJD01000013.1, read on the forward strand.
GGAGCTTATGTGGTAAGAGAAACCACAAGCAAACACAACTATGCACCGGTTGATGATTTTGTAGTGAAGATCACAGAGAATCATCCGGATACACCGCAGACATGGCGAGTGCTTTTGGATAAGGAATTCAAAGCAAAATTAAAGATCATCAAAAAGGATGCAGAAACACAGAAATCTGTACTCCTGGCCAATACTGAGTTCAAGGTATACGACCTGGATAATCAGAAATATGTGGAACAGACAACATCCTACCCGAAGCCAACGGTACACAAATCCTATTTCACAAATGAGGAAGGATACCTGATACTGCCAAAGAATCTGAAACCTGGTAACTACCGGATTGAGGAAGTGACGGCACCCGATGGGTACACAATATCCAAAAACTATGTGACAGTTGCAGTTGATACAGATACTGCTTATCTGACCGATCCTGTCACAGGAGATACAGTCATTGATGTGGAATATACCAATGCCCCGGTCAAAGGTCAGTTAAAGATCTATAAACAGGGTGAAGTGTTAAAGGGATTTGATAAGGACTTCCAGTATGAAATGGCTGGACTTGCAGGTGCTGAATTTGAAGTCTATGCGGCAGAAGATATTTATACTGCCGATCATCAGGTAGATGCAGATGGACAGAGAACTCTGTATTTTGCAAAGGATGCACTGGTAGCAACCGTCACAACGGATGCAGATGGTTATGCAACCGTAAAGAATCTTCCACTTGGCAGATACTATGTCAAAGAGAAGAATGCACCGGACACTTATGTGTTAAATACTGTGCCGGAAAATGTCGAATTTGCTTATGCGGATCAGGATACTGCAGTGATCGAGAAAGAAATCTCTGTCACAGATGAACGACAGAAAGTGTCGATTACGGTCGAAAAACAGGATGCCGAGACAGGCAATACAGTAGCCGGAGCAGTGTTCGGTATTTACAATGCAAAAGACATTCAGACGAAAGATGGAAAAGTGATCGTTAAAGCAGATACTCTTTTACAGGAAATGACTTCTGATGAAAAAGGTCAGGCAGCATGTACACTGGATCTTCCACTTGGAAGCTATTATGTAAAAGAACTGAAAGCACCAGATGGATTCGTATCTTCGGATGAAGTACTGAGATTTGATGCTTCTTATCAGGGGCAGGATGTACAGACAGTAACATTAAAATCCGTAAAGAAGAACCAGCCGACAACTGTTGAGATCACAAAATCAGATGCAACAACCGGTGTAGAACTGGATGGAGCTTATCTGAAAGTAACGGATAAAGATGGAAATGTAGTAGATAGCTGGACATCTTCCAAAGATGCACCGCATGTGATCAAATATCTGAAAGTGGGTGAGACTTATACCCTCCATGAAGAATTTGCACCACATGGCTATCTGGTAGCCAATGATGTGACATTCACAGTCAAAGATACCGGAGAGGTTCAGAAAGTGGAAATGAAGGACGAGGTACCGGTTGGTGAACTGATCATCAACAAAAAAGGAGAATTCCTGGATTCTGTTACACTGGCCGATAAGGTCAAAGGTGTGGTGGAACACATTTTCAACTATGTAACCGGAAAGCTGACAGATGTTACGTTTGAAGTCTATGCTGAGGAAGACATTAAGGCTGCCGATGGCGTCAGTGACGATTACTATAAAAAGGATGAACTGATTGCAACGATCAAGACAGATGAAACCGGTATTGCAAAACTGGAAAATCTTCCACTTGGGAAATACTACGTGAAGGAAACAGGAACTGCTTACGGTCATGTGCTGGATGGTGAGATCCGTCATGTAGATCTGACTTACGTGGATCAGAATACACCGGTTGTAGTCTATGACAAAGACTGGCAGAACAACCGTCAGAGAGTAGAAGTCAGTGTACTTAAGAAAGAAAAAGATTCTGACCGTACACTGGAAGGTGCTATCTTTGGATTATTTGCCAAAGATGACATTAAGTCTGAGACAACTGGTAAAGTCCTGATCGAAGCCGATGAGATCATTGAGCTGAAATCTACAGATGAAGAAGGAAAGATCACATTTGTTGCAGATCTTCCAATAGGAGCAACTTATTATGTAAAAGAGCTCTATGCACCAGACGGATTCGTAACCAACGATGAAGGAAAAGAATTTACGTTTGAGTATGCAGGTGAGGATCAGCCGACTGTAACCTATGATTTTACCTTTGAGAATCAGCCAACCATTGTAGAATTTACCAAATCCAGTCTGACAACCGGAAAAGAACTTCCAGGATGTAAGCTGAAAGTGGTAGATGCCGATGGAAATATCGTGGATGAATGGACTTCCGGTAAAGAAGCACATGTGATCCGTGAGCTGACTGTCGGAAAAGAATACACACTGGTTGAAACAAAACCTGCTGATGGTTACGTGACAGCTGAAAGCGTGAAGTTCACGATCAAAGATACTGCCGATGTGCAGAAAGTTGAGATGAAGGATGATGTAACGAAGGTGAAAATCTCCAAACAGGATATCGCCGGAAAAGAACTTCCGGGAGCGAAACTCACAATCCTTGATCAGGATGGAAAAGTTGTGGAAAGTTGGACCAGTACAGAGAAAGCACATTACATCGAAATGCTTCCGATCGGAAAATACACTCTCCGTGAAGAAACAGCACCGGATGGCTATCTGGTTGCAAAAGATGTGGAATTCGAAGTAAAGGATACCAGTGTAGTACAGCATGTAACCATGGTGGATGAGGAAAAACCGGCAGAAAAGACACCGGAAGGTGGAAAACCTGTCAGTGATTCACCAAAGACTGGGGATAACACCAATCTGTGGCTGTGGTTTATGCTTCTCGGCATTGGTGCGACTGGTACAGGAGCCCTTGCATTTATGAGAAAAAAGAAACACTAATTAAATAAGAATGAGCGTTCATGGAAACCGAAAGGAATCTGTGGACGCTTTTTTAGATGGGAGAAACCATGAGAAATATCATTATTTTTGTTGCTCTTCTGGGAGCAGCGGCAATATTTACAGTTTTGTATTGTCTCATTGCTGCCGGAAGTCAGGCAGAGAAAAAACTGACAGAAATCATGAGAAAAGAGGAAGAACAGAATGAAGACTAATAAAGATCTGATCATAGAACCAAATGCAGCTATTGAGGGAAGAAAGTACAGGGAAGAAAAGCCATGGTCCTGCAAGTACTGTTACTGGTGGGGAGGCAAAAAGAAAGGCTGTAGCTTGAAACAGTGCCACTATCTGCTTCCGGAAAAGAAAAAAGCAGTAAAAACAACACCATGTGGTGGCTGTCCGTATGGAAAACATGTTCCATGCATCGGATATTGTATTGCCCGTCTTTATTCTGAGATGAAAGGAAAGAAAGGACGTGGGTAATTGCAGGAAGAAGTAAATCAGAAAGTGATCAGCCTGAGCATCCAGGGAGTCAAAATCACTGCCGGTGTGCTAAAAGTAGCCCTTCGGAAGTTCCTGGAAATAGACAACCGCAGGAAACAGAAAGCAAGGCAGGTGAAAATGGCAGAAAAGACCGGACGGGCTCAGGAGAAAGGAAGGGAAAAAACCCGAAAAAAGATTGAAAAGAAAAAGCCACATGGAAAGCAGACCATCAAGCAGCTGAATGCACAGGGAGTACAGCTTTCCAACTTAAAGATTACAGATGAAAATATCAAATCCTTTGACCGTGTGGCAAGAAAATATGGAATTGATTACAGCCTGAAGAAAGAAGTCGGTGCGGATCCACCGAAATATCTGGTCTTCTTTAAGGCCAAAGATGTGGATGTGATGACAGCGGCTTTCCGGGAATATGCCGGAGTAGAACTGAAAAAGAAACAGGTGAAGAAACCATCTGTCAGAAAGAAACTGCAGAAATCTGTAGAAAGAAAAGCAAAGCACCGCCAGCGTGTGAAGCAGAGACAAAAATCCAGAGGTCAGGAACGATGATGCGGGAGAAATTACAGAAGGTCCAGATCAAACGGCTGGTAATCTTAAATCTGCCATATTTCTTTATCTTCTATGTAGCAGATAAAGGATCCTGGCTGTACCGGCATTGTCTGGGAGAAAGCATGGTCCAGAGACTTGGCGTGATGTTAGTCAATTTCCGACTGGCATTTTTAAGCTGGCTGCCAAGTATCGCTTTACAGGATCTTACAGTAGGTGTTCTGGTTGCAGGTGCATTAAAACTGGTGGTCTACTATCGTTCTAAAAATGCAAAGAAGTTCCGGCAGGGTGTGGAGTATGGATCTGCAAGATGGGGAAATAGAAAAGATATCGAACCCTTCATGGATCCGGTTTTTGAAAACAATGTCATCCTCACAGAAACGGAACGTTTGACCATGAACAGCAGACCAAAAGCACCAAAGTATGCCCGAAATAAGAATGTGATCGTCATCGGTGGTTCCGGATCCGGAAAGACAAGATTCTATGTGAAACCCAATCTTATGCAGATGACGGACCACGTGTCCTATGTGGTCACTGATCCCAAGGGTACAATCATCGTTGAATGCGGGAAGATGCTGGTAAATGGAGGATATCGGATCAAGGTATTAAATACGATCAACTTTAAAAAGTCCATGCATTACAATCCGTTCCATTATGCGCGACACGAGGTCGCGTAATTAAACTGTTCGGCGCTGACCGAACCTGT
>NZ_QUJD01000014.1:0-100484 GCF_003480555.1 Blautia sp. AM29-29
GCAGGTCACCCACGCGTTACTCACCCGTCCGCCGCTCAGTCAGTCAAGAATCATCCGAAGAATCTTCTTAACTGCTTCGCTCGACTTGCATGTGTTAAGCACGCCGCCAGCGTTCATCCTGAGCCAGGATCAAACTCTCTGATAAAATGTTTGTTCCAAGTTCAAAATCAACATACTAGCTAATTTATCCCTTTTACTGTTTTAAAGGATCTTTCGATCGTTTTGAATTACTTATTCAGAACTTTCGAGGATGTGTTTCACTGTTTAATTATCAAGGATCTTTGCTGTTCCGACTCGGATCAGCTCGTTTATTTTACCACAGAGCTTTTCGTTTGTCAAGAACTTTTTTGATTTTTTTTGAAGTTTTTTTAACTTCTTCGCTGTTCTTTCAATCAGCAACTCGTTTATTTTATCAAACTCATTCGCTTTTGTCAAGAACTTTTTTAATTTATTTTTTGGATTAGTTTTTTCAAACCTATCACCAACTCTGCTATCTTATCAGATGTGAAACTGTTTGTCAAGAACTTTTTCCACAAAAAATATCATTTTGTTTTTGGCTTTTAAACGGAGAAGGAGGGATTTGAACCCTCGCGCCGGTTACCCGACCTACACCCTTAGCAGGGGCGCCTCTTCAGCCACTTGAGTACTTCTCCAAATGCCTAAATATAAAATGATATGTGCAGTCACTCATTCGTGACGCATGGTTTATTATACAAAAACCTTACGTTCTTGTCAACCCGTTTTTTCGAATTTTTTGTTTTTTTCTTACTATTATAGAAAATATGCCTTACAGAACCCAAATCAGCCCCCAGAATAGCAGAAAAGAGCGCATATCACGCTCTTTTCTGAAACCGCTACGCGGTTACGACGGCTTCAATTCTCTTCTTTACCATCTCGGCAATCTCTGTTGTCTTCATTCCCTGGTATTCCTCGTATGGGATCGGGTCGAGAAAATGGACTTCTACCGTTACGGGACGGACGGTATTGGAGTCAAACGGAACAAAACAGTTTTTTAACGCAACCGGCACGATCGGGCATTTTGCTTTTACTGCGATCTTGAAGCTGCCGCTTTTAAACTCCAGCAGCTGGTTTCCCTTTCTGCTCCTCGTTCCTTCCGGAAACAGAATGACGTTTTTGCCTTCTTTTACGGCATCGGCCGCCTCATTGATAACCTGCATTGACTGCCGCAGATTCTCCCGGTCCATAAACAGCGCGTGGATGCACGCAAAGACCTGTTTTAAAAACGGAATATGCTCTACCTCTTTTTTGGCAACAACTGTAAAGGTACGCGAGCACGCTCCTGCGATCGCCAGCACATCGTACAGTCCCTGGTGATTCGGATACATCACAAAACCGTCCTGCTCCGGAAGATTTTCTGCTCCATAGGATTCCACAATGACGTTTCCGCCTTTGTTCGCCCGCTGTACAATAAAGCGCAGCATTTTAAAGTGCTCTTCCAGACTGTACTTGTCCGGATGCGCTGCATGGTAACAGAGCCGGCACCACATCCACGGAACCAGAAGCAGATTCCGCAGCACCATCAGTAAAATTCGTTTCATATTTTTCTCCCCTTCCCCAAACGAGAAAAACGTGCCTGAGCTTTTTTCTCTCAGACACGTTTTGCGACGCTGTATTATTCCTTCGTTTCCTCAGAAGCACTTTCGGTCTCTTCCACCGAAACCGGAGTCTCCTCGGATGCCTCTTTGTCTCTTACTTTTGCAATGCTGGCAACCTTGATTTCGCCGTCCACATCCATCAGCTTAACGCCGGATGTGATCCGTCCCATCACAGAAATGCCGGAGCATGGAGTACGGATGATGATTCCCTCTGTGGTGATCATCATGATCTCATTATCCTCGTTGACCGCCTTGGAACCGATCAGGTTTCCGGTCTTTTCGGTAATCTTATAGCATTTGACACCCTTGCCGCCGCGGAGCTGTACGGTAAACTCTGCCATCGGCGTCCGTTTGCCCATGCCGTTTTCGGATACGACAAGGAGATAGTCTCCCTGCGTGCAGATCTGCATGCCGACTACTTCATCGCCGTCCAGAAGGTTGATGCCGCGTACACCCATGGAAACACGGCCTGTCGTACGCACATCGTTTTCCTTGAAGCGGATACACTGGCCGAATTTCGTTACCAGAATAATCTCTTTCTCGTTATCAGTTGTCTTAACTTCAATCAGTTCATCATCATCGCGGAGCGCAATGGCAGCAAGACCCGTTTTTCTGACGTTCTCGTACTCTTCGAGCGGCGTCTTCTTCACCAGTCCCTTTTTCGTTGCCATAAACAGATAATGGCCCTTCTCATATTTGCGCATTGGAATAACAGCGGTAATCTTCTCTCCCGGCTGCAGCTGGAGAAGGTTGACAATCGCCGTTCCTCTTGCGGTTCTGGACGCCTCCGGAATCTCGTATGCTTTCAGACGGTAGACTCTTCCCGTATTCGTAAAGAACATTAGGTAATGATGGGTCGTCGTCATCAGAAGCTCCTCGATGTAGTCGTCCTCGATGGTCTGCATGCCCTTGATTCCCTTGCCGCCGCGGTTCTGGCTGCGGAAGTTGTCAACGGTCATACGTTTGATATAGCCCAGTTTCGTCATGGTGATGACGGTATTCTCGCGCGGAATCAGATCCTCCATGGAGAGATCGTACTCATCAAAGCCAATGGAAGTTCTTCTGTCATCGCCGTATTTTTCGGATACGGTCAGAATCTCCCTGCGGATAACGCCAAGAAGCACCTTGCGGTCTGCGAGGATAGCTTTTAACTGCTCGATGCGCGCCATCAGCTCTTTGTACTCGTTCTCGAGCTTCTCCCGTTCCAGACCGGTCAGAGCGCGCAGACGCATGTCTACGATTGCCTGGGCCTGGGCATCACTCAGATCGAAGCGTTCCATCAGGTTCTTCTTTGCCTCTGCCGCATTCGCGGATGCACGGATGATATGGATCACTTCGTCAATATGGTCAAGCGCTTTTAAGAGTCCTTCCAGAATATGGCTTCTCTCCTGCGCTTTGTTCAGGTCGTATTTCGTTCTTCTCGTCACAACCTCTTCCTGGTGCTGCAGATAATACGTCAGCATCTCCAGAAGGTTCATGACTTTCGGCTGATTGTTTACCAGTGCAAGCATGATCACACCAAAGGTATCCTGCATCTGGGTATGTTTGTACAGCTGGTTTAAGATGACGTTTGCATTGGCGTCGCGGCGCAGTTCGATACAGATGCGCATACCCTCACGGTTGGAGTGGTCCGCAATGCCAGTGATGCCGTCGATCTTTTTATCTCTTACCAGCGCGGCGATGTTCTCGATCAGGCGCGCCTTGTTTACCATGTACGGGATCTCGGTTACGATGATCTCGCTCTTTCCGTTCGGCAGTGTCTCGATGTTTGATACCGCACGAACACGGATTTTACCGCGGCCGGTACGGTAAGCCTCATCGATGCCGCGGGTGCCGAGGATTTCTGCTCCGGTCGGGAAGTCAGGGCCTTTTACAATGCCGAGAATCTCCTCGAGATCTGTCGTACGGTCCTCCTCGATGATATTATCAATAATTTTTACAATGGCACTTACCACCTCGCGCAGATTGTGCGGCGGGATGTTCGTTGCCATACCGACTGCGATACCGGAAGTACCGTTTACCAGAAGGTTCGGGTAGCGGGCCGGCATAACAACAGGCTCTTTTTCGGTTTCATCAAAGTTCGGGGCGAAGTCTACGGTGTCTTTGTTGATATCCGCCAGCATCTCCATCGAGATTTTGCTTAAACGTGCCTCGGTGTATCGCATAGCCGCAGCGCCGTCGCCGTCGACGGAACCGAAGTTTCCATGGCCGTCCACCATCGGATAACGGGTTGCCCAGTCCTGTGCCATGTTGACGAGTGCTCCGTAGATAGAGCTGTCGCCGTGCGGGTGATATTTACCCATCGTATCACCGACGATACGCGCGCACTTACGGTGCGGCTTATCCGGCGTATTGTTCAGTTCACTCATGGAGTACAGAATACGTCTCTGTACCGGCTTTAAGCCATCGCGGACGTCTGGAAGTGCACGGGATGCAATTACGCTCATCGCGTAGTTGATGTAGGATTCCTCCATCGTGTCTTTCAGATCGACCTCGTGAATTTTATCAAAAACATTATCTTCCATCTTTTCCTCCACTTCAGTTCACAGGACTTTTAGATATCCAGGTTGTTTGCGTATTTTGCTCTCTCTTCGATAAAGTCACGGCGCGGTTCTACCTTGTCGCCCATGAGCGTATTGAAGGTAAGATCAATTTCAGAAGAATACTCTTCATCGAACACAACGCGGCGCAGAACACGGCGTTCCGGGTCCATGGTGGTCTCCCAGAGCTGCTCCGCATCCATCTCTCCCAGTCCTTTGTAACGCTGGATCTTATTATCTCCGCGTCCGATCTCATTGAGGATCTGATTCATCTGATCGTCGTCGTATGCGTACCATACTTTTTTGTTTTTCTCAATCTTGAACAGCGGCGGCTGTGCCAGGTAAACGTGGCCCTGTTTGATCAGCTCCGGCATGAAGCGGTACAGGAACGTCAGCATCAGTGTGTCGATGTGCGCGCCGTCGACATCGGCATCGGTCATGATGATGATCTTGTCGTAGCGCAGTTTGGTGATATCGAAATCGTCGTGGATTCCGGTTCCGAATGCCGTAATCATCGCTTTGATCTCGGCATTGGCATAAATTTTATCGAGACGTGCTTTCTCTACATTCAGGATTTTTCCACGCAGAGGCAGGATCGCCTGCGTTGCACGGCTTCTCGCGGATTTTGCGGAACCGCCCGCGGAATCTCCCTCGACCAGGAAGATCTCACAGTTTTTCGGATCCTTGTCGGTGCAGTCTGCCAGTTTTCCAGGCAGGGACATACCGTCCAGTGCGGATTTTCTTCTCGTCAGGTCACGCGCTTTTCTTGCAGCCTCTCTCGCACGCTGGGAAAGCAGGGACTTTTCAATGATCGTTTTTGCGACAGCCGGGTTCTGCTCCAGGAACAGCTCGAGCTGGGTGCTCACGATATTGTCGACTGCTCCTCTCGCCTCGCTGTTTCCAAGTTTCTGCTTTGTCTGGCCCTCGAACTGCGGCTCCTCAATTTTGATGCTGACAATCGCCGTCATACCCTCGCGGATATCCTCTCCGGTCAGGTTCGGTTCGCTGTCTTTTAACAGTTTATTTGCTCTTGCATATTCATTAAAGGTTTTCGTCAGCGCATTCCGGAAGCCCACGATATGGGTACCGCCCTCCGGCGTCGTAATGTTGTTGACGAAACCGTACGTATTTTCCTGATAGGAATCGTTGTGCTGCATCGCAACCTCAACGAGAACGCCGTCTCTTTCTCCCTCGCAGTAGATGATGTCCGGGTAGAGCGCCGTTTTGCTCTTGTTCAGGTAGCTGACAAACTCTTTGATACCGCCCTCGTAGTGGAATGCTTTTTCCACTACCGGATCCGTGCGCAGATCGCGCAGAACAATGCGCAGTCCCTTGGTCAGAAATGCGGTCTCGCGGAGTCTTGTTTTTAAAACGTCGTAATCATAAACCGTCTCCTCGAACATCGTGTCATCCGGCAGGAAACGGACCTCGGTACCTGTTTTTTCGATCGGACAGGTATCGATGACCTCCAGCTTATTCATGGTTTTTCCGCGCTCATACTGCTGGAAGTAAACCTTTCCATCGTGATAAACGCGCACCTCAAGCCAGTTAGACAGCGCATTTACAACGGATGCACCAACGCCGTGCAGACCGCCGGATACCTTGTACCCTCCGCCGCCGAACTTTCCGCCTGCGTGCAGCACCGTAAAGACAACCTCAACGGCCGGAAGGCCCGACTTATGATTGATGCCGACCGGAATACCACGGCCGTCGTCGATGACGGTGATGGAGTTGTCCGGGTTAATCGTAACGTCAATATTTTTGCAGTATCCTGCCAGTGCCTCGTCTACCGAGTTGTCGACAATCTCATAGACCAGATGGTGAAGTCCCCGTGCGGAGGTACTGCCGATATACATACCTGGGCGCTTCCGTACGGCTTCCAGACCCTCCAGAATCTGAATCTGGTCTGCACCATACTCTGTCTTTTCCATGTTCTCTGTACTCATTTAGATTCCTCCTGTTTCTTTGTGAAACACAGATCCCTCGACCACCTGGAATACGCTGTTTGCCTCAAAATGATTTTCGACAAACTCGTCCAGTCCGGTACAGGTAATCAGTGTCTGTATGCTGTGAATGCTCTGCAGAAGATAATTCTGCCGGCTGCCGTCCAGCTCCGACAAAACATCATCCAGCAGTAAAACCGGTGTATCGTGAATTTCCTCCTCGACCAGACGGATCTCCGCCAGTTTCAGCGAAAGCGCCGCCGTCCTCTGCTGCCCCTGGGAACCGTATTTACGGATATCAATGTCGTTGACCCGCACACAGAAATCGTCCCGGTGCGGCCCGGTGTAGGACTGTCCGAAACGCAGATCACGCTCTCTTCCGGCTTTTAACTCTTCGGAAAACCCTTCCTCGGACACATTCGGTTCATAGGTAATCAGAATCTGCTCCTTTCCTCCGGTCAGATTCTGATGGATCTCGGATAAAATATCATTCAGGCGGCTGATAAATTTTTTCCGCTCGGAAATAATGCTTGTTCCATAGCGGACCATCTGCTCATCCCAGATCTCGAGCGTATCCGCCATTCTGCCGGAAAACGAAATCTCTTTAAGCAGCTTGTTTCTCTGCGCCACCACTTTATTATAATTGGCAAGCTCGATCATGTATAGTCTTGACAATTGACAAATTTCGCTATCCAGGAAACGCCGGCGCTCCGCAGGACCGTTTTTGATGATATTCAGGTCCTCCGGAGAGAAAAACACAATATTTACAATGCCAAAAAGTTCCGACGCTTTGCGGATCGGAACTCCATCAATGGCGATTCCCTTGGATTTATTTTTTTTTAGATGCATATCGATTTTATGCGTGCTGCCGTTCCGCTCCACCATCATCCGGATATGGGCTTCCTCCCGGTCAAACTGGATGATTTCGCGGTCCTTGCTGCCACGGTGCGATTTTGTCGTACCCGCGAGATATAAAGCCTCGAGAATATTCGTCTTTCCCTGGGCATTGTCGCCGTAGAGAATATTCGTTCCGGGGCTGATATTTATGCATAAGTTTTCATAATTCCGATAGTTCTTCAGTTCTAAAGATTTGATATACATGAGCACTCGTCCGTGAAAAATCAGCTTAAGTTTTTAAGCCTTATTTTTTAATTTGTATCTCATTTCCATTGTAGCAGACAATATCTCCGTCATAGAGCTTGCGGCCGCGGCGGGTATCTACTTCACCGTTTACGGTCACTTCGCCGTCCTTGATGACGAGCTTTGCTTCCACGCCGTCTTCTACCAGAGCCGCAGCTTTTAATGCCTGGCCCAGTTTGATGTAATCTTCACGCAGCGTAATAATTTCCATTTTTTCCTCCTGCACTGCCGTGCCTTTTCCTCACGTAAGTTCGCAGTTTTCAACCTGTGTGGCTGTAAAACCGCTGAAAGTTCTTTCAGAAAAGGTTCCGGCAGATTTCAAACTTATGTGACTTATCTCACGGAATTGAAGTTTACCGGCAGAATCAGATAGATATAGCTCTCTTCTTCGTTCCGGATAAAACATGGAGCCTTCGGGTTGACCAGATAAATCGAAATCTCCTCGTCGTCAATAACACGAAGTGCATCGATCAGGAATTTCGGGTTAAAACCGATCATAATATCCTTGCCTTCTTTGTTGATATCGATCTCTTCTTTCATGGAACCCATCGCGGAGTTGATCTGCAGTTCCATCGCTCCATCCTGGATGTCGATGATGATCGGTTTTTTGTCGCCTTCTTTGACAAGAAGCGTCGCACGGTCGATACAGCTTAAGAATTCTTTTTTGTTGATCGTCACTTTTGTCTCGTAATCACTCGAAAGCATCTGGTCGATGCGGAAATATTCACCGTCGATCAGTCTGGAAACGACCGTTGTATCATCGAACTTGAACATAATGTGGTTTTCCGAGAAGTAAATATCAATCTGATCATCCATCTCGCCGGACAGAATTTTGCTGATTTCGTTCAGGGTTTTTCCCGGAACAACGACTTTTCGGTCCGGATACGAATCTTTCAGCTCAATTCTGCGGATCGCAATACGGTGTCCGTCCAGAGATACGACGCGAAGTGTGTTATCTTTGATTTCAAAAAGCTCACCGGTCATCAGTTTGTTGTTCTCATTGGCTGCAATGGAGAAAATGGTCTGACGGATCAGTTCTTTTAAGGTGAACTGGGAAATGGAAACACAATCGGAAGTTTCGAGAATCGGCAGATAGGAAAAATCTTCTCCTGACTGTCCCGGAATATTGAATTTTGCTTTTTCGCAGGTAATTGTTGTTACCAGGTTTTCATCTGTCTCTATTGTAACCTGATTATCCGGAAGTTTTCTTACGATCTCAGAAAAAATCTTTGCATCCAGAGCAACAATACCGCGTTCCAGAATCATACCTGTGACGATGGTTTCGATTCCGAGTTCCATATCGTTGGAGGTAAATTTGATCACGTTGGAAGATGCATCAATCAGAATGCATTCCAGAATCGGCATGGTTGTTTTACCGGAGACAGCTTTCATAGCGATACCAACGCTTTTTACAAGGTCTGCTTTGTCAAACACTAATTTCATAATTGTGGATAACTCTCCTTTCCTCACTGCTTGGTGAGTCTGCTTATAAAGAAAAAATATAGTAAAAATCCGTAGTCTTAGTCGTAGGGGCTGTGGATATGTGGAAAACCCCGTCAAGAATGCGGAAATACTGGAAAAATCGATCTGTATAACTCTGTGAATAATCGAACGTGAACCTGTGTATGAAATGTTGATAACTTCAGCCCCCAAATTTGTCCACAATTCATCCACAGGTTTTCCACATCGGTTTGTGTATAAATAAGGGCCTGTCAACCGATGAGTTTCTTCTTATATAAATGTAAATCGGTTTTAACCGTTTTGACAGAGTTACAAAGGCTCCGCCTATTTCGACGGGTTGATCTTCTTCTTTAAGATGTCTACCGTGTTGCGGACACTGTCTTTGGCACTCATTTCCTTTTCGATCTTCTCAATGCCGTGCATGACAGTGGTATGATCGCGGTCGCCCATCATTTTTCCGATTCCGGTCAGCGGGGCATCGAGCATTTCGCGGCATAGATACATTGCGATCTGGCGCGGGAATACGATTTTGCTGCTCCGCTTGCTGCCGACAATGTCGGACGGCGTAATATCGAAGTGATCTGCAACGGTGTCGATGATAAAATCCGGCGTGATCACCTTCTTCTCGTTCGGGGAGATGATGTCGCGCAGCACCTGCTCTGCAAGATCAATGTTGATTTCACGTTTTTCAAGGTTTGCGTATGCAATGATTTTGTTGAGAGCGCCTTCCAACTCACGGATGTTCGATTTAATATTGGAAGCGATGTATTCGATCACATCGTCGCTGACGGAATAGCCGTCTAATTCCTGTTTCTTTCGGAGAATGGCGATTCGCGTCTCATAATCCGGGCTCTGGATGTCGGCAAGGAGTCCCCATTCGAAACGGGAACGGATGCGGTCTTCCAGGATATCCATGTCTTTCGGGGGACGATCCGAAGAAAGGATGATCTGTTTGTTGGCGCCGTGCAGCGTATTGAAGGTATGGAAAAACTCTTCCTGCGTGGATTCCTTTCCTATAATAAACTGCACATCATCGATGAGAAGTACGTCGATATTGCGGTATTTCTCACGGAATTTGGTCATTGCGGTGTTGTTGCTGTTTCGGATGGCCTCGATGACTTCATTGGTAAATTCTTCACTCGTTACGTAGAGAATCCGCGAAGACGGGTTTTTCTGAAGAATAAAATGTGCGATCGAGTGCATCAGATGGGTTTTGCCCAGTCCAACACCACCGTATAAAAACAGCGGATTGTAGATTTCTCCCGGGGATTCGGCCACGGCGAGAGAAGCTGCATGGGCAAATTTGTTATTGCTGCCGACCACGAAGGTATCAAAGGTATACTTTGGATTCAGGTTCGGCACATAGAGATTTTTCTGGACGGGAGCAGGCGCTTTTTCCTGTTTCACTTCTTCCGGAAGAATAAAGCGGATCTCATAGTTGACACCTGTGATTTCCGCGATTGCCACTTTAATAGGAAGAGTATATTTTTTGCTCACGTAATCGAGACCCATTTTTTCGGATGGAACCAGGATTGTGATCAGATTGTCCTCAACCGAATGGATCGTAAGTGGTTCAATCCATGTAGTAAAGGAGATCTCAGATAATTCGTGCTCGTCCCGCACTCTCTGCAGTATTTCTTTCCATTTATCTTGTACGATTTCCATGCTTTTTCTGTCGCTCCGCTTCTATAATCATTGCTTTTTGGGGATAACTTCTGTCTGGAAAACGAAATTTTCCCCGAATAGTCGCATTTTTACTTCTATATGATATAATAAAATGCCGTTTTATTCAACCCAAAAATGTGGATAATTATTTTTTTATCCACAGAATGTGTAAAAAATTTTCCTGTTGATGAAATGGAGGATAGTTTGTGGATAACAGGGAATCTTATGTTGATAAAATTGTGGATAGAGGGCTGGAAAAACCGAAATGTGTAAAGTCTGGAAAATTTATATACACATTATACATGGCGTAAATACTGGAAAAATTGGAAATGCCCACAGGTTGTACACAGCAAAACCGAAAGTTATCCACAAGGTTATCCACAGATTGTGGATAATGTTGATTACGGTTACAAGATATCGTGTGGAAAGCACAAAAATCGAACTGATATTTGTACGCGTGCGGCGGACAGTGTGGATAAGTTGTGGATAAACCGAAAATCAGCACACGGAAGGCACGGGCAGCGGCAGACCGGAAAACCGCGTCAGAGCGGCATTTTTCCCGAAAAAACTGCGAAAATTATTGATTTTAGGGTTGACGAAATGGGGGTTTATGAATATAATTGAAATGATGTTTTCTGTCATACATGTAGTGAAATACTGCCTTGCAGGCAGTTATTGATTAGAATTTAAAGGAGGTGCCTTATCTTATGAAAATGACATTTCAGCCGAAAAAAAGATCCAGAGCTAAAGTTCACGGATTCAGAGCAAGAATGAGCACAAAAGGTGGAAGAAAAGTTTTAGCTGCAAGAAGATTAAAAGGAAGAAAAAAATTATCAGCATAAAACCAAAGGCCGCATAAAATTTATGTGGTCTTTTCTTCTATCTAAAGCTATTCAATGAAAAGAAAATTTAGACAAATCATGAAGGAAAGAATGGATTCATGAAATATTCGGAAAGCCTGAAAAAAAACAGAGATTTTCAGCTGGTTTATAAGCAGGGAACATCGTTTGCAAACCGATTTCTGGTCATGTATGTGAAGAAAAATCAGCTGGGACGGAACCGGATTGGAATTTCAGTAAGTAAAAAGGTTGGAAACAGCGTTGTGCGCCACCATCTGGCGAGACTGATCCGGGAGAGTTATCGTCTGCATGAAGAGGAATTTCAGTGTGGAATGGATGTAGTTGTGATCGCAAGAGTTAATGCAAAAAACTGTACGTATTTCGAGATAGAGGGAGCACTTTTGCATCTGGGAAAACTGCATCATATATTAAAGGAAACAGAAAAATGAAGACGGTATTGATAAAAGGTATCCGGTTTTATCAGAAGTACCTGTCTCCTCTGAAGAGGGTGCACTGCCCTTATACGCCGACCTGCTCGCAGTACGGGCTGGAAGCGATTCAGAAATATGGTGCTTTCAAAGGAAGTCTGCTGGCATTATGGAGAATACTGAGATGTAACCCGTTTTCACACGGAGGTTACGACCCTGTGCCGTAGATAAATAAGGAGGAAAAGACGTTTTGGATATCGTACTGAGTAAATCAACGTGGCCGATTATCGGGTGGGTATGCCAGATCCTCGGCTGGCTGATCAATGGAATTTATTTTTGTCTGGAAAAAATTGGAATTCCGAACATCGGTATTGCGATTATTCTGTATACGATTATCATTTATCTCGTTCTGACGCCGCTTCAGATCAAGCAGCAGAAGATGTCGAAGATGATGAGCGTAATGCAGCCGGATCTGCAGAGAATTGAAAAGAAATATCAGAACAAAAAAGACCAGGCTTCTCAGATGAAAAAATCTGAAGAAACCATGGCAGTTTATCAGAAATACGGTGTCTCCCCGACAGGAAGCTGCAGTACACTGCTGATTCAGATGCCGATTCTGCTTGCACTGTACCAGGTTATCTATCATATTCCGGGATATATCGGAAGTGTCCGCAATGTATTCCAGGGACTGACAACACAGATGATGGGTGTATCAGGATATTCTGACATCCTGACACAGTTTATCACAGATAACCGTGTTACCATGTACAGTAAAGTAAGTGAAACATTAACCGAAAATAACCTTCTGGACATGTTTTATGTGCTGAAACCGTCCCAGTGGACGAAGCTGGCTGACATCAGCGAGTTCTCCGGTATTGCGGATACCATTACAAAAACCGCCGCGGAGTCCAAGCATATCAACATGTTCCTTGGATTTAATATCACACAGTCTCCGATGGATGTCATCCGCGAGGGTATGGCAAACGGATCTGCGCTTCTGATTGCAGGAGCAATTCTGGTGCCGATTCTGGCATGGTTTACCCAGTGGCTGAACTACAAGCTGATGCCGCAGGCACCATCTTCCAACAACGGAAATAAGACAGCAAACTCCATGGAAAATTCCATGAAGACCATGAACACGGTAATGCCTGTTTTTTCCGCATTTATGTGTTTATCGTTCTCCATCGGTATTGGTATTTACTGGATTGCAGGTGCGCTTGTTCGAAGCGTACAGCAGGTTGTGATCAACCGTCATATGTCCTCGATTGACATGGATGAGGTGATCCGCAAAAATCAGGAAAAAGCGGCCAAGAAGAGAGAAAAAGCCGGCCTTCCGCCGCAGAAAATCACACAGGCTGCAACGCAGAGTGTGCGTAATATTCAGGTACAGGAGAACGAAGAGCCGTCTGCTGAGGAAAAAGAGGCAGCAAGAAAAGCTTCGACTGAGTATTACAACAGTAATCAGGAATACCGCGCCGGAAGCATCGCTGCGAAAGCAAACATGGTAAAACAGTTTGATGAAAAGAACAGCAAAAAGAAAAAATAGGGGGTAAATCTTTATGGAGTTTATCGAAGTATCCGCAAAAACCGTGGACGACGCTATTACAAAAGCCTGCATTGAGCTTCAGGCTGCCAGCGATAAACTGGAGATCCAGGTCATCAGCGAAGGCAGTTCCGGATTCTTTGGAATCGGAAGTAAACCGGCTGTGATCCGTGCCGCTGTAAAAGCCGCACCGGAAAAAGAACCGGAAGCACCCCAGAAACCAGAGAAAAAAGAGGCAGCTCCTGCACCGGTAAAGGAAGCGCCGAAAAAAGAAGCTGTAAAAAAAGAAACAGAAAGAAAAGCTGCTCCGCGTCAGGCAGAAAACGCAAGACATTCCGAGCCAAGAGAAGAGCGCGAGGTGGTTCAGAGAACAGACGAAGAAATCGCCCGGATCAAGGCAACGGCACTTGAGTTCTTAAGCGGTGTATTCAAAGCCATGGAGCTCCCGGTTGAGATCCAGATGGAGTACAATGCCGAGAACGATTCTCTTGAAGTTGATTTTGCCGGTGAGGATATGGGCATCCTGATCGGAAAACGCGGACAGACACTGGATTCCCTTCAGTATCTGACCAGCCTTGTGGTCAACAAAGAGCAGAAGGATTACGTTCGTGTCAAACTTGATACGGAGAACTACCGCAAACGCAGAAAAGAAACACTGGAAAATCTGGCAAGAAACATCGCTTACAAAGTGAAAAAGACCAGAAGACCGGTTTCTCTGGAGCCGATGAATCCTTACGAGAGAAGAATCATCCACTCTGCATTGCAGGGAAATAAATTCGTGGAGACCTACAGCGAGGGCAGCGAGCCATACCGCCACGTAGTTGTAGCGCCGAAACGATAAGAAAGCGTAAAAAATATGCAAAAAGACGGTACCTGTGTAAAATACGGGGTACCGTCTTTTCTGGTTTTCTGCTAAAATGGAACTATTCAGAGCCATGCGAAAGAAAAGATGTGGATCTGAATACTGGGATCCCCAAAAAGAGAGGTTTTAGAAAGGACTGGAAACAATGGCAGGATTTCATTTGGATGATACAATTGCCGCAGTGTCCACAGCGATGGCGCCGGCGGGAATTGGTATTGTAAGAATCAGCGGAAACGATGCATTCGAAGTGGCGGACCGCGTATTCCGTGCAAAAAAAGAAGGAAAAAAGCTTTCCGCGGTCAAATCGCACACCATTCATTATGGCTGGATTACCGAAGGGGAGGAAGTGATTGATGAGGTCCTTGTCATGGTAATGAAAGGACCGAAAACATATACAGGTGAAAATACCGTCGAGATCGACTGTCACGGCGGTGTGCTGGCGGTAAAAAAGGTGCTTGAGGCAGTCTTACATGCGGGCGCGCGGGCGGCAGATCCGGGCGAGTTTACGAAACGGGCGTTTCTGAACGGAAGAATGGATCTGACGCAGGCCGAAGCGGTCATGGATGTCATTTCGGCGAAAAGTGCCTATGCCTTAAAAAGCTCCGAGAGCCAGCTTCGCGGAACGGTGAAAAAGGCGATCCGGGCAATCCGCAAGAAGCTGATTTACGAGATCGCATTTATTGAGTCGGCGCTCGACGACCCGGAGCACATCAGCCTGGACGGGTATCCAAAGCGGCTGGCCCAGGTTGTTGCGGAGCAGAAAAAGCAGGTGGAAAAGCTGCTTGCATCTGCGGATGAGGGCAAGATGATCCAGGAGGGCATCAAGACGGTGATCCTTGGAAAACCGAATGCCGGAAAATCATCGCTTTTAAATCTGCTGGCAGGCGAGGAAAAAGCGATTGTGACGGATATCGCCGGAACGACACGCGACGTGCTCGAGGAAAATCTGGTCTTAAAGGGCATTTCCCTTCGGATTCTGGATACGGCGGGGATCCGAAAAACGGCGGATACGGTCGAGAAAATCGGTGTGGATCGTGCTTTGGAGCATGCAAAGGACGCAGATCTGATTCTCTATGTGGTGGATGCATCCGTGCCGCTCGATGAGAATGATGCAAAAATCATGGAAATCCTGAAAGGGCGCAAGGCGATTGTGCTGCTGAATAAGTCGGATCTGACTGCGGTGATCGAAAAAGAGGAGATGGAGCAAAAGACAGGCGCTCCGGTCATCAGCATTTCCGCGCGGGAAGAGACGGGTATGGAAGAGCTGGAGGAACAGATGAAAAAGATGTTTTTCCAGGGCGAAATTTCGTTCAACGATGAGGTTTACATCACGAATGCGCGCCATAAACAGGCGCTTCTGGAAGCAAAAAAGAGTCTGGAGCTGACGGCAGGCAGCATCGAAATGGGTATGCCGGAGGATTTCTTTTCCATTGATCTTATGAATGCGTATGAGGAGCTGGGTTCGATCATCGGTGAAGCGGTGGGAGAAGACCTTGTGAATGAGATTTTCAGCAAATTCTGTACAGGTAAATAAAGGCAGCAAATGCAGATTACGAAGATCTGCCGGAATAGAGTTACAAGGAACGACAGCCGGATTTTGACAGAGTAAAAAGCTTAAGACAGAATCTGAAGCTGTAGATAGAGAAAGAGGATAAAAGAAAAATGGCAGTTTTAGAAGAAACAATTGATATTGCCGTCATCGGCGCAGGCCATGCGGGATGCGAGGCAGCACTTGCGGCAGCGCGGATGGGGCTGGAAACGGTTGTATTTACGGTAAGTGTCGACAGCATCGCCATGATGCCGTGCAACCCGAACATCGGAGGCACGTCGAAGGGACACCTCGTAAAAGAGATCGATGCGCTCGGCGGCGAGATGGGTAAAAATATTGACAAAACGTTTATTCAGTCGAAAATGCTGAATCAATCGAAGGGACCGGCGGTGCATTCGCTGCGTGCGCAGGCGGATAAGCGGGCGTACAGCCAGTCGATGCGCGAGGTTCTTGAAAATACCGATCATCTGACGATCCGCCAGATGGAGATTGCGGAGCTGATCGTGGAAGACGGTGTTCTGACGGGTGTAAAGGCCGTTTCCGGCGCGGTTTACCACTGTAAGGCTGCCGTTCTCTGTACCGGCGTTTATCTGAATGCGCGGTGTATTTACGGTGATGTGAGCACATATACCGGCCCGAACGGACTGCAGGCGGCGACGCATCTGACGGATTCCCTGAAAGCGAACGGCGTGGAGATGGTGCGTTTTAAAACAGGAACACCGGCGCGTATTGACAAGCGGAGCATTGACTTTTCGAAAATGGAAGAGCAGTTTGGCGATGAGCGCGTTGTGCCGTTCTCATTCTCGACCGATCCGGAGAGCGTACAGATCGATCAGGAATCCTGCTGGCTGACGTATACGAATGAAGAAACGCACAAAATTATCCGCGAAAACCTCGACCGTTCGCCGCTGTATTCCGGCATGATCGAGGGAACAGGCCCGCGGTACTGTCCATCCATTGAAGATAAAGTTGTAAAATTTGCCGATAAAAACCGCCATCAGGTGTTCCTGGAGCCGGAGGGACGATACACGAACGAGATGTACGTCGGCGGCATGTCAAGCTCGCTGCCGGAGGATGTGCAGATTGCGATGTATCACACCGTGCCGGGTCTGGAGCATGCAAAAATCGTGCGGAATGCGTATGCGATCGAGTACGACTGCATCAACCCGAGACAGCTTCTGCCGTCCCTCGAGTTCAAGGCGATCAAGAATCTGTTTTCCGGCGGCCAGTTCAACGGCAGTTCCGGATACGAGGAGGCTGCGGCGCAGGGCCTGATCGCGGGCATCAATGCGGCGCTCCGCGTGCAGGGAAAAGAGGAGCTTGTGCTCGACCGTTCCGAGTCGTACATCGGTGTTCTGATCGATGACCTCGTAACGAAAGAGAACCACGAGCCGTACCGAATGATGACGAGCCGCGCGGAATATCGTCTGCTGCTCCGTCAGGACAACGCGGATCTGCGTCTGCGCAAATACGGCTACCGCGTGGGTCTGATCAGCGAGGAGCAGTATGAGGCACTGAAAGTAAAAGAACAGCAGATTCAGGAAGAGATTGAGCGCGTGGAGAATACGTATGTGGGAACGAGCTCGAACATCAATGAGCTTCTGGAAGAGTATGGATCAACGCTGCTTTCCGGCGGAAGTTCGCTCGCAGAGCTGATCCGCCGGCCGGAGCTGAATTATAAGATGCTGGCGGAAGTAGATCCGAAAAGACCCAAGCTGCCGGAGGATGTGCAGGAGCAGGTCAACATCAACATCAAGTACGACGGCTACATCAAGCGCCAGATGAAGCAGGTGGAGCAGTTCAAGAAGATGGAAGAGAAGAAGATCCCGGAGAATATCAATTACGACGAGATCCAGAGCCTGCGCATCGAGGCGAAACAGAAGCTGAACCTGTACCGTCCGATCAACATCGGCCAGGCGTCCCGTATTTCGGGCGTTTCCCCGGCGGATATTTCGGTTCTGCTGGTGTATCTGGGACATAAATAAAGGACAGATATGCATGGCTGAATTACATTCTTATGCAGCGAAACAGCAAGTGTTTTGATACTGCGTGGACAGGAACAAAAAGTGCAGCGGGCACTTGGAAGAATAGAGTAGAACGGAGAACAACATGAAAGAATACAATCTTGAAGGATTTGAGCGCGGCCTTTTTGAGCTTGGAATCACACTTTCCGAGGAGCAGAAAACGCAGTTTCTGCAGTATTATGAGCTGCTTGTAGAGTGGAATTCGTTTATGAATCTGACGGCGATTACGGAGTTCGATCAGGTGATTACGAAGCATTTTCTCGACAGTCTGTCGCTGGTGAAGGTCTGTGATGTGGAACAGGCGGGACGCATTCTCGACGTGGGAACGGGAGCCGGTTTTCCGGGAATCCCGCTGAAAATCGCATTTCCGGAGGTGGAAGTTGTACTGCTGGATTCACTGAATAAGAGAGTGAAATTCCTGAATGAGGTGATCGGACAGCTTGGCCTTTCGAAAATCACGGCGGTTCACGGAAGAGCCGAGGATTTCGCACGCCAGAAGGATTACCGGGAGCAGTTTGATCTCGTGGTGTCGCGGGCAGTGGCGAATTTAAGCTCCCTTTCGGAATATTGTCTGCCATATGTGAAGGTGGGAGGACGGTTTGTCTCGTATAAATCGGGCAAATTGAATGAGGAGCTTACCGCGGCCCAAAAAGCAATTCATGTGCTCGGCGGCGAGGCGAAAGAGCCGGTTTACTTCCAGCTTACGGGAACCGAGGATGAGAGATCGTTTGTCTGCATCGAGAAGGTGAAGGCAACGCCGAAAAAGTACCCGAGAAAAGCGGGAACACCGGCGAAGGAGCCGATTCAGTAAAAAATTCAAAAAAATAAAAGAAGCGCTGCAAAGAACAGAAGAAAAAAGTTCTTTGCAGCGCTTTTTGACGTTCTGAAAACGTTTAGGACGCCATACAGCAGCCCGGAATCAGAAATCTGATGTAGCTGATGAGGAACAGTACCAGCCAGATCGTTCCAGGCAGGAGTGTCAGATGGCAGGAGGCGCGCTTCCACTCGGCGGGAAGTTTCGCGGTGAGAGAAGAGTAGCCGTCGTCGATCCAGATCATCAGAGGGACGAGCGCCGGCATCAGGTAACGGCCCTGCGATTGGTAGTCGCTGAAATACGTGTTGTACATGTCCATGAACAGCGTGACCAGGCAGGCGAGGAACAGCATCACAAAGAGGAGAAGCTGCGGCTTTTTGTGGAACCAGTGCGGAACCATGCCGAGGAACAAAAACACTAGGAATCCGAATGCCATCAGGGCGCCGTACAGCAGATAAAGCACCATCGGGAGATGGACGGTCATGTAGGAGAACGAGCCGATGAAGCTGCTGACGGTCGAGAACAGCCAGTTGGAGGTGCGGCCCTCCGGGGTCTGTAAATACGTCTGCTGGAAGTTCCAGCCTTCGGATGCCGGGGTCTGACGATTCTCTGGTTTGTATTCATCGGCTGCGTACAGCGCTGCGGATTCATTCGAGGTGCGCATGCCGAGCAGATCGCCGTCGTGGATGACGGCATTGCGGATGAAGAACCAGCCGCCGATCAGGAAGGCGATAGCGAAAACAGCCAGCGCTTTGACAAAAATTTCTTTTGCCGGTTTCCGGAAATGAATCATCAGCGCGAAGAACAGCAGAATGCTGCACAGCAGGTACGCGTAGGCGTTATAGTACGACAGCGCGCAGAGTCCGCAGCCTGCTCCCAGGCCGATACAGTCTTTTTTGCAGAATGCGCTTTTCATGCCGCGAATCCAGAAATAGATGATCAGTGCGACCGTGAAAACGGCGAACGAGTCGTTGTTCACATAGCAGGAGAGGAACACAAACTGCGGCAGAAAACCGACGAAAATACCGCCGAGCAGTGCGGATTCGCGCCGTTCAAAGAGCTCTTCGCCGATCAGAAACACAACGATCAGTGTGCCGGTGCCGGAAAGGACGCTGGTGAGGCGAGCGGCAGTTAAAAGAGCCGCTGCACTTTTCGTAAACAGCGATGTAATGGCCATAAACACGGAGCTGATGATCGCGGTCAGATACGGATACAGCGCATAGGAGAATCCCCACAGCGGATGGCGCACCGATTCTTCCATGCCGTTCGGCAGTGTGTGGTGTGAGACGATGTATTCCGGAATCAGCATCCGCATCGCCTCATCGGGGGCGTGTTCGGTTTTCAGGAAAATCGAGGTGCCAAAAGAGATGCAGAAAAAGCTGAAAATCAGCATATACTTGGCCCAGTAGTAGTCTTT
Source organism: Blautia sp. AM29-29 (assembly GCF_003480555.1). NCBI lineage: Bacteria > Bacillati > Bacillota > Clostridia > Lachnospirales > Lachnospiraceae > Blautia > Blautia sp. AM29-29. The sequence goes on from NZ_QUJD01000014.1 coordinate 19,842, forward strand.
TTTATTCATAGAGTCTCCTAAAATCTCCAGTCCCGGACGGGAAAAGTCCGGCGTAATGTTTCGCGGCGGAACAAAAATGGAAAAGCGTCCGTCCGCGGATACGTTATAGTATACATGATTCTTATGGTAAAAGAAATTGATTTTTCGTCGAAAAACAAACAAACTGCTCCATGCCTTCACCGTTTTTTCACAAATTTTCCAGCAAATTATCACATTTTCAGAATAAGATAAAGTGTCTTTAGAAAATGAGAGCATCTCCGGCTCTTTCACCCCCAAGGGCGGGCTGGGACTGCTTTAAGAAACAAGGAGGAAGGAACATTGATAGAGGTTAAAAACCTGGTGAAACGCTATGGCGACCACGTAGCTGTCAACAACCTGAGTTTTACCGTAGAAGAAGGCCAGATCTATGGTTTCCTTGGCCCAAACGGCGCCGGAAAATCAACAACCATGAACATCATCACCGGCTATCTGGCATCTACGGAGGGCGAAGTGCTGATCAACGGGCACAACATCCTGGAGGAGCCGGAGGAGGCAAAAAAATGCATCGGCTATCTGCCGGAGCTGCCGCCGGTCTACACGGACATGACCGTTCTGGAATATCTGAAATTCGTGGCGGAATTAAAGAAAATTCCAAAGGATCAGAGAAAGAAACAGATTCTTGAGGTCATGAATCTGGTGAAGATCACCGATATGCAGAACCGTCTGATCAAGAATCTGTCGAAAGGATACCGACAGAGGGTCGGACTGGCACAGGCAGTGCTCGGTTATCCGCCGATCATCATCCTCGATGAGCCGACGGTAGGCCTGGATCCCAAGCAGATCATTGAGATCCGCGACCTGATCAAATCACTGGGTAAAAAACATACCGTTATCTTAAGTTCCCACATCCTCTCCGAGGTCAGCGCTGTCTGCGATTACGTTATGATTATTGCAAAGGGACAGCTTGTTGCGAGCGACACCCCGGAAAACTTAAGTAAACTGATGCTTGGATCAAACACGGTTACATGTACCGTTCACGGAACGAGAAAGCAGCTGGTTCCGGCGCTTAATGCGCTCGATGCAAAAGAGATTCAATATGAAAATACGCCGAATGAGGAGCAGATTAAGGTAAAAATTACCACGGAAAAGGATAAGGATATCCGCGAGGAGCTGTTCTATGCACTGGCAAAGGCCAACTGCCCGATCCTCGAGCTGACTTCCTCCTCGATGTCTCTGGAAGACGTCTTCCTGGAGCTGACAGATGATTCCGGAAAGGCTGCAAGAAAGCTGAAAAAAGCAGAGAAAGAACAGCTGAAGCAAAAAGAACGTGAAAAAGAATGTGAACCAGAAGCAGACAAAACGGCTGTCGGGGAAACGTCTGAAGAAAAAAGCACAGATGCAGCGGAATCAGCCGCTGAAACAAAACAGGAGGAGGGAGACGCACAATGACGGCGATTTATAAAAAAGAGTTAAAAAGCTATCTGACGAGCATGGTCGGATATCTGTTTATGGCGTTTACTCTGGCGCTGTTCGGCCTGTATTTTACGGCCATCAACCTGCAGCAGGGTTACCCGGAGATCGGATACGCGCTGCAGAATTCCGCATTTATTCTGCTGATCGCAGTACCGGTTCTGACAATGCGTGTCCTGTCGGAGGAGCAGAAAAATAAAACGGATCAGCTGCTCCTTACCGCACCGGTAAAAATTTCCGATATTATCCTTGGAAAATATCTGGCACTTCTCACCATTTATGTGATTCCAGTGCTGATTATGTGCCTGTATCCGCTGCTTCTTGGAACCCACGGAACAGTTTCCTACGCTGTATCCTACACTTCGATCCTTGGCTATTTCCTGCTGGGAGCAGCCTATATTTCGGTCGGTGTGTTCGTTTCCTCCATCACCGAGAGCCAGGTCATCGCAGCCGTTGTCGGCTTTGTGATCCTGTTCCTGTGCTACGTGGAGAGCGGTATCGCAAACTTCTTCCCGGAGGGAGCCGGAAGCTCCTTCTTTGCGTTCTTTATCATCATTGCACTGGTATGCCTCTGGATCGGCAGTATGATTAAAAACCCGATCATTACAGGTGTGATTGCCGTGATTGGCGAGGGTGCGCTGACAGCAGTTTATTTCACAAAATCCACCCTTCTTGAGGGAAAAATCCAGGATCTGCTCGGTGTATTCAACATGGCAGGCCATATGGATAACTTTGTGAACGGTATTCTGGACATCGGTGGTATTGTTTACTATCTGTCCGTCATTGCAATCTGCACTTTCCTTGCAATGCAGTCCCTGCAGAAGAAACGCTGGAATTAGGAGGTGGAGACGATGAGCAGCGAAAAGAAAGAAAAGAAACAGCATAAAGTGAATTTTAACATCAAAGAAAAGCTGAAAAAGACGTTCTCCAAAGAACATCTGAAGGAAGTGTTCACCGGCGAGGAGCAGAAAAAGCACCTGAAACAGGGCTCTTATTCTTCAATTATGACGGTGATAGTTCTGGCTGTGATTGTGGTTATTAACCTGATTGTGGCGCAGATTCCGACCAGCAAAACACAGATTGACCTGAGTACGCAGAAAATGTATTCCATTACAGATGAGACGAAAACGGCATTAAAGGATCTCGATCAAGACGTTACCCTGTATTATATTGTGCAGAAGGGCAGTGAGGATGACACCATCGAGAAGCTGCTGGAGCACTACGATGAGCTTTCTGACCATATCAAAGTAGAGACAAAAGACCCGGATCTGTATCCGAAATTTACGAGTCAGTATACCGATCAGACGGTAGCTGCAAACAGTGTAATTGTCGTATGCGGCGATAAGAGCAAGGTGGTCAGCAACAGTGATATGTGGGAGACTTCCACAAACTATCAGACCTATCAGACACAGACGACCGGCTTTGACGGCGAGGGTCAGATTACCAGCGCCATCACGTATGTGACGAGTGAAAACAACCCGAAGGTTTACTGGGTAACCGGCCACGGCGAGGCTTCCGAGAGTGATCTCTCTACGAACTTCAGCGATGCCGTTAACAAAAACAATGTGGAAATCAGTGATCTTGCCCTGATGACAGACGATATCCCGGAGGATGCCGAGGAGCTTGTGATCATGTCCCCGACCACCGATTTCTCCGAGGATGAGGCAAATAAAGTCATTACCTACCTGGAAAACGGCGGAAAACTTCTGATGTTCACCAGCTATACCGGAACGGATATGCCGAATCTAGATTCCATACTGGAGAACTACGGCGTGAAACGCTCCAGCGGAATTGTTGTGGAGACCGATTCCCAGCATTATTATCCGCAGATGCCGTATTATCTGCTGCCGAACATTCAGAGTGATGACATTACAACCGAAGTAAAGAGTAATTACATTCTGATGCCGGTTGCACAGGCAATTCAGAAGCTCGATTCTTATCGTGATACCATTACGATCAAGAGCCTTCTGACGACCACCGAGGACGCTTATATTGAAAATGACCCGGAGAACAGCACCTGGTCGAAGAGTGCGGACAGTGAGACGGGCGCATTTGACCTTGGTGTTTCCATCACAGAGACTGTAGATGATAAAGAGACACAGATCATTTATTTCTCGAGTGCATCGATGCTGAGCAGCCAGATTGACCAGGCAATCAGCGGTGCGAACTCGAAGCTGGCAGCGACTGCACTGACCTCCATGTGTGATGTGGAGCAGACCGTTGTTATTCCAAGCAAGAGCACAAGCTATACAAACCTGGTATTTACACAGGGAGCAGTTAACACCTGGTCTATTATTACCATTGCGGGAATTCCGCTGGTACTTGTTGTGATTGGCGTGATGATCTGGATGAAGAGGAGAAAACAGTGATGAAGAAAAAAGGAAAGATGGCGGCCTGCCTGATCCTTTTGGTACTGCTTCTTGCCGTACTGGTGGTGCTGACGAAGAAAAACAGCACCGCCGATGCGGACAGCGGCAGTTCGGATTCTGGTGCAGACGCCGAAAAAGTGGTTGATTTTTCAAAAGATGATGTAACAGCGCTTTCGTTCCAGATCAACGGAGAGACGGTGTCCTTTACGAAAACAGCAGGAGACGATGATACCGATATCTGGACATACGATCAGGAGGATGGATTCCCACTGGATGAGGGCAAGATAACGAGCGTTTTAAGCTCTCTTAGCAGCATGACAGCAGAAAGAGTCATTGAAGGCGATGAAATCGATTCTATGGCCGATTTTGGACTCGAGACGCCGTCTCAGGAGGTTGTAGTGACTGCGGGAGACGAGAAAACGACGATTCATGTCGGAGATAAGAACAGCTCGAGCAGATACTATATTTATCTGAACGATGATACGAGTAAGGTTTATCTGGTAAGCACATCGCTTGGAACGATGTTCCCGTCCGATATGATGGAGTGGGCGACAACGGAATCCATGCCATCTGTGACGGCGGAAAACATTACGAAGCTGCAGGTGGAGGGTGAGAACGGATATACGCTGACAAAAGAAGTAAGCGCTGCTGATTCGGCACTCCAGACGGATGAATGGCAGGTTGTGGACGCAGATGGAGCGGCACATGGCGGTGATGCGGATTCGATCGGCACCATGACAAGTGCGGTGGCATCTCTTAGCTTTGGAGATCTTGTTACGTACAACGCATCGGATCTTTCCCAGTACGGACTGGATCAGCCAAAGACGACGATTCGCGTGCATTACACGGAAGAGCAGGAGGTTGAGGCTGACGATACAACAACGGCAGATACTTCTTCGGATTCCACAACAGATTCTGCATCAAGCGACAGCACTGCAACGAGCTCTTCTTCCGAAACGACAACCGTTACGGTGGAGAAAGATCTGGTATTGTATGTCGGCAATGCAAATGAGGACGGCGGTTCTTATTACGTGAAGCTGGACGGCTCGAATGAAGTTCATCTGATGACGGCTTCGAACGTTGAAACCTTCACCGGAAAGAAGGCATCTGATTTCTGGAACATGTATATCGGCATGGAAAATGTATCGGATCTGACGAGTCTTGATATTACGTATAACGGCGAGACGAAGACGTATGTACGCCATGTGGAAGAGAAAAAGGATGACGACAGCGATTCCACAACACAGGAAATCAGTTACACCTGCGGCGATGAAACGATTGATAAATCAACGTTTACCACATTCTATTCTTCACTCATTGGCCTGAAGGCGCAGACGAAGGATGAGAGCCTCGTACAGGCCAAGGATGCCGAGTTTACCGCAGTCTTCCATATGACAGACGGCGACCTGACATTTGCTTACAGCCCGTATGATTCGAGCTTCTATTACACGGTAGATGAGGACGGAGTGCCGTCTCTTGTGAATAAAAATAACGTGAAGACCATGCTGGAAAATTACGGGAAACTGCTTGCGGCAAAGACGGAAGATGACAGTTCTTCAGACAGCACGTCAGAATCAGCGGAATAAAGAGTCATTAAAATCTGGTTAAAATTGAAAACGGAGGATTTACTGAGAGTGAAAAAATCAGTAAGTCTTCCGCTTTTTTATGGGAAAATGAAAGCGGAAGAAGTATAATGGGAGTATAACAAAGACGGTGGATGGGGGGGTGAAAGGATGAAAAAGGTTTGTTTGACAGTATTGTGTATTCTGCTGGTGGGCTGCGGTAATGCAGAAACGGCGGAAACAGAGGAGAAAATGCGGTTTGAAAATCTGGATCCGGCAAAGGTAAATATGCAGTACGGAGGGTTGAAGGAGTGGGATCGGTTTTATAATAGCTTTTATGAGCAGAAAGAGGGAAGCGATCTCATTGTTCTAGGAACGGTAGAGGATTATAGCTGTTTTGCCGGGGGAATTGAGATTGCAACCGATATTTCACTGCGGGTGGATGACGTTTTGAAAGGTGATATGGAAGCCGGAGAACATATTACGGTTCGAAAGCCGGGCGGAGCAGTTACGGTGGAAGAGTATCTGCAGTCCATGGAGGATGCGGGAATTACGTACTGGAACGCAGAGGAGCTGAAAGCGGAGTATTCGGAGGAGGAACGGCGGGAGAACTATATACAGATCAGCTTCTGCGACCTTGATCCGGTGATCGGGCAGAAATCCTTGTATTTTCTGGAGAAAGATGCGGAAAAGGAGCTTTATTACCGGCTTTGCGACGGGTTTGGACAGTATGTAGAGACTGCGTCGGGTGAATATGTAAACGCGTATGAGATTGCAGATGAGAAAAGAAATGCGGATGAGCCAATGATGCTTGCACTGGGAGAAACGGTGGAATTTGACCCGGATGCAGCGCCGGAGGAGAGAATTAATATTTATACGATGGATGAAATAAAAGAGGGAATGGAAACGTATACAGCGCCGCCAACGGATTATCCGGGCGCAGAGGAAGATGCGTTGGAAATGGACTGTGAGCCGGGTTAAAAATAGAAAAACGGAGGATTTACTGACATGGAAATATCAGTAAATTCTCCGTTTTTTTGTCTCATTTTTTTCGCTCGAGGCCGGGAGCAGAAGGGGGTATTACTGTACCGGTGCGAAGAAGATCTGGATCTGGTCTAAGAGGGCCTGCGGGGCCTCCATCTGCGGCATGTGCTTTGTTTTCGGCAGGATCTGGGTTTCGATGGAGGTGTTGAGCGCTGTGTACAGCGCAAAGGTTTCTGCGATGCCCGGCTCTTCCTCGCCGCCGATGAGGAAGATGCTGTTGTCAATGTGCTTTAAGGCGTGGCCGATGTTGAGGTTCACGTAATTGCCCGCAAGGCTTGCAAAAAGGTACTTTCCGGCACTGCTCTGGAGGTGGGCTGACTCATAGAATGCGTCTACGTCCTCCGGCGAGCGGTGGAACGGGTTGTGGTAGTAGCTCTCGGTGAATAAAAGCTCGATGTTGGATCGGCCGGTGAGCGTGTGGTACAGCAGCGTTCCGACGAGCGGGAGCTCGATCATGCGTTTCAGGAAGCGGCTGCGTTTATCCGGGATTTTGTTGAGCTTGGCAAGGTCGGTCGGGTTGATCATCATGATTCGGCCAAAGCATTTCGGGGCTGTATTGCAGGCGGTTACGACGAAAGAACCGGATAAACCGGATGCAATTACGTCGGTTGGACATCCGATGACCTGCTTGATGAAGGTGACGATGAGCTGTACGTATAAAAAGTTCGTGTACGTGATCGCCGGCTTGTCGGAACGGCCGCAGCCGAGAAGATCGAGTGTGTAGACGGTGTGATCCTTTGCGAGAGTATCCTCAATATACTGCCATTCGCGGCCGCTGGAGGCACAATGTAAGTCATGAAGTAAGAGCATCGGGGTTCCGGTGCCTTTTTTTGTGTAAAAAATATCGCCGAACTGCCAGGAAAAGATCTCTTTTTCAGCCGAGGCGAGCAGGTTTTTCCGTACGGCGGCGGTATCGAGCGTTTTATTCAGAAAGTAAATCGCTGCGCCGGACATCGTAGTGAGGACACTCAAGGTGACCAGTTTTTTGCTGTGTTTCATATGATAAAACTCCTTTCAGGGGTCTCCCGGAGGGGAGGAATCGGTTCGAAACGTTGTGTTGAGCTTATTATAAGCGAAAAAAGGGAAAGATACAATGCAAAAATTAAGGGAAAAATGAGAAAAAGAGACGAAAATAAGACGCAATTTGACGAAAAGCGTAGACAATTCCAGGAGAACTACGTTATGTCAACTACTGGCGAATGGCATATTTAAATAGTTTACATAACTGCAAAAAACAGAGAAAAAATGATGCAATAATACACATAAAAGCATGAAAACGGCACTATGGGATAAAATCCTTCCAGATTGGTAAAAATCCATGAAAAAATGGTCCCAAAATGCGTTTAGTAAATGGTTTGGAAAATCCGAAAAAACGAATATAAAAGTTCAATTCATACGAAAATATAAAAATATAATTAAATAATTTAATAAAAGAGAGAAAACAGAGACGAAAAACTACGTAAAACACGCGAAAATACAGGAAAAATGTAGAAAAGACGGAGAAAATCAAAAATAGAATAGAAAATACGATTATTTTAAAAATAAGAGAGGTGAAAAATGAGAGTGATTTTCGGAAAGCCGGGAAGCAAATCGCTTCTCACTGATCGCCGAAGACCGAAAATCGTAAAAAACGATGTTTCACGTGAAACATTTTGAGAGACGTGAAACGTGAAAAATGAGACGGGGAAAGTGACATAAGTAGAAACGAAAAAATGAAGGACGATCTAAAAAATGGCAAAAAGAGGGTATAAAACGATGGAAGAGGCGGAAAAAGCAAAAAAAGATAAAAATGAGTTGAGAAAAGGCAAAAAACGACTGAAAAGGGGAAAATGTAGTATAGACATGGGCGAAAAGAATAAAAACGGGAGGGAGAGGCAGTGAAAGGCAAGAAAATGGTGTGAAATGGCGATGAGGGATAAAAAACGGAGAGAAGGAATAAAAAATGTTGATAAAAGAGAAAAAGTGAGATTGTTTACAAAAAAAGAGAAAGGTAAGCCAGAAAGATGGAAAAGAGGATAAAAGACGTGGCAGCGAGAGAAAAATATTAAAACCATAAAAACAGAAAAATTATAGTGAAATCAAATAAATCGATAAAAAACAGAAAATGTGCAGCTTGGCCTGTAAAATAAAAAAAATCAAAGAAAAACCGCCCGAAAAGAGAAAAACTGGAGAAAAAATGAAAAAGAGAATGTCTCACGGATTATGCCTCTTACTGATGAAAATAAAGAGAAAAATGCTGAAAATTTGAAAAAAGTGAGGAAGAACGATGAAAAAACAGAGCCCTGGTGAATAAAAATACATTTTATATACAAAAGAGACATTTACGATCACCGAACAACCATAAACAGTTTTGATTCCTGATCTATGTATCAATAATATCCTGATAAGTTGATTTTTTCTTTCTAATCACATGAGATTTCCTTGAAAAAGAGCATCACACGATTAAAATAACGTTTCCAGTATATTTATACCTCAAAAACGTCAAAAATTAAAATGTTTCACGTGAAACATTTTATAAAAACTGTGTGAAACAGAAAAAAATGTTCTGACATTGCAGAATTACTTGGAAACCATCAAAAAAATGCAAAATCATCGCTGAAAAAATTCCAAAAAGCCTTTAAACAGCGTAAAAACCGAGAAAAATTATTGTAAAACAGTGCTTTTCAAAATGTTTCACGTGAAACATCGCCAAAAATCTCCAATTTTCTTATGCTTCAAACCGCCTAATCATGCAAAAATGCAGAAAATGTTTCACGTGAAACATTTCCAGTAGTAAAATCCGGCGTAGTATGATAAAATATCTTTGTCCCAAATTGGGGCAATTTTGAGATAGAATCTGAAGAATTCCTCAGATAGACTGGCATAGAAAAGGAGATTTTTCCTATCTATATGCCAAAACACCTGCCGCATGAATCATTTTTTTGAAAGAAGTGCCGGCAGGTCATTTCCTGTAAAAAGGAAAAACTGCAAATGGAAAACAAAAAGATGAAAGGAGGCAATACATATTTTGGGAAGAACAATTGCAATTGCAAACCAGAAAGGCGGCGTAGGTAAATCTACCACCGCAATTAACCTTTCTTCCTGTTTAGGAGAAATGGGACAAAAAGTTCTGACCATTGATATGGACCCGCAGGGAAATACCACCAGCGGAATGGGAGTAGAGAAAAATGAAGTGGAAAATACCATCTATGAGCTGCTTCTTGGAGAGTCAAAACTGGAGGACTGCATCATTCCTCTGAATTTTGACAATCTTTCCCTTATCCCTTCCAATGTCAATCTGGCCGGAGCGGAGATCGAGCTGATCGGGGTGGAAGACAAAGAATTCATCCTGAAAAACGCAATTGATCAGGTCCGCGATCAGTACGACTTCATTATTATTGACTGTCCGCCATCCTTAAATATGCTGACAATCAACGCGATGACCACCGCGGACACCGTTCTGGTGCCGATTCAGTGTGAGTATTACGCACTGGAGGGCTTATCCCAGCTTATGCACACGATTGAGCTGGTGCAGGAGCGTCTGAATCCGGAACTGGAGATGGAAGGCGTTGTCTTTACCATGTACGATGCGAGAACGAATCTTTCTCTGCAGGTAGTAGAAAACGTAAAAGACAGCCTGGATCAGAATATCTACAAAACCATTATTCCGAGAAATGTCCGCCTTGCGGAGGCACCGAGCTACGGTATGCCGATCAACTATTACGACAAGCGGTCCACCGGTGCAGAGAGCTACCGTCTCCTGGCAGACGAAGTGATTCACAGGGGGGATGAAGAGTAATGGCAGCGAGAAGAGGAGGCTTAGGCAAGGGCCTGGATTCCCTGATTTCACCGGGACATTCGGCCAAAGCAGAAGCAAAAGAGAAACCGGCAAAACCGGAGGTCAAAGTAGTCGAGAAGGTTGTTGAAAAAGTTGTCGAAAAACCAGTCGAGATGAAACTGAAAATCTCCGAAATTGAACCGAACCGCGAACAGCCGCGAAAATCCTTTGACGAGGACGGCCTGATCGAACTTTCGGAATCCATCAAACAGTTCGGAGTTCTGCAGCCGATTTTGGTGCAGAAAAAAGATGATTATTATGAGATCATCGCAGGGGAACGGAGATGGAGGGCTGCAAAGCTTGCCGGAATCAAAGAAGTACCGGTCATCATCAAAGATTTTACCGAGCAGGAAGTTGTCGAGATTTCCCTGATTGAAAATATTCAGAGAGAATCCCTGAACCCGATTGAGGAGGCACACGCATACAAACGCCTGATGGAAGAGTTCCATCTCCGCCAGGATGAAATCGCAGAGCGCGTTTCCAAGAGCAGAACGGCGGTTACAAACTCGATGCGTCTCCTGAAACTGGACGACAGGGTACAGCAGATGGTTGTCGATGAAATGCTGACAACCGGTCATGTGCGTACGCTGCTGGCGCTGGAGAATAAAGAGCTCCAGTACAATACGGCAATGAAAATCTTCGATGAAAAGCTCAGTGTCCGTGAGACCGAGCGCCTGGTCAAAGAGATCCTGAATCCGAAGGTGAAGAAAGAAAAGAAAGTCAATCTGGAAGAGGAAGCCATCTACGAAGGTCTGGAAGAGAAAATTAAGAGCATCATTGGTACGAAGGTTTCCATTCACCGCGGGGCAAAGCACAAAGGAAAGATCGAGATCGAGTATTATTCCCAGGAAGAGCTCGAGAGAATCATGGATCTGTTTGAATCAATACAGTAAGAGGTAGAATAATGAGCGATTTATTTAGTAAGGTAGGAATTGACCTTGGCGTTGTTGTACTTCTTCTGATTGTACTGATTATCGTGATGATGATTATGACGGTCAGCATGTCGCTGCGTCTGAGCAGACTGAACCAGAAGTACAGAAGCTTTATGAAGGGAAAAGACGCCCAGTCACTCGAAAAGCTGTTTCATCAGCGGTTCAAGGAAATTGACAAACTGAACAAGCAGAATGAGCTGACGAAAAAAAATCTTGCGGATCTGAAAAAGATCCAGGGCATGACGCTGAACAAATACGGAATCGTAAAATATGATGCGTTTGACGATGTGGGCGGAAAGATGAGTTTTGCGCTGGCAATGCTCGACAAAGAAAACACAGGTTTTATCCTGAATGCAATCCACAGCCGTGACAACTGTTTTTTATATCTGAAAGAGATCGTAAAAGGCGAGTCCTATATCATGCTGAGCGCCGAGGAAATCGACGCGCTGCGCCAGGCAATTACGATGAATTCGATCGATCTGATGTAAAAGCGGACCGCAGAAAAACAGCATGAAAGAACGCTTGAAAAAATGCATATACTGTTATATGATGGTACTGGAACGCGCCAAACCCGCATAAATGCTGGAAAAACGGCAGTGGTTCCGGGCTGGAAAGAACAAAAAGAATCCCGCCAAAATGAGGGGATAAGATCTACTAGGAGGAAATTATGTTAGACATTAAGTTTTTAAGAGAAAACCCGGAAGTTGTAAAACAGAATATCCGAAATAAATTCCAGGATCAGAAACTGGAGCTGGTTGATAAAGTCATCGAGCTGGACAAAGAAAACCGTGACATCAAACAGGAAGTAGAGGCACTTCGTGCAAAAAGAAACAAAATCTCCAAACAGATCGGCGCACTGATGGGCCAGGGCAAGAGAGAAGAGGCTGAGGAAGTAAAGAAACAGGTAGCTGTTGACGGTTCCCGCATCGAGGCTCTTTCTGCAAGAGAAAAAGAAGTAGAAGAAGAAATCAAGAAGATCATGATGGTGATCCCGAACATCATCGATCCTTCCGTACCGATCGGAAAAGATGACAGCGAGAACGTAGAAGCAGAGCGCTTCGGCGAGCCGGTTGTACCGGATTTTGAAATCCCGTATCACACCGACATTATGGAGTCCTTCGACGGAATCGATCTGGACGCAGCAAGAGAAGTTGCAGGAAACGGATTCTATTATCTGATGGGCGACATTGCACGCCTCCACTCTGCCATCCTTTCTTATGCAAGAGATTTCATGATCGACCGAGGATTTACCTACTGCGTACCGCCTTTCATGATCCACGGCAACGTCGTAAACGGTGTTATGAGCTTCGCTGAGATGGAGTCCATGATGTACAAAATCGAGGGCGAGGATCTGTACCTGATCGGAACCAGCGAGCACTCCATGATCGGTAAATTCATCGACAGCATCATCCCGGAGGAGAAACTGCCTCTGACCCTGACCAGCTACTCTCCGTGCTTCCGTAAAGAAAAAGGAGCACACGGCATCGAGGAGCGTGGTGTTTATCGTATCCATCAGTTCGAGAAACAGGAGATGGTTGTTGTCTGCAAACCGGAAGACAGCATGATGTGGTATGACAAACTGTGGAAGAACACCGTAGACCTGTTCCGTTCCATGGATATCCCGGTTCGTACTCTGGAGTGCTGCTCCGGTGACCTGGCTGACCTGAAAGTAAAATCTGTCGATGTTGAGGCATGGTCTCCGCGTCAGAAGAAATACTTCGAGGTAGGAAGCTGCTCCAACCTTGGCGATGCACAGGCAAGACGTCTGAAAATCCGTGTCAACGGCGAGGACGGAAAGAAATACCTGGCACATACCCTGAACAACACCGTAGTTGCTCCGCCGCGTATGCTGATCGCATTCCTGGAGAACAACCTGAATGCAGACGGAACCGTAAGCATTCCGGAAGTTCTTCGTATGTACATGGGCGGAAAAGAGAAACTGGTTCCGAAACACTAATCGCATAAGAAATACAAAGGAATGAGAGGAGGTGTTCTTATGCACGCTTACCTGAAAACCATTGGATTTTCAAAGATCAAGACGACGAAGGAACTCCAGGAGATTCTTCGTGATGTAGTAGAAAACTACGACCGTAAAAAGATTGTGGAAACAGAAGAACACCACCTTTTTGCTGAATTTTCGAAAGAATATGCATATGACTGTGGTATCACGGTCTGTGGGGAAATTGATGAGAACAACCGTTTCCAGATGGAATATTATTATCCCTATTTCGAGGGCGGGCAGATCAGCTCCTACGAGGAGGTATCGGTGGAGCGCCACGTCGATAAGGAATCGTTTGCAGGCGCCTGCGACGATATGCGGCTTGGCATCACGATGATCTTTTATCTGACGCATGCAGCGGAATATCTTGAGATGAAACAGAAAAATGCGCTGCAGCCGCTTCCGCTCCCGCTTTCTGTCTCCGGTCTTGCAGCGGAAGGAACAATTCTGCTTCCGATCCAGAAAGACCCGGAACAGGTCGAGAAGGAGCGCCGCAGCACGCAGCAGAAGAATTCACTGATCTCGGCTGCCAGAAACGGGGATGAGGATGCGATGGAAAGTCTCACCATGGATGATATTGACACATATGCCATGATTTCCCAGCGTCTGACGAAGGAAGATGTCTTTTCTATTGTAGATAGCTTTTTCATGCCGAGCGGTCTCGAATGTGACCAGTACAGCGTGATGGGTGAAATTACGGAGATGAATACAACGAAGAACGCGGTAACGGGCGAGCAGGTGTATGAGCTCGGCCTCGTCTGCAACGATGTGCCGATAGACATCTGTATCAACGAAAAGGATTTATTTGGAGTACCGGAAGTGGGAAGACGTTTCAAAGGCCAGATCTGGCTGCAGGGAATGCTGGAACATCTGTAAGGGAAAAATAAAAAGAGCGAGGACGGAAAAAGAGAAAATTCAGTCCTCGTTCTTTTTTTGCAGATTTTTATAGCGATAAACGGATGTTTACTGGTTCTGCACCAGATTCAGATGCTTACGCACCCGCTCGATCAGCATTTCAAGCGCAACGGTGTTCTGTCCGCCCTCCGGGATGATCACGTCGGCACGGCGCTTGCTCGGCTCTACGAACTGCTCGTGCATCGGTTTTACGGTCGTCAGGTACTGCGTTACAACGCTGTCCAGGGAACGGCCGCGCTCTTTTACATCGCGCAGGATCCGGCGGAGAATCCGCACGTCCGCATCGGTATCGACAAAGACTTTGATGTCCATCAGATCGCAGAGATCCTTCTCAACGAAGAGGAGAATGCCCTCGAGCACGATAACCGGGGCAGGATGGACCAGAATCGTTTTATCCGAGCGGTTATGCATGGCATAATCGTAAACCGGCATCTCGATGGATTTTCCGGCTTTCAGCTCGAGAATGTGCTGGCATAACAGGTCGGTATCAAAGGCATCGGGATGATCGTAATTTAATTTGGCACGCTCCTCAAAAGGAATATCGTCATGGCGTTTGTAATAGTTGTCATGGCGCAGAATGCTCACTTCATCGCGTCCAAAACTTTCTACCAGCTTATCTGCCAGTGTCGTTTTTCCACTGCCGATTCCTCCGGCAATTCCTATCAGTATCGTATCCATAAGAAACTCCTTTTTATCCGATGATAGCCAGTGTTGCGCTTGTTCCGAGACGGCTTGCGCCGGCATCTACCATAGCCTGTGCCTCGTCTGCGTTGTGGATTCCGCCGGAAGCTTTTACGCCCATATCCGGGCCTACGGTCTTTCTCATCAGGGCAACATCAGCCGCTTTTGCACCGCCGGTAGAAAATCCGGTGGAGGTTTTTACGAAGTCAGCGCCGGCTTCTTTTGCGAGCTCGCACGCTTTTACTTTCTCTTCATCGGTTAAAAGGCAGGTCTCGATGATGACTTTCAGAACGATGTCCTTGCCGCATACTTCTTTTAAGGTCTGGATATCGGAGCGTACGAAGTCGTATTTGCCGTCTTTGAGGGCTCCGACGTTGATGACCATATCAACCTCCTGTGCACCGTCTTCGATGGCTGCACGGGTCTCAAACGCTTTTACACGGGTATCGGACATGCCCAGAGGGAAGCCGACAACGGTGCAGACTTTGACGTCAGATCCTTTGAGCTTTTCAGCAACGAATTTGGTGTAGTACTGGTTGACGCAGACAGAAGCAAAATCATGTGCAAGTGCCTCGTCGCAGATCTTTGCAACCTGTGCTTCGGTTGCGTCTGCTTTTAAAATAGTGTGGTCAAATAATTTGGTGTTCAGCATAATTTTTTCCTTTCTTTGATGAAAAATAAATCAGAATGATAGAGAAAAGGCAGAGCCGAAAAAACACAGTTCGGATTTAACGGCTCTGCCTTTAAAAATTGTAACTATTCAGAGCCACATCTCGATTCCGCTGCGCTGCATCTCGATGTGGCTGCTCGCCATATGAAATTCCAGAAAAAACCGCTCATTCATGCAAGCATGATTCGCAATTTTTTCTTCCATTTCACATGGCTCTGAATAGTTACATATTATCTTGCGCCCTTATCGTATGGAATACCTTCGGCTTTCGGAGCCTGGGAATTCTTGGATGTGAAGGCGAGAATAATCATGGATGCGATAAACGGCATCATGTTGTAAATGTTCTTGGACAGTCCCAGATGGGAGAGGACGGTGGAGTCCGCAATGTTTGCCAGGGAACGGAATACCGCAAAGAATACGGCTGCTCCGGCAATGTGGAACGGTTTCCACTGACCGAAGATCATAACAGCGAGGGCAAGGAATCCGGCACCGGCTACGCCGACTTCGAAGTTCCAGGTGGTAACGGACGGAACGATGTAGGCAAATCCGCCGATACCGCCGAGTGCACCGGAGATGATAACACCGGTGTATCTCCACTGGTATACGTTGATACCAACAGAGTCGGCTGCCTGTGGATGCTCACCGCAGGCACGCAGGCGCAGTCCCCATTTCGTTTTGAAGAGGAACACGTAGCTGCAGATCAGAAGGATGATGCCGATGAACAGGAAGATGTTCACGGTAAATGGTCCGATCTTGTAAATGAAAGCGGCGTTGGTGTAGTTCAGCTTTGCGGAAGCTGCACCGTTTCCGGCATCCGAGCCGTTGTTGAATGCTTTTACCAGGACGATGGCAATGGCAGTAGCCAGCATGTTCAGCGCGGTTCCGCCGATCGTCTGGTCTGCTTTCAGTGTGATGGCGGAGAAGCCAAGCAGCAGAGAGTAGATCATACCGGATACGGCGCTCGCCAGAATGGAAAGTGCCACAAGTGCAGGAGCCGGGAGGTCCGGGAACAGAACCAGGACGAAGACACCGGCAAGGCCGCCGATCGCCATGATTCCTTCCAGCGCGATGTTGATGACACCGCTTCGCTCGGAGAACATACCGCCCATCGCAACGAGCATCAGAACAACGGCGTACAGTAAGGTAAATTTAATTAAAAGGAACATTATTTCTTCTCCTCCTTTCCGTTGTCTGCATTGGCATTTGCTTTCTGCTCTTTTTTGCTCTTGAACAGGTTTGCAACGATGCCCTTGAACAGGGTAACGAATGCGCAAAGGTAAATGATAACGGCAACGATCAGGTCCGCGATCTCCGGCTGATAATATTTCGTAGGCAGGTAAGCACCGCCGACCGAAATATGAGCAACGAAGAGAGCAGCAAAGATAACGCCGATCGGGTTGCTAAGTGCAAGAAGCGCAACCGGGATACCATTAAATCCGATGGCCGGGAGTGCTGTCGATACCTGCGGGTTCCACTCGGATGCACCGGAGAGGAAGTAGAGGCCTGCACCGATTCCGGCAAGCGCACCTGCGATGGTCATGGAGAGAACAACGTTTCTCTTCTCGCTGATGCCGGCGTATTTGGCAGCATCCTTATTGAACCCGCAGGCTTTCAGCTCATAGCCGAAGGTTGTTTTGTTCAGAACGATGTAGATGATGACCGCAATGGCAATCGCAATGAAAATCGCAATCGTTGTGGAACTGGTACGGAAAATGGAGTTCATGCCGCAGTCCGGAATCAGGGATTTTGGAGAAGCGGAGCTTAATTTGTAAGTACGTGTGGTCTTCTGATCATACATGCCCGGGATGGTGTTGTACATCAGCTCATTGACAAGATAAAGACCAATCCAGTTGAACATGATGGAAGTAATAACTTCATTTACGTTGAAGTATGCTTTGAAGATACCAGGAACTGCTCCCCAGATGGCTCCGCAGACCATAGCAGCCAGAAGGCATACATACCATGGCATGTGGAGGATGATGGCAAAATACAGGGCGCCGAAGACACCGACGGTGTACTGTCCGGCAGCACCGATGTTGAACAGACCTGTTTTAAAAGCAAATGCAACCGAAAGTCCGGTCATAATCAGGGGAGCGGACTGAGCGATTTCACTTCCGATTCCCTTCGGCTTTAAGTAAAAGCCGCCTTTGATGATTCGTGTAAATCCATCCACTGCGTTTTCCGCGTTGATGCAGTATAAAATGATAAATCCCACAAGAAGACCGATCACAATACATACAAGAGAAGCGACAATGGATAGAAGAGCGTTTTTCATTTTTTCGTTCATGCTTTTCTTACCTCTCTTTTATACTTCTTCGGGAACCGGATCCCGTTTTGCACCTGCCATGTAGAGACCGAGTTCTTCGACAGAAACGGTTTTCGGATCCAGCTGGCCGACCAGCTCTCCTTCGTACATAACAAGAATACGGTCGGAAACATCCATAACCTCATCCAGTTCCAGAGAAACCAGAAGAACGGCTTTTCCCTTGTCGCGCTGTGCAACGAGCTGGCTGTGAATGTATTCGATGGCTCCGACATCAAGACCACGGGTAGGCTGTACCGCAACGAGAAGATCAGGATCTTTGTCGATCTCACGCGCGATGATCGCTTTCTGCTGGTTTCCGCCGGACATGCTGCGGGTGATGGTCACAGGACCCTGGCCGCTGCGGACATCGTACTGCTCGATCAGGCGCTCGGCATATTCGCGCACGGCTTTTGATTTGATAAAGCCGAAGGATTCAAATTCCGGCTGCCAGTAACGCTGCAGCACCATATTCTGCTCGATGGAGTAATCCAGCACGAGGCCGTGTTTATGGCGGTCCTCCGGGATGTGGCTCATGCCCATCTTGGAGCGATCGCGGATGGAAGCTTTCGTGATGTCCTGTCCGTTGAACAGAATTTTACCGCCGGATACTTTTTCCAGTCCCGTGAGGCCCTGAACGAACTCGGACTGGCCGTTTCCATCGATACCTGCGATGCAGACAATCTCGCCTTTTCTTACATTAAATGAAACATCTTTGACGGCGTTGTTTCCGTGCACCTTGCTCGGTACGGTTATGTGCTCTACTTTCAGAACGGTGTCGCCCGGTTTTGACGGCTTTTTGTTGACGGAGAAGCTGACGTTTCTTCCGACCATCATGCGGGAGAGCTCTTCTTTGGAAGTTTCGCTGATGTTGACGGTTCCGATGTATTTTCCTTTGCGGAGAATCGTACAGCGGTCGGCAACTTCCATGATCTCGTTGAGTTTATGGGTGATGAAGAGGATGGATTTTCCTTCTTTTGCGAGGTTCTTCATGATCTTCATCAGCTCGTCGATTTCCTGCGGCGTCAGAACCGCGGTCGGCTCGTCGAAGATCAGGACTTCGTTGTCACGGTAGAGCATTTTCAGAATTTCGGTACGCTGCTGCATGCCGACGGTGATATCCGAGATCAGAGCGTCCGGATCGACCATCAGACCGTATTTCTCGCTCAGTTCCATGACTTTTGCACGGGCATTCTTTTTCTCGAGGAAAAGGCCTTTGGTCGGCTCTACGCCGAGGATGATGTTGTCGAGAACCGAGAAACATTCGACCAGCTTAAAGTGCTGGTGCACCATACCGATGTTGAGATCATTGGCGTCGTTCGGCGTGTTGATATGGACTTCCTGCCCATTCTTCTTGATGATTCCGGAGGTAGGCTGATACAGACCAAAAAGAATACTCATCAGGGTTGATTTTCCTGCACCGTTTTCTCCAAGCAGAGCATGGATTTCTCCTTTTTTGAGCTGTAACGTAATGTTGTCGTTCGCCTTGATACCCGGGAATTCTTTGGTGATGTTCAACATCTCAATAATGTACTCATTTTCCATATACATATTCCCTTTCAAGCGTGGTTTGGCAGGACTGCCGAAGGCATGGAAAACAGGGCAGAACTGCGGGCTTTCATTATGTCTAGTATAGCATTTTGTGTGACAGAAAAAAAGGGGAAGAGAAATAATATTCTCTTCCCCAAAAGGCATATTGTTACAGAAACAGTATGCACATTAGCTGATGTAATCAACGGTTACGTGAGAACCTACTTCCGGCTGATTTTCTGTATCGCTGGAGATTTCGATGGAACCATCGCGGATACCAGCCAGTACAGTTTCATACTGATCCTGTGTGAAGGTTGTGAATCCCCAGGATTCGGAATCGGTAGGAAGGCCGATGTAATCTCCGTCTTTCAGTCCAAGCTGCTGAGCAGTTCCGCCAAGTTCAGAGAAGTTTCCGTTGAAGTAGGAATCCAGAGCGTTGTTGATGGCGCTTGGAAGACCTTTCATAGCGGAAGTCAGGCAGCGCTCGCCGATTTTGGAACGCTGGTCAACGTCTACACCAATAACTTTTCCGTCGTGTGTCTCAGCTGCATCCAGAGCAGATGTCCAGATACCGCCGCCGCAGGCGAATACAACCTGTGTTCCGTCTGCATACCAGCCCTCCATACGGGCGGTGATGGAGTCATCGCCGTAGAACTGGCCGCCATAGTAATATTTTACGTTTACATCTACGCCGTCTTCTTCAGCAGCAGCGTTGATACCCTGTACATAACCGTAACCGAAACGGATAACGGCCGGAACAGCGATACCGCCGAGGAAACCAAGACTTGTGTAGCCGTCTTTTACTGCAGCGTATCCAGCCAGGTAGCCGGCCTGCTCTTCTTCGAAGGAGCAGATGTACACGTTCTTTCCGAGATCAACAGCTTTGCCGTTTTTTACAATATCACCTTCGGTAACATCGACTGCGATGAAGGTTACATCCGGATAGGTGTCCTGCTCTTCAGCGATGGCAGGTCCGAACAGGTAACCTGGCATTACAACAACGGTAGCACCCTCGGAAACAGCAAGATCGATGGAGTTGATACGCTCTTCATCGGTATCCTCTGCCGGTTTGTAGTACTCGTACTCTACGCCGTTTGCATCGCCGTAGGCGCATACAGTTTCCCAGGTGATCTGGTTGAAGGATTCGTCGGTGATATCTCCGGAGTCTGTGATCATGGCAATTTTCTCACCTGCGGCGTCTTTTTTTTCTCCATCTGTGGAAGCAGAAGCGGAAGTTGCGCTGGTGGAATCGGCGCTTGTGGATGCGTCGGAGGAAGAGGAGCCGTTGGAGGAACCGCATCCTGCGAGTGCAGCAGTTGTCATGGCGGCTGCAAGCAGTAAGCTAACTACTTTCTTTTTCATAATAGTATTCTCCTTTCAAGAGGTACAGCGTTTTTGCGTGTATGGCTACATTATAATATAAAAGAAAAAAGTATGTCAAGCAAAGGAAAAACTGCGTGAAATCCACTAATTATCTGCATGCGAGCCGGAAATTCTTCGGATAATGGCGTTGGATCTTGCATAAATTTCTTCCGGGTCAAAGCCGATATGGAATTCGCCGTTTTCGTAGAGGATTTGACCGTTTACCATGGTAAGCTTTACGTTCTGTTTGCTGCCGCTGTAAACGAGGTTTTTGATCAGATTATTCTCCGGCTGCATGTTCGGCTGATGGAGGTCAATCATGACGAGATCGGCCTTTTTGCCGGCAGCGAGACGGTCGCAGTCAGTAAGCTGCATCGCGTGTGCGCCGCCTGCGGTTGCCATGTAGAGTATCGCATCAGCCGGGATTCCTGCGGCGTCCATCTCACGGACTTTGGAAAGACCGGTGGTCAGGAACATTTCGCGGAACATGTCGAGGCAGTTGTTGCTGGCTGGCCCGTCAGTGCCGATGGCGAGGTTGATGCCGTTATCGTAAAAACGCTTCAGCGGGCAGATGCCGGAGGCGAGCTTCAGGTTTGAGGAGGGATTGGTAACGGCCGTCAGTTTCCGGTCACGGAAGATCTCAAAATCGCGGTCCTCCATCCAGATGCAGTGGTAGCCGCCGCCTCCGTACTGGAACATGCCTAAGCGTTCCATCAGCTGTGTCGGGGTGAGTCCCCAGCGCTCTTTACAGCCCTCGACTTCGCTTTTTGTTTCGGCGTTGTGTGTCCAGACAGGGGAATGGTATTTTTCGGCGAGTTTGGCAACGGATTCAAGAAGCGGGCCGCCGGTCGTATATTCGGCGTGGAAACCGAGCAGATACGAGGTGCGGTCGGAGAGTTTGTTGACATAGTTATACATCTCTTCGAGAATTTCCGGGCTGTCGACGAAGTTGTTGAGACCGCTGGTAAGAACGGTGCGGAATCCGGTGTCGACCGTGGCAGCGATGCTGTTTTTCTGCTGGATGTACATGTCGAAATTGGAGGTGATGCCGCTCGTCAGATATTCCATGATGCCGAGGATATTGAGCCAGTAAACGTCGTCCCCGGCGAGCTTTGCCTCGTTCGGGAAGACCTGGCGCTCGAGCCATTCGTGGAGCGGGAGATCGTCCGCGTAGGAGCGGAGGAAGGTCATCGGGGTGTGCGTGTGTGCGTTTTTAAAGCCCGGGATCAGAAGATTGCCGCGGGCGTCAATTTCGCGGTCGAAGACAGGGGTCTCTGCGGCATCTGGATCTGCTTTTCTACCAGGTCCGATATAGGTGATGGTGTCGCCGGTGACATGAAGTTCGTCTTCGGCGATGGAAAAATGGTTTTCAGCGTCGAGTACGAGAATTTTGGCGTTGTAAAAACGTGTATTCAAAAAAGATCTCTCCTTTATTTTACGTGCTGTTTACAGTGTCTTTGCGATGCCCTGAATCGTTGCGGCAACGAGTTTTTTGAACTGCGGTGCAACCATGTCAGCTGCCTCCTGAACTTCCGCATGGCACAGAGGCTGCGGGGAGATGCCGGCGGCAAGATTGGTAATGCAGGAAATACCGATGACGCGCATGCCCATATGGCGTGCAGCGATGGCTTCGCAGGCGGTGCTCATGCCGACCGCGTCTGCGCCGAGGGTGCGGCACATGGCGATTTCCTGCGGGGACTCGTACTGCGGGCCGGTGAGCTGCAGATAAACGCCTTCCATCAGGTCGATATCAAGGCAGGCTGCGGCTTTCCGTGCGATTTTCTGGAATTCAAGGTCGTAGATCTGGCTCATATCCGGGAAACGGGTGCCGAGCTCGTCGATGTTCGGCCCGATAAGCGGAGATGGAACGAAGCAGGCGATCTGGCCGTTTAACAGCATCAGAGAGCCTGGTTTTGTGCCCTGTTTGATGCCGCCGGCGGCGTTGGTTAAGAACAGTGCTTTTGCGCCCATCAGCTTCATGAGGCGGGTCGGGAGAACGACGTCGGTCATCGGATAGCCTTCATAATAATGAACGCGGCCCTGCATGCAGACAACCGGCACATCGCCGACGTAGCCGAAGATAAAACGGCCCGCGTGGCCCGGAACAGTGGAAACCGGGAAGCCTTCGATATCGTGGTAATCGAGGGTTGCGGTAACGCGGATATCATTCGCAAAATCACCGAGGCCGGAACCGAGAATCAGTGCGACTTCCGGCTGGAAATCGATCTGGGAGCGGAAGCTCTCGTAGCATTTCATCAGTTTTTCGTAAACAGGGTTTGGGGTGTTGCTCATAGGAAAAACCTCCTTAATATAAATGATTTTCTGCTTTTTGAGTCTTTTTTCGGCTATTTTTAGGGAAGAAAAGCCTGCCACAGAGATGTGAGTCCCGGAGGCAGGCTTTTCTTTTAGAAAAAAGATCATCTGGTAGTTCTATTGTAGTATAGAAAGCGCGGAAAAGCAATGATTTCAGTCATCAAAAATATTCAGATGCTGTTTCATGATATTTCCCAGCCATTCAATGACCGGACCGAGGGTAATAACCATCAGCACGGTAACAATGCCGAGTTTTCCGCCGAGCAGAACGGCGATCGCGGTGACAACGAAGTCGTAGACGATGCGGATCACACGGAACGAAACGTTCGGCAGGTGGGTGGAGATAATGAAGGATACTGCGTCGTACGGTGCAGTTCCCATATCAACATCCATATAGAAGGATGCGGCAAGGATAAACAGGATCAGCGCCGGGATCAGCACGGCGATTCGCACACCCATCGAGGTGAAGAGGTCTGCCGGAAGGACTTTCGCCCAGATCCAGGAGAAAAAGTCGATGGAATATCCCACGAGAAACATGTTTGCGAGGGTTCCGAAGCCTAAGTTTCTGCCGCCGAAAATGATAACGAAGATGAGCAGGACGGTATTGAAGAGCGCCTGCCAGTTTCCGATGCTGATGCCGAGGCGGGTGGAGATGGTCTGGTTTAACAAGGTACATGGATCGGTGCCGAGATCGACGAGAAGCAGCCATGAGAGCGCAAAGCCCATCAGGATGACGGCAGCGATGACCAGAATCAGGCGGGTCCAGAAATGTTTCTTCTGGTAGAAGCCCTGGATGATTTCTTTCATAGTATGAGTTCCTCCCTGTGATTTATGCTTGGTTTTTCACCTTTTCGGGCGGATTTTCTACGCATTTCCTTCGAAATTTTTCGATCGTCTTTCCAACACGTTTTTCGCCCTTCTTTCCAGAAAAATCTCCGCCGTTTTTTGGCGGAGATTTGACCGTTTCTGTTATTTTAGTATATTTTTTCCAAAATGTAAACTATTTTCTTTTGATGATGTCAACTTAATGTTCACAAAATGATGAATAATAAATGAACATAAATTAACACAAAACATAAAATTGAAAAAACACGTTCATTAACAAATTAACGAAATAAACATATGAGCTGAATGAAATTTGTGCATTTTACAATGTGTCCACGCGAGACGGACAGAGTCTTGAAAAGAACTACAATATACGGATATACGAATTAACGCCATAAACAGAAACCAAAGTTATAGAACCAGCTCCACGTTTTTACCGAAGACTTCGCGGTATAACTGTTCGCGTTCCGCGGTGATCAGCCGCCCGACGGAATCGGTTGGCGCACCGAGACAATCGGCGCAGGTGAGGATCTGGTAGAGAATGGCGTTGTCGTTGCCTTTATGGGTATACTCGCGCGGATAGCCGCCTTTTTCGTCGTACCAGAGATGGTGGTAGAGCGCCGCCTCGGCGTATGGTCTTGTGGAATCCCATTTGCTGAGGAGCTCATAGCCCATCTGTGGGTGGAGACGGATCAGATCAAAGAGAAAAAGTACATTGCATCATTGGAACCGTATATTGGAGATATTCTACTGGTTGGAATTAATTATGATAAAAAGACCAAAAAGAATGAATGCCTGATAGAAAAGGCGTAAATGAATAAAAAGGCAAGGCAGCATATCACAGGAAATCCTGAGGCATGCTGCCTTATTTTGTCAGGCATATCAATAATTGGTTCAAAAAGGATACGTTAGAATACCACTACCAGAAGCATCTTATACTGCTCTTTGCCATACACTGCATGCGGATGTTTTGCCGGCATGACGATGGATTCGCCTTCGTGGAGTTCGTATTTTACGCCGTCGATGGTGATTTCACCGGTTCCGTCGAGGCAGGTGACGAAGGCGTCGCCGCCGGACTCGTGGGTGCTGATTTCTTCGCCTTTGTCGAAGGCAAATAAGGTGATGCTGACGGATTCATTCTGTACCAGTGTTTTGCTGACGATCTGGCCTTCCTGGTAGGAAACCTGATCTTTTAAGACCATAATCTTGGCTTTATTGATATTTTTCATGATGCTCATAGTTCATAAATCTCCGTGATAGAATGAGAACGTGTCTGAAAAAATTCCCAGGCACGTTCTAAAAATGTGTGATTAAGATGAGATGACTCATCGGTGTCGGGCGTGTATAGAAATGGAATCTGAGGTCCGTTTTCTGATATGCCCAAATTCAAAGATATTTTTGTCTGAACATATACAGTATACGTGGAAAAATGAAAGAAAGCAAGGGGTTTTCTTTATTTCCCGAAAAACAATTCCATATCGTTTTCAACGGTATCGATTCCGGCGATGCCGAAGTTTTCAACGAGAAGAGCTGCAACATTCGGGCTTAAAAATGCCGGGAGTGTCGGGCCGAGGTGGATGTTCTTGACACCAAGCGACAGCAGTGCCAGAAGAACAATCACAGCTTTCTGCTCGTACCAGGAAATATTGTAGATGATCGGCAGATCGTTGATATCGTCGAGGCCGAAGACCTCCTTTAATTTCAGTGCAATCACGGCAAGAGAGTAGGAATCATTGCACTGGCCGGCATCGAGGACGCGCGGAATGCCGTTGATATCGCCGAGGTTCAGCTTGTTGTATTTGTATTTTGCACAGCCGGCGGTCAGAATCACGGTGTCTTTCGGCAGTGCCTGTGCAAAATCAGAGTAATAGCTGCGGCTCTTTGCACGGCCGTCACATCCAGCCATGACAACGAATTTTTTGATCGCGCCGGATTTCACGGCATCGACGATCTGGTCTGCCAGGGCGAGTACCTGTGCATGGGCGAAGCCTCCGACAATGGTTCCCTGCTCGAGTTCCGTCGGCGGTGCGCAGTGCTTTGCCTGTTCGATGAGCAGAGAGAAATCTTTTGTATCACCGATGACGCCGTCGATGTGCGGGCATCCCGGATAACGAACCGCTCCGGTTGTGTAAATACGGTTTTTGTAGCTGTCCTTCGGCGGCACGATACAGTTCGTCGTCATCAGAATCGGGCCGTTGAAGGCTTCAAATTCTTCTTTCTGCTTCCACCAGGCGTTACCATAATTTCCCTTAAAATGTTCATATTTTTTGAACGCCGGATAGTAGTGTGCAGGCAGCATTTCAGAGTGGGTGTAAACATCGATGCCGGTGTTCACGGTCTGCTCGAGCAGCATCTCGAGGTCGCGCAGATCATGACCGGAGACGAGAATACCCGGGCGGGTGCCGACACTGAGATCGACGGTGGTGATCTCCGGATTGCCGTAAGCGGAAGTATTGGCCTCATCGAGCAGTGCCATTCCCTGCACGCCGTAGGAGCCGGTCTCGAGTGCGAGAGCCGTCAGTTCCTCTGCAGAGAGGGAATCGTCGAGCGTTGCGGCGAGAGCACGCTGCAGGAAGGCATCGATTTCCTCGTTTTCTTTTAAGAGAACATTGGCATGGCTGGTGTACGCGGCAAGTCCTTTCAGACCGTAGGTGATGAGCTCGCGTAAAGAGCGGATGTCCTCATTTTCCGTGGAAAGTACGCCGACGGTTACTGCTTTTGCGGCAAACTCATCGGTTGTGCCGTTCCAGAGGGCGGCTTCCGGCAGAGCGGAGCAGTCGGCAAGCTGAGCGAGAAGCGCTTTGGTCTCAAGCGTTGCCTCAATTCGTGCGCGGATCGTATCATCATCAAAGTTCACGTTTGTGATGGTCGTAAACAGGTTTTCGGTGATGAGATGATTGACGCTGGCATCGACGGTTTTTCCTTCGCGGCGGAGCTGTGTCGTCACGGCGGAAAGTCCTTTCGTCGTCCAGATCAGCAGATCCTGCAGCGCCGCTGTCTCCGGGCGCTTTCCACAGACACCGGATTTTGTACAGCCGGAGCAGCCGGCAGTTTCCTGACATTGGTAGCAAAACATATTCTGTTCCATAAAAATAGTTCCTCCTGTAGGGTATTTCCGAGGGGTTAAGCGCAGAGGGAAAAACAGATCTGCGCGGAGTTTCATAATTTACACGTACAGAATATCGGATATAACAGGAAAAGTATGTGGTTATAACCACGGAAAATACTTTTTGTGTATATTCGTTTATGAAAAATAAGCATTTGAAACGATGAAACGGTAAAAAATTTACGCTGCGGTACCGCCTAGAGAGACGGATGACGCAGCGTAAATTTGTTTTTATGAAATTCGAGGATTCCCTCTTTCTGCATTTTTCCGAGTTCTTTGGAGAGGGCGCTCCGGTCGAGGTTCAGGTAGTCGGCGAGGCCCTGGCGGTCGAAGGGGATCGTAAAGGTGTCGGCGCCGGTTTTGGCAGACTGCGCGGCGAGGTAGACCAGCACGCGCTCGCGGATCGTCTTTGGTGTAGTGCAGAAAATGCGGTTGGAGAGGGTAAGATTTTTCTGCATGGAGATGCGGAGCATGTTACTGCGAAGCTGGGACAGCCATGCATCATCACCATCGGCGGTCTGGTCGAGGTTTCGAAGATTGAAAAAGAGAACCGTCGAGGCTTCGGCTGCCGTGACATTCACCATCATCGGCTCCCGACAGAAGGCATACGTTTCGGCAAATACCTGGCCGGGGGTGATCTTGCTTAAGATACTGCGGTTGCCCCAGAGATCCGTATTCTCCACGAAAACGCTGCCGGACAGCACAATCCCCAGTTCGGACACGCGGTCACCCATGTGATAAATGGTCTGGTTTTTCTCAAACGAACACGTCCGCAGCCACCCGCTCGAAACAAGAGCCGTCCGCCCGGTTTCCGAGATGCCATGAAAGAGCGGGAGAGAAAACACCTCGGCCGGAAAAACAGCATCAGCCAATGATTTCATACTGCAGCATCTCGTATTTCAAAATACTGCCCTCCATAATTTCCGGCGGCAGCAGTGCGCGGGCAACCAGTTTCATTTCATTGTCCTCCGGTTCGATGTCATTGCGGCGTAAATGCGCGTAATCACCATCGATGGCGACTACTTCGTAGGTGCAGGATAACATAAGAAAACAACCTCCTTTTTCTTTACATGATACCTATTATACCGTGTGCAGAAACGGATGTCGATGGAATTTTTAATGTCGGAAACAAAAGTCTATGCTATACTTACAGCAGGGTATGACAGAAAAGAAAGGATGGAAGGTAGGATCCTGGGGGAAGAACTTGAACTGGAAGTCTGCTCGGTGCTGAGAAAAATCCGGGAAGATATGTAGCTCATTATCATCAGCGGCTATGCGGAATTTTCTTATATAATAGGAAAGTTCGACATCTGCTCAGAGAAATCCCTAAACATGTGGAGGATAAAAAAACTGATTTTCTAACAGAGCTTCTGCCATGGTCCAAGTCTTTACCAGAACATATCGGGAAGCTCAGACAGCAATAAGATTTCACCAGCTAACAGAGGATTTTTCTTTACACAATAACTCCATATAATTACCGGAATCAGACAAAGCCGAAAAAAGAAAGAAGATTAGGAACCGTAATAATTCTATTCAAATTTTCTTCCTGATTCACTTCACTCTGCATGTACGGTCACCTTACTTTCCTTTTTTTTTTTAGACATAAACCAATAAAATATAACACAAAATGCTAAAGCAAACACAACACCAAAAACATTTTGAATCACTCTAAGACTAACCGCTCCTTGTAGTCCATAAGTCTCTGCTGCAATGGCTAAAGCACCAAATGTGTTAAATACTGCCTGCCAGCCATATTGTGCTGAAAATCCTACACCGATTCCACCAAGAATTCCTATATATGCATAGATTGACGAAGGAAGCAGAAAATATAATACTGTAAAACATATAACACCTGCAATATTTCCGACAATCCTTTTACGGACTCTGTAGTGCATATCTTCCATAAACGGCAAAATCGTGGACATGGCCGCAATACCAGCCCACATTGCACGTGGCATATTACAAAGTTCTGCAATGCAAAGGACAATCGGTACGCATAAAATCTGACATATCTGCCATTTTGTTCTGGAAGAAGTGATATCAAATTCTTGTATCAGATCTTTCAGATTTCTTTTATAGGTTCTGTTTTTATGATTTCGATAAAATACGAAGCAGGTAAGTGCTGCACCTAAAGCCATTCCGACTAATCGCATCTGATAGCTTTTTCCCGTAACATCATAACCATATAGCAGTAGATACCCAAGAACCAATGTAGATTGATTAAACATGAATGGATTATGGCATCCGAACAGAATCAACACAGCCAGTGCCGCAATATTTAACAGCATTCCCAATACCGGTGAAAACTGATTTGCTAAATGCGGACATACAGTCATAATTACAAAGAACAAAGCCAAAAGCATCGTAGATTGTCCGGTGTGGATCCCCAGATCCGCATTTCTAAACACCATGAGACATAATAAGACTACTACACCTACAATGCTGTTCTCATTTCCAAATAGGATACTGAAAATACTAACAAAGCAAAAACAAAATGCCATTGTAGCAGCTATCTTCACCAGATATACCCACATATGATATGATTTTTCTTTTAGTGTTTCACTCTTTTTCAACAGGTTTTTAGAACCTGCCTGATTTAACTGCAACTCCTGATAAAATGTCATGTAATTCCTCCTCTATCTGTTTTTCTTAAACTTATATGGCCTTATCTTTCTGGATTGGAAGCTCTACAACAAATCTGCATCCACCATATTCACGGTTTTCTGCTTTGATTGTTCCTCCGGCACTATCTACAATCCGTTTTACAAGTGCAAGACCTAGGCCATTTCCTTCTGCTTTATGAGATCCATCTACCTGATAGAACTTGTCAAATATTCTGGATTTTACATCATCCTCTATTCCTGGTCCTTCATCTTCCAGAATGAACTTAACAGAATCCTGTTCTTGTTTCAGAAACATCGTAATTGTCCCCTTTGAAGGACTGAACTTAATCGCATTATCCAAAAGATTTATCCAGATATGCATAAAAAGTCCTTCATTCCCAGTATATTTAACTTCCTCCAATTCTACCTGAAAACCAATTTCTTTTTCTGTCCATTTTGTTTCCAATGAAAGAAATGCCTGGCGGATCTGTTCATCCAGACGATATTCTTTTTTTTTCATTGGTATATTCTGATTCTCTAACTTGGATAACAGCAAAATATTACCAACCAATCCGGAAAGTCTTTGGGTGTTAAATAAGATTTTTTCTACATATTCCTCTTGATCCGGAGACAGTTCTTCTCCCTGAAGCAGCATTGTATATCCTTCAATGGCATTAATCGGGGTCTTAAACTCATGAGAAACATCAGATACAAAATCCATCTGCAGCACCTCTGTTGCACGAAGTTCTTTTGTCATAACGTTAAAACTTTGATAAGATTCTCCAACTTCTGCTATACGGCTGTTCGTTTCCAAATGCTGTTCAAAATCTCCCTGAGAAACTTCCTTCATTGCTTTACTAAGTCTGGTAATTGGTTCCAGTAACTTTGCATTAATAAAGGAAGTGATCAGCCCGGCAATCAATGTATTGAAAATCAAAAGCCAGCCAAGCACAGATATGCTGCCCGGCAGATTAAAAAAATGATTCAAAAAAGCAAATAATAAAGCAGATATGACTGTTGAAAATACAAGTGCCAGCCAGATTGCACCAGTCAGACAGGATCGGATCCGCAATCCTTTTTCTTTCTTTTGTTCCATTATTTTTTCACCACCTTGTATCCAATTCCACGCATTGTTACGATTTCAAAATCAGGGTTATCTTTAAAACGCTCTCTGATTCTTCCTATATGTACCTCTATCGTATGTGGGTCTGCCTCCGTCTCGTATCCCCATACTTCATCCATCAACTGTTGTTTTGTAAATGTTCTGCCTGGCGAAGCTGCAAGCTTATATAAAAGCAGGAATTCTTTTTTAGGCAAAACAAGACTTTCCTTATCAGTTGTAACCGTCATTGCATCATAATCAAACTCTGTTGAACCGATCACAATTTTGTGTTCATTCAGTATCTGTGCACGGCGAAGCAGTGCTCCAACTCTTAAAACCATTTCATTCACATTTACCGGTTTTACCATATAATCGTCACTTCCCGAAAGAAATCCCTGGCGCATATCATCAAAGGAACCTTTCGCAGTGATCATAAGTACCGGTATCTGATATCCTGCTGAACGGAGTTCCGACACCAGTTCATAACCATCCATAACCGGCATCATAATATCGGAAATGATCAGATCAATATACTCTTTATCCAATATTTCTAATGCCAGTGCTCCATCCGATGCACTTTTGACCTGATATCCATTCTTCTCAAGCACTTTTTGGAATAGCTGGCTTAATTCTTTATCATCTTCTACAATCAATATTTGAAACACGTTTTCCTTCCTCCTTATTAAAACAGATACCTTGCCCATCCAAGCAGATGCTGTACCAAAAATATTTTTCTCTGACGTTTCTTTGTTAATTCGATTGGCTCTACATGATATGGATCACGATAGGTTCCATCTTCCAATACCTGTCGGGACACTCTTTCATATTCCATCATGCCTTCTTCCAACTGTTTATTAATCTCTTTGCTACGTATTACAAGCATCAGTTCCGTATCCAGATACGTGCTTCTCATATCCATGTTAAAGGAACCGATTACGGATAGATCATCATCAATCAGGATGCTTTTTCCGTGGTAAGAATAGCCGCCTTCATACTCCCAGATATCAATTCCTGTATTTAAAATTCTGTTTCTGTTTCTCG
Source organism: Blautia sp. AM29-29 (assembly GCF_003480555.1). Lineage (NCBI taxonomy): Bacteria > Bacillati > Bacillota > Clostridia > Lachnospirales > Lachnospiraceae > Blautia > Blautia sp. AM29-29. The sequence continues at coordinate 51,464 of NZ_QUJD01000014.1, forward strand.
CATAATCAGCAGAACCAAACGGATTTCCATTGTTGGCAACCGAATTGGTCATGATAGAAAAATCCGGAACTCTCTCCGCAATCTCTTTCCATGTATTATACATCATATCATTGCAAATAATATATGGTGTATGAATTTTCACGCGCTCTTTTGCATTTTTCATTAGTTCTCCCAGTTGATACCAGACTACTGGTTCCTTGGAACCTGTGTGGATAGGATTTGACACTAATGCAATCTTTTCTGTCTCAAAAGTTTCGTCCGTGTAATCGGTATCGCAGATTCTTTCCTTATTCTCTTCAAAATATTTCTGATAGCCGTTCTGCAGTTCTAAAACTGCGTTCTTTACAGATTTTCTATTTGCCAGTTTTTTATTGTCATGAAAATAACCACTGTCTTCTTGTTCCCATATCGTTTCAAAATACTCTAACAACTGGTTAACTGAATTTTCTTTCTCAGGTTCATCGCAAACCACTAACACGTCTCTGTCATAGTTCTTATGTCCCGGAAAATCACCCAGGAAATAATTGTATGTATTTCTTCCCCCAAGAATATATCTCTTTCCATCTGCAATCAAATATTTATCATGCATTCTACCCATCATTTTCCACGGTTTCAACGGATTGGCCTTATTATATAGTTTAATTTCAACATTCTCATGGGAAGATAATCCATAGAAATACGGATTTCCTTCCATATCAATCCAGCTCTCCATTCCATCTACTAACAGACGAATATGTACACCCCTGTCTGCCGCATCATGCAGTGCTCCTAAAATCAATTTTCCACTTTCATCGGATTGAAATGCAAAAGTAGAAAGAATAATTTCCTTTTTTGCATTCTTGATCAAACGCACTCTTTGTAAAAGCGCTTCTGGATTCTTTTCTATGATTACTGCCCGTTCTGTATTTTCACTGCATTCGTTCCATGACCCATTTTTTGTTTCTTTTTTGGTTGTATTGGACACTTCCGGCTGCTTTTTATATGCAACGTGGATTCCGAGCAATTCATAAAAAGCCACACATAAAAAAACTGCCAGTATAACAAGAAGGATTTTACATATTTTATACTTTTTCATTGTATATCACCTGATTCCTTTTTATTTCATACTTATACAATACAAAGTCAATCTCAATTTAACCTCAACAAGGTTTGTTTTTTCATCAATGCAAAATCTTCTTTGTACAACAGACTGTTAGATATAGCAAAAACGGCCTTTCAAAAACAGTTAACTTCTAAATCAACTGTTTTTTGAAAGGTCGTTTCATCAGATTCTTATAGCAATCCAGCAAATAATCTCATAAATAATTGTCCCAGTCGCAAATATGCACTTCGTCCGGTTTGATATTGGTCTGTCACATCACGACATTCTCCCATCGTTCTTATCAGATCATTTTTTATTTCCACAACTGCCTGACAATCTGCCATAAAACAGCCGTTTTCAAAATGGTGATATAAACTTCGATAATCCAGATTAATTGTTCCACAAGTTGCCATACAGTCATCTGCCACACTCATTTTTGCATGACAGAAACCAGGAGTCCACTCATAAACACGAACACCATGTTTAACCAATCCATGATAAAAAGAACGAGTTATATTATAAATGAATTTTTTATCAGGGATACCAGGTGTGATAATTCTTACGTCTACCCCTCGCTTAGCAGCCAGACATAACGCATGCGTCATTTCATCTGTTATGATTAGATATGGAGTCATAAACCAACAATATTTTTCAGCTTTATTTATCATACTGATATAAACTTCTTCTCCTACTTGCTCATTATCCATAGGGCTGTCTGCATAAGGTTGAACAAACCCAGTTTGCTGTGCCGCATAATCATAGTGGAAAAGGTATTTACTAAAATCAGAATCATTAGCATCCTTATCACTTACTGCATTCCACATTTCCAAAAATGTCACCGTAAGCGACTGAACAGCATCTCCTTCTAAACGAATACCTGTATCTTTCCACTGTCCATACGGGTGTGTGTAATTAAAATATTCGTTTGCTAGATTATATCCACCTGTAAATCCGACTTTTCCATCAATAACTGTTATTTTTCTATGATCACGATTGTTCAAAAACAGATTTAAACCTGGCATAAACGGATTGAATACACGGCAATGAATTCCTATTGCCTCCATCTTTTTCACAAAATCTGTGTTAATAAAGCCTATAGAACCCATATCATCGTAGAATACTCTAACTTTCACACCTGCTTTTACTCGCTCTTCCAGAACATCTTGAATCTTATGCCATGCTTCAGCGTCTTCTATCGCATGATATTCCATAAAGATAAACTTCTGTGCTTTCCCCAAATCCTTAAGCTGTGCCTCTAATCCTTTCACTGCTTCATCAAAATACACAATATCCGTATTCTGATAGATTGGATACTGCGAATTTCTTTGTATGTAACTTGCTATATTTCCTGCTTTCGGAATTGTTTCTTTTATTCTGCTCAAACACTCCTGACTGTCCGGGAGCATTGGTAACAATTTGCTATCAATTTCTGCATATCGCTCACGCATTTTATGTGTGCCGCCATTCAAACCAATCAACAAATACAGGCCTACACCCATAATTGGGAAAATTAGAATTAAGATGACCCAAGGCATTTTCATAGAGGATGTCTTATTTGATGCGTACAATCCCAAAACCAAGATCCCACTCAAAATCCTTGTAAATAAATTTATGATTTCTGCATATTCATTCAAGCGTGTTACGATAGTAATAATAAAAATCACTTCCAGAAGAATGCAGATTATGGAAAAGCACAGCCGTTTTACCCCATTTTTTGTTTTTGCTTTGCCCTCTAAAGTATCTTGTTTCATATATATTCCACCTTCCTACTTGCTCAGTTTTCTCCCTAAATTTCGTGTAACATACCAATTTTGTCTTTTATTCTCTGCATTTCATTATCTGCTTCAATGATAGCTCTTGCAGAATGAAGTAATTCTTCACTTATCTCATCATAGCCAGGCATTTCTTCAATTCCTTTTTTATAGCGAAGTTGATGTTCCAATGTTGCCCAGAAATCCATACCATTGGTTCGAATCTGTAATTCTACACGCATAGGTGTTTTACCCTTAGCAAAAAATACTGGTATTTCAACAATCATATGATAGCTTCGATAACCATTCGATTTTGGATTTTTTATATAATCTTTTATTTCAATAACTTTAATATCATGCTGTTATCCTCCTAAATAGATTGAAATATGTCAATGAGTTTTTTCTTGAACAATAGTATAGCACAATTCTTTTATTTTGTTCCAACTTCATACATGATCATAACATGTAAACTTTAAACTATTTTCCCAGATTATTTCTCCATCAGTTTTTCAAACCAGGTATCCATCCCCAAATAAGGGGTGACAACAGAGCGAAACCCAAATGTTAGCTGGACTTCCTGAAACCCATGTTTGCAAACAGGTGATTTTGATTAGCCGTCAGCTAACAAAAATCGGATTGCGTTAGCTGGTAATTGATCATTTTGAATGGAAAATCATGTCACGAACGTGATTAGAAAACAAAAAAAGCGTTCGTTGTCAGCTAATCCAGCTAACATTTTCGAGCGCTTTGAAGCCCGTCGCCAAGAGGATTTGAACCTCCGACCCCTCGCTTAGGAGAGCTCCAACCTATTGTCACTCTCTGTCAATCTGAGGTAAGGTAAACCCAAGTGGGACACTATATAAAACTGTTTCCGATTCAATTCGAGTTATTCTGAATACCCCCTCTGTCAAGCTCTGTAAAGCTCTGAAAGTTAGCTGATTGTTTGCTCCAGCTAATAATCGGGGAATGCCTTGATATTACCATCGACATCTGTTATATGACAACCATGCTTCGTACGTTCGATCATGGTAAACAGTATTCAATTAAACTTTCCTATCATAAGTACAAGATATTTTCTTGTCTATAAATAATATAACGCATACGAGACGGTTTGTCCATGCGTTTTTGACTGGCAAATTTATAAGCTGCTTTCATATTTTTAAATACGGACATAACCAGTAGATGGACCTTCGATTCGGTTGGATGCTCCCGTACTCTGAATCAATGCAACTTCTAAGAGTGTTTTCAATTCATCTACATTGGCTTCGAGAAATAATTCCTGTTTGCCTTTATGTTCATGGATGCTGCTAACCATCTGAACAATTTCAGGTGTTAACAACTTCGCAGGACTTACAATAAAATCAAAGTCTCTCATAGGAATCTCCTTCATTTCAGATTTATCTCCATCATTCTATCATCAAATGATGGAGATAGAATATTCATATACACAATAAATATCCTCATTTCATCCATATATTATATCGTTTTATGAATCGTTTTTTCACTAAAATTACACTATTTTTTCACTATTTTTCATTACTTCATCGTTTTCGCCAGTGAATTGAGCAACGCCCGCATCTCTGGATTCGCCAATACTTTTGCCAGAAGTTCCGGATCGACTTCATCAGCAACAGGTGCATTATTATTTTCCTGCTGTACATGCATCTGTGGATCCAGATTCTTTTTCTCATAAAATGCTTCTTCAAAAAGCTCTGCATTTTTCCTTCGATCATCATCCAGGATATGAGAGTACACATCCGTAACCATATTGACCTGCGCATGGCCGGAATCACCCTGTACCGCCTTGATGTCTCCACCATTCAATTTCAGCTTATAAGTAACACTGCTATGACGGAAACTGTGAAATACAACCGGTGGAAGATTATAATCCTCGATCAGTTTCTTTAAAGGACCACGGATTGCTCCATCACCAAGAGGAAGACCAAAGGTACTTGCCATAACCAGGCTATAGTCCATATATTCATCACCAAGAATTTCTTTCATTTCATCTTGCTCAGCTTTCCAGTCTACCAGCATATTAGCGACACTCTTTGGTAAGAATATCTTACGCACACTGCTTTCTGTCTTTGGTGTTTTCAGAATACGGACCGTAGAATTCTTCTTATGATTTGTCGGGAATACCAACAACACATCTTTTCCATCCAATGCATTCAACGATTCTTTTCTTATACGCTGTGATTCTTTGTTGATGAAGACATATGCACGGTTTTCTTCAATTGCCTCAGGAGAAATATTTACACAATCCCAGGTAAGACCAAGCAGCTCACCAAGTCGTAAGGAACATGAAAAGGATAGATTTATTGCAAGCTTTAATCGCTCATCTTCACAGACACTGAGCGCATACATTAATGTATCGGCTGTCCAGATGTCTCTTTTTTGTGATTTATGTTTTGGTACAGTCGCATGGGTGCAAGGATTCTTTTCCATCAACTCCCATTTCACTGCCTGTTCAAAACAGTTTCTAAGCAGCTTATTAATATCCCTGACCGTACTGGAAGATACAAATTCATTTCGACTGGTTTTATTCAATGGATTGATAACTGCACGTCTCTTCAAAAGACTCTGATAATATCTTTCGATGAATCGGGTATTGATCTCTGAAAGTTTCGTATCACCAATAATTGGAAGAATATAGTTATTGATAAGAGAGACATTTCCTTCATATGTAGAAAGCGCCCAGTTTTCTTTTCCATAAAGTGCAACATACTCTGTAATAAGCTCATCCAGTGTTTTGCATTTACGAACGACAAATGATCCCATCTCTTTTTTATATTCAATTTCTTTTTTTCTTCTCTTTGCTTCGGCTTTCGTTTCATAGGTTTCCCATTTCTGTTTCCTCTCACCTTTTTCATTCGTATAAGAATAGATTACATTAAATTTTCCGTTTCGTTCTCTTATTGATGCCATATTATTGCATGCTCCTTTCCAAATCTCTTTGTTCCATCCAGTCCTCAAATTCATCCCGAAGGATCCTAACTCGACTGCCAACTTTTATTACTGTGAACTTTCCTTTATCCGCCCACTTGTTGATCATGCTTCTGCTGACCTTTGCCAGATAGGAAGCTTCATCAAAAGTAAGATACTTTATATTTCCATTGCTTCCTCGTATTCCGGTCTGTGATAATTTCTTCCGCCGGAAATTGGCCAGGGCAATATTTTGTTCCTGTGCAAGTTCTTCATAATCATTCGATGGATCCAGCTTATACCGATCCTGACCTTCCAGGAATTTTTGAAAACTCTCTTTTGTGATCCTTTTCTTTTCTGCAATCACAATGAATTCAAAAAAATGACTATACTTCGGATTATCAAGAATTGTATATACTGCGCTTCTGGTTGTTCCAAGTAGCTGTGCCATCTCAGGCATTGTAATTGTTGCATCTTCCAGAAGAGCGTCTTTTTCTCTGTCTTCCTTTGTTCGATACCGGGACTGGCTTTTATACCAGTTCTGAAAAGATTCTTTTGGTATTCGTTTCCAGTAATCGACAATAACAGCTTCCATTTGATTTTTCTTGAGTAAATCATAAACAAGATAATCATCAACGCCCAACAAATCCGCGACTTCCTTAACAGAATAGGACCAGGATTTCAATTCTTTCCCTGGCTCTTCTCCAGTAACTTTATGATATTTAATCTGATTGGCGTACCATTTTTCAAAGCTGGCAATATTGATTCGTATCTTTCCGGCAATCTCTTTAGATTCAAAAACATTTTTATGTACCAGCCAGTATCGATCTGTCTTTTTTAATCCCAGCAGCTTTCCCATTTCCGGCACGGTCATCCAGGTTCTCTTTTGTGTTGGACGCCGTTTGTAAGGACTTTCTTCTGAAATCTTCGAAATGATTTCTTCCACATCGTCCATTTCCGGAATTCCTTTTTGTTTCATAATTGCTGTTGCCATTTATTCTTCACTTCCTGTCTTTTTTAGTGTTAGTGTTTTTTCTTATATCATATCTCAAATCCAGATAAAAATTTAGGATGTCGATGTAGACAAAATCTGTCTGATCAACACCCTGTTTTTTACTGTTCCAAGTTATCAAGCCAGTCATCGAAACTCTTCTTGGAGATGCGATACTTTCCGCCATCCAACTGGATCCACCGGAATTCCTTTTTCTTCAAAAGGTTATAAATAGTAGGTCTGCTGACTCCTAAGATTTCCTGTAACTCTTGAACTGTATAACATCTTTTCTCTGACATTTCTTTATCCTCTTTTCTTTGAAATATGAAAGAAAAATTATCCCTTCATATAACGAAACGCTCAGAGCATGTTTTACAGTGGTCAAAAGCAAATTTTTTTACTTTTTTTCCTACGAGTCTTCTTGCGAGTTTTTTAATACCACTCGTAAGAAACTCGTAACATTAAATTTTTCAGTAAAGAAAAAGAGCATATGGAATTGAATCCATACACTCTATGATTACTGGAACTTTATTTCATTTTTAATTCAACAAACTTTTGTTTATCTCGTTCTTAAGTTCATCTTTATTCTCGTATGTTCTCACTATCGGAATCGTACTCTGTCTGTTCTACATAATCTGCGGAACAGTCTCGTTTATACGGATAAAAAAATAAACTGAGCCACGGCTGTTCCAACATGAAATCAGCCGTGGCCTTATTTATATCATTTCACTCTTTTTTGAAATAGAACAACACCACAGCAACAACTCAAATCGACTTAAAATTCCAGACTATTCGCATTCAGCAAGAAATACTTCATTCCCATGATGACAAAACCTTCATCATTTCTCCAAGGCTTTTTGCTGCCATTTACAATGACGATCTTCTTGAAAGAGTCCGGAATATTACGCAGAGAATTGAACTCCTGCGTCTGTTTTTCTTCCGAAGTCATGTCATATGCAACCTGGATATAGTATCTCTGGTTTCCTTGATTCACCACAAAGTCAACCTCCAACTGCTTGCGAACACGTTTGCCCTCTTTATCCTTATCGAAGATATCCACGACACCCACATCAACATTGTAGCCACGGATCAGCAGCTCGTTATAAACAATGTTCTCCATGATATGAGTAGGCTCCTGCTGTCTGAAGTTCAGACGTGCATTTCTCAGTCCCAGATCAGTAAAGTAGTATTTCAGATTTGCACCGATATACTTTCTGCCTTTAATATCGTATCGGCTTGCCTTGGAAATCAAAAAGGCATCTGTCAAATGGTCGATATGCTTGGAGATGGTTTTATTAGCATAAGTCATCTGGCGCTCACTGGCAAAGGTATTGGCAATCTTCGAAGGGTTGGTCGGTGCGCCGATTGCAGATGCAAGCACATCAACCAGAATCCCAATCTCATCCACGTTCTGAATCTTATTTCTTTCAATAACATCCTTCAGATAGACATTTGCAAAGATGTTCTTCAGATAGTCCGCTTTCTGTTGTTCGCTCTGGAAACTTACGATCTGCGGCAATCCTCCGTAGATCATGTAGTCATCCCAGGCATCATCATAATCGCCGTCATAGACAGAATAAAACTCTGCAAAGGAGAGAGGGTAGATTCTAATCTCATCACCTCTGCCACGGAATTCGGTCACAATGTCGCTGGACAGGAACTTGGAATTACTTCCGGTGACATACACATCAATATTGCTCATGCGGAGCAGGCTGTTCAGCACTTCCTCAAATCGTGGCATGAACTGCACTTCATCCAAAAGGAGATAATACTTCCCGTCGTCTTTCATGGCATCCTTGATGTACTTGAAGCATACCTTGGGATCTCTTAATTCCTCGTTCTCAATACCATCCAATGCAATTTCAATAATATGATCAACATCAACGCCGTTCTCCAGTAAGTATCTCTTAAAGATGGTAAACAGCAAAAAGGATTTGCCACATCTACGAATGCCGGTAATCACCTTTATCATTCCATTATCTTTTCGCTCGATCAGCTGCTGTAGGTAAGCGTCTCTTTTAATCTCCATCGTTACACTCCCCATTTCCGTGCACCTACACACTTTTTAGTAATGAGATTCTATCACAGAACGACCTGAATTTCAATATGTATTCCCATTTTATGTGCATCTACACATTTTTATGTAATGTTGATAAATATATTTTCAGATTTTTTTGATTGCAGTGTCTATAATCGATTACTCCAATCGTTATTATAGGTAGACAACAAAAAGAAGATGGTTCCGATGTTTCATTAAATATGTTCGTTAAGGACAGCAATTTGACACTGCTGTCCTTTCTTTTATAAAATTGCAGTACACAGAAAAAAGCTGTAAAATGAAAAATATATTTGTCCTTGTAACAATTCTCGGACATTTGCCTGTTATACTATCTGCAAAAAGAAAAGGAAGTGACAATATGAAGCAGATTTTAATTGTCGAAGACGATAATCTTTTGAATAAAACGCTTACTTATAATTTGGAATTGGACGGTTACACAATAACTTCTGTTCTGAATGCAAGGACAGCCGCTGAATCATTAAAAACAAACATTTTTGATTTGGTATTGCTGGATATAAATTTACCAGACGGAAATGGTTATGACCTATGCCGTCTTATCAAGCCAGAGCATCCTGATACAGTAGTTATATTTCTAACTGCCAACGATCAGGAAAGCGATCAGATACGAGGATATGAAGCTGGTGCAGTGGATTATATCACGAAACCTTTTTCGATTAGTGCTTTGCAGCGAAAGATCAAAGCCATGTTCGCTATGTTGGAACATCACAAACCAGCTAAGGATATTTACGAGGATGGCAGCCTGTTTCTGGATTTTTCGGAACAATTTGCAAGCTTGAACGGGAAACCATTAGCGCTTTCTGCGATGGAATATAAAATGCTGAACCTATTTCTTAAAAATCCGAAGCAGGTACTTACCCGCCAACAACTTTTGGAAAGGCTGTGGGACATTGATGAAAAATATGTAGATGAACATACCCTTACTACTTCTATCAGCCGCATTCGCAGTAAGATTGAAGCGGATGGCGACACATATATCAAAACGGTTTACGGTATGGGTTATCAATGGACAGGAGGCGAAAAGAAATGAAACTGAATAACCTTTCTGCTAAGAAAATTTGTAGACTGATTAGTGCTGGCATGGTTTTCTCTATGCTGGTAATTACCGGTATTCTCGGCGGTATAATGCAGGATATACGAATTTTCATAGCAGGTGGAACATTGACACTCTGTGCATTTTTCTGGATTTGGCTATTGGTGCTGTTTTTTGGAAAACGCCTTTCTCATTTTACTTCTAATTTGTGCCGGACGCTGGACAACATGATTGATGGAAACGAGGAATTACAAAAGTCAAATGATAGTGAAACTCTTTTTGCCCGTATCAACCACCGCTTAATCCGGTTGTATGAGATTATGCAGGAAAATCGGCACAAGGTAGACATGGAACGACAGGAGCTTCAAATGCTGATTTCTGATATTTCGCATCAAGTCAAAACACCTGTCAGCAATTTGCAAATGGTAACGGACACACTTTTAACAAAGCCTGTTTCAGAAGAAGAACGGATGGACTTTTTGCAAGGCATACGCAGTCAGACTGATAAACTGGATTTTCTGTTCCAAGCACTGGTTAAAACATCCCGGTTAGAAACCGGAGCAATACGATTAGAAAAGAAAGACAGCAGCTTATTCCATACGCTTGCACAAGCTATGAGCAGTATTGTATATGCCGCAGAGAAAAAAGAAATTGCTGTATCCGTGGATTGCCCGGAAAATTTGATAATCTCCCATGACAGCAAGTGGACAAGCGAAGCCCTTTTCAATCTGCTGGACAATGCAGTAAAATACACTCCGTCAGGTGGAAAGATTTCTGTATCAGTGGTTCAGTGGGAAATGTATGTGGAGATCAAAGTGACCGACACCGGCAAGGGCATTTCCGAAAGCAATCAGGCTGCCATCTTCCGACGCTTTTATCGTGAGGAAGAAGTACACGAACAGCAGGGCGTGGGCATTGGCCTGTATCTGGCCCGCGAGATCGTAACGCGGCAGGGCGGCTATATCAAAGTGGTTTCGAAGCTGGGCAAGGGTTCGGAATTTTCTATTATGCTGCCTACAAAATAGAACGCGGCGGACGGCCATTTTCGGCTGCCCGCCGTAAATTTTTTTGAAATGTCCGAGCGTTGTAACATTTCACCCCGATTTTCAATGAAATTTTTTGGCCGCTGTAACATTTCGCGGACATTTGGGTTTTATAATACCCTTATCAACAGGCAGGAAGCCTTGAAAGGAGTTTTGAATATGAGCGTTTTACAGACTATCGACCTGAAAAAGTATTATGGCACAAAGCCGAACATTACCCACGCCCTTGACGGTGTGAACTTCTCCGTGGAGGACGGCGAGTTTGTGGCTATTGTGGGAACATCTGGCAGCGGCAAATCCACCTTACTTCACATGATGGGAGGGCTGGACACACCCACTTCCGGCAATGTGATTGTCCGGGACAAAGAACTGTCGAAAATGAACGATGAACAGCTTACTATCTTCCGCCGCCGCAACATCGGCTTTATCTTTCAGAACTATAACCTTGTTCCCATCCTGAATGTGTATGAGAACATCGTCCTGCCGGTGGAGCTGGACGGGGACACGGTGGATCAGAAGTTTTTGGACGAGATCGTTCACTTGTTGGGGCTGGAAGATAAACTGAAAAATATGCCGAACAATCTCTCCGGCGGACAGCAGCAGCGTGTGGCGATTGCCCGCGCCCTGATTACCAAACCGGCTATTGTACTGGCTGACGAGCCGACCGGCAACCTTGACAGCAAGACCAGCGCCGAGGTGCTGGGACTTATCAAGCGTACCAGTGCGGAGTTCCGGCAAACTGTCGTGATGATTACCCACAACAACGACATAGCCCGTCTTGCAGATCGGATTGTCCGCATTGAAGATGGAAAGATTGTGGAATAAGGAGGGGGAAAGCTATGACATGGCCTTTTGAAAATGATACCAGCGCTATCATAAAAAAGCTGGCAAATCGGAGCATGAAAACAGACAAACGAAGCAAAGCCTTTCTGCTTCTCACGATTGCCCTTTCTGTCTGCATGATTTTTTCAATCGTTCTAATATCCGCAGGCGCGCAGGAAGAATTTAAGAATACACAGCGCAGTAAAGCGCAGGTTGCAATTCTGGGAATAACAGATGACCAGTTATCCGGTTTACGTCAAAACAAAGATGTTCAATGGATTGGCGAATATGCTGCAATCGGACTTTTTTATTCAGGCAATAAAACAATTACGGTCGCTTATGGAAGCGAAGATTATTTTACGCATCAGGAAGAAAAATCTTTGCAGGGCAGAGCACCGCAAAAGGCAAATGAGATCATGCTCCCACAGAATTATATTGATTTTTTGGGGAAGTCATATCACCCCGGTGACACCATTACTTTTGATGTAACCGGCACGGGGCATGAGGCAGAATACACGCTTTCCGGCATTTTGAGCGAAAGCAGCAAGAGTGATGGTTATTTCGTCTATCTGAGCAAAGAACTTGCCATGAGCTTAATGAATCATCTTCAAGTAACAGCATATACGCGGCTGAATACAGATGCCATTCGCTCGGAAACCCTTCTTGATTTTACGGATAAAGTCATTGAAAACACAGGCATTGTGGAAGATCAGGTATATCTCACGGAGTATTCTGCTATTATGACCGGAGCTGTTCAATCTGGCATCCAGCTCCCAATCCCTCTGCTGGCTGCATTGACTGCGGTGCTGGCTGCAACGATTGTGTATGGGGTCTTTTACACGAAGATTGCGAAGAACGTGCAGATGTTTGGTCAGCTACGGACAATCGGAATGACAAAAAAGCAAATTAAACGGATGGTGAGAAAAGAAGGACTCCGGTATGCTTTTACTGGTATTCCTCTTGGACTAATTGCTGGCTTGTTGATTGGATTTATTGTGTATCCGAAGGGATTTCAAATCAAAACGGTTGCCATCTATGCGGTGCTGATTGCCATAGTAGGTGTTGTAATGGTGAATATTGCGATTTTCAAGCCAGTTCGAGTTGCAATGAATACTTCTCCCATTGAGGGTGCAAGATACCTCGCTTATTCAGGGAAAGCAAAAGCCAGTTCAAAGCTGCATCGCAATCTGTCACCCCACAATCTCGCAAGAATCAATATCCAGCGTAACAGGCAAAAAGCTATTTTGACGCTTGTGATGCTGGGCGTAAGCGGTGCGCTATTGCTGGGCGCATCTACGGTTGCAGGCTCTATTGATCCGGAAAAACAGGCAACTTTCAAACACTATCCTGCTGGCAGTATTCTTTTGCAGGTGAAAAATCAAGTCGGCAGTTCGTTTGATAAAGAATCTGAGCCATACGGAAGTTCAAAGCTGCAACTGGAAGAAAACCCGCTTGAAAGCCAGACACTACGGCATGACTTGGAAAACATTGCCGGAGTAGAAAAAATAACTGCATTTAACTGCGTCCATATGTCCATTACCTTCCCCGGCGGGAGTGGTTCTCTCACAAGTATCATGAATGATTTCCCGACACTGAACCGTGAACAACTGGCAGAAAAGCAAGCGGTTTTATCGTCTGGAACGGCAGATTACGATGATATGACCGAAAGAAACGGAATATTGGTTGCAGAGAATATTGCGAGCGTTGGCGACACCTTGCAGTTGGAAGGGCGTTCTCCCGATGGCAGCACGTTTAATATCAACGCAGTTGTTGCAGGCACCTATGACCCGACCGATTTGATGGAACGCAATCCGGTTGTTCCAGGCAGTCCGTATTTTATGATGACATACGATATGGCAAAGAATCTGACAGGTATAACAGATCAGACTGGCATCTTGGCGCTCAAGATCACTCCCAATCATTTTGATGAAGTTCTAAGCGCGGTTCAAGAAATTGCAGAGCAGAGCGGTAAAATATCGGTTAATACGATTGAACAGACAATTAAAAACATTCAGTATCGGTATAGTTCGTCGATAAAGGCACTATATATGGCAGCGGCGATCCTGTTTACATTTGGAAGCATCAGTCTTATGAATATGCTGATGGTCGATTTTCAGAACAGAAAACGGGAATTTGGTCTGCTGGAAGCTGTTGGGGCAACGCAGAAGCAGCTAAAAGCTATGTTGAGTCGTGAGATTGGAATTTACCTCGGAGGTTCGTTGGTAATAGCTCTTGTATTTGGAAGCATTTTAAGTGTAATTGTTTGTAGACGATTGGATGCGGTAAACCATTGCATTACGTTGGTATTGCCGTGGCTGTTTCTACTGGCGTTAGTCGTTGTTTTAGCAGTTATATATTTGATTTTCACTGCATACGCAAAATCCGAGTTGAAGAAAACAAGCATCTTGTCTGCCATAAGGGAGGAATGATCTTTTGTATAGACATCACTTAAAAGGTAGTTAATTTCAAAATAATATCACTCTGTTGATACAGCCAGTCCGTAAATTCTTTCGGGCTGGCTGTTCCTGTTTTTACAGCCTTTTTTCTCTGTAATGCTTCTTTCTTAAAGTCGGCAAAGGCAGCCTGTATTTTTTCCAGACGGTCAGCCGGAAAGCCTGAGGTATTTTTTACCCGGTAAAGATTGCAGCCGCCATGCGCTGCAATCTCCCGATTTCTCATATTGTGAGGTTAATCCTCTGCTTTTTCGACTTCCGTTATCTCCCTTGCTGTTGCGGTTACAATCCGTATGCCTTTATCGCTCATACCGTCCAGCAGCGCGTCAAGCTGCCGCCGCCCGGTGGATTTCTCCGCATTGCTGTTCGGGAAGAAAAATTGATCTACCGAAATATGATACCGGGTTACAAGGTCATAGAATACCTGTAAACTCGGCTGTTGTCCCTTGTTCTCGATATTCGCAAGGTAGCGCGGGGAAATATATAACTCGTCGCTTACCTTTTTGCGGCTCTCGCCGTATTCATTTCTCGCGGCTTTTATAGCTGCCCCGAAAGCCTTAAAGTCGTACAATGGTACGGGTCTTTTTGCCATTTTCATTCACCCTGTTACATTTTACAGTTCACCTTTCTTTTTGGATATGTCCACACAATTCATATCATTAGGTTAAATACTTCCTGTTGTGTATTGACAGTAGACTGATTTTCTGATAAAATAAAATTTATGTAAAAGGAGGCGGCGTTTATGTTGCATAGCATGCGTATTAGATAAGCATTGAAAAAAAGGATTTTCCCATTTTCAACATGGGCTTTTTTGTCATGCTTATTTTGCGGATGCTATACAAAAAACTAACGACGTATAGATATAGTATAGACATAGTGCAAGCTATGCCTTAGTTTTGTTGTACTGCTCTGTGCATTATAAATGCAGGTCAATGCTCATGTTGAGGATCGACCTGCATTTTTTTGTGTAAAAAGGACGAGTGAAATATAATGCTTAAAAAATATTGGATAAAATGTCCGATTTGTAACGGAAAGACGAGAGTTCAAGTATTTCATAATACTGTATTAAAAGATTTTCCTCTTTTCTGCCCTAAATGCAAATTGACGCATATCATTGATGTAGAAAAATTAGAGATTGTAATCAAAAATACAGAAAAACAAACTTTTATTATTTAGAAGAAAGGATATAAAAATGAAACGTTTACCTAAATATACGCCTGCGGAAGTACGGAATGATCCATACGGATTTACTTACAAAGAAATGTCGGAAGTTATTGGCGAGAATGAAGCAAAAGCCTTATATGAAGAATTATATAAGCAATTACCACGCAAAAAAAATCTATCAATGTTGGTAAAAAATATTTGCAAAAGCAGTGATACTGAAAAGTATGTTTACGAACTGAAAGACAACAAATACATTGAAACGGTTTTTATCAAGCGGCGAGATGGTGGAACTGTTTGCGTGAGCACACAAGTCGGTTGTCCTGTTGGTTGTATTTTTTGTGAGTCCGGGCGAAATGGCTTTGTTCGTAATCTAACATCGTCAGAAATCGTACAACAGATTATATTGTTGCGTCGAAAAGTAAACCGTATCGTTTTTATGGGTATGGGAGAGCCTTTATTCAATTATGACAACTTGATAAAAGCAATCCATATTCTCCGAGATAGATATGGGCTCAACTTTCCAACCGACGGCATTACCATATCAACAGTTGGTCCGGTCGATCAATTAAAAAAATTGCGCGAGGAACATCTTAAAATTCAGTTGACAATATCTTTACACGCAGCAACACAATCTGCAAGAAATCGTATTATTCCTCACATGCGCATATATGCTATTGAAGATGTTGTTAAGCAAGCCTTATCCTATTCTGAAAGGCATAATCGCAAAATTGTCTTTGCGTATTTGCTTTTACCGGGTATAAATGACCGGCCCTCAGATGTAAGACAACTTGCAAAATGGTTTCGGGGCAAAAAAGTTATGATTAACGTGTTACAATACAACCCAACAAGCAATTCAAGAATTAAAGCACCACAGAAACGGGAAATAGTTGCATTCAAACATCAATTAGAGCAAGCAGGACTTGAAGTTACTATGAGAGTTTCTCATGGCAGAGAGATTAACGCGGCTTGTGGACAGTTAGCTAACACATATAATAAATTCAAAAAAAAATGATTAAAAGTGCCAGACGCATAGACGCAGAGCCGATAACGCATTAGGTCAAAAAACCTATGTGTTATCGGCTTTTTTATTTAATATTGCGCAAAAGCCGCTGTTCCCTATTATAGAATGGATTGCGGGTAGTGTATTAAAGTCGCCCTTTTTTAAGGATACGGCGGTATCGGGGAGGTATCGCCGTGTCCATTTTTATTTACTGTAACCCGCCTAATGCTTTGCGGTCAAAAAAAGCTATGCTCCGCAAGCGGGATATTCCGGCTATGAATGTGAACTGTCAATACATTTAGCTACTGCTTACATTTCCTTTGCGCCCGTCCGCGTCTTGCGGACGGGCGCATTTTGCTTTTTTCAACTTTTTTCTGAAAAGCGCACTCAAGAGCCATCTCCCGAACGGGTACGGAGCGAAAGGGGCAGAGAGGACAAGCCCTTAACTCCCGTCCTCTACTCCACGCGGGAAGGAGGTGAACTCTATGGAGCTATCTTCTTCCGACAAGGAAAGAATACAACATCAGTACGACGCATTAGCAAAGAAAACTTTGGTCGGCGAAGCGAAAAGCCACCGTCGCACTCTTGCGAAACGCGCAGCACGCGAAGTTACTTTTTCGGATTTGAGCGAAAGCGAACTCGCGCAGCTTTTCACAACGGACGAATACGAAAGCGATTATTTCCGTTTTCAAGTGTCCGGCTTTGATGTACTCGTCAAAAATGAACTGCTTGCCGAAGCCCTTAACGCTTTGCCCGAAAGGAAACGCGACATTATCCTTTTGTCCTACTTCTTGGATATGAGCGACGCGGAAATTGGCGAACTGCTGAATGTTGTACGCACGACGGTTTTCCGGCACAGGAAATCCGCGCTTGCGAAAATCAAACAGTATTTGGAGGGAAAAGCAGATGATGAATACCGTTAGGAAGTCTGAAAATCTGTTGCCGTTCCCTGTCATTTCCGCAGCGGCAAACGGCGACACAACCGCCATGTGCGCGATCTTGAAGCACTACGAGGGTTACATAGCGAAACTTTGTACCCGCACGCTGAAAGACGACGCGGGCAATACCTATTCCTATGTGGACGAGGAAATGCGTAACAGGCTGCAAGTGCGCCTTATTACCCGCACCCTTGCTTTTCATGTAGGATAATCTTTTAGCCCATGCGGGGAGCGTGTCCCCTTTCCACGCTTCCCGTTATGGGCTATTTGTCGTTCCGCAAAAGCATATCCGCTGTTGATGTGCTTTTGCAGGCCGACAAAGCCTATTGTTCTTTGACAAAGAAAGCGGCCTTTGGTGCGCAGCATAACAGGCAACGGGTACATTCCGTCTGTACCGAGCCAGTCGGCGGGTACGCCATGACAGCTTTTCCCCCTACGGGGAAAGCCGAGCGAGAACTACCTCGCCGTAAAACAAGTTTAGCAGCTTGTGGGCGACGACATACAAGGCGGCACAATGATACTCCCGCGTTGAACACCCTCAAAGTATTGCGCGGCGCACCCATAAGCATGGGCCGGGGTGAAACTCCCGTGAGGTTGCAGCTAACAACCGCCCGTTTTTGCCTTTTCAGTTTAATATTCTCTTTCTATCCCACGAAAGGGGGATTTTCTACTATGGAACAAACAAATAAACAAGAAGCAAAATCCCCGATTGTACGCGAATACAAGATCGGGGATATA
Organism: Blautia sp. AM29-29; assembly: GCF_003480555.1. Classification (NCBI taxonomy): domain Bacteria; kingdom Bacillati; phylum Bacillota; class Clostridia; order Lachnospirales; family Lachnospiraceae; genus Blautia; species Blautia sp. AM29-29. Next base: position 69,480 of record NZ_QUJD01000014.1, read on the forward strand.
ACCTATATCGTCAAAGCCGTTGTAAAAGACGGTGTAAAAGAGGACGCCGCGACAAAGGTACGCCGCCTAATCCACAATGACCTAAAACGAGAAAAAAGCCCGGTATAATGCCGAAAATACTCTCCTATTGCAGACGGGCGGCGGGTTATGTGGTATAATATATATAACCTGTTTGTCCGGCTGTCGGAATAGGAGGTAACATGAAACAGTCGGATAAATTGACCGCATACTATTTTCGTGCGGCACTTCAAACAGATACTTTGTACCTTGACAATCAAATGCAAAGACTTCTTTACTACGCAAGCCGGAACGGGAACGCTGCACTTGCCGCGAAAGGTGGTGAGCGCAGATGAGTAACACTTTTTCCTTTCAGCAGATTGCAGCCCCCAAAGTGTTAAGCGCGGAAGTCCGCGAAGTCATTTCAAACAATGTCTTGCAATTCTATGTGCGCGATCAGCAGCAGGACACGCAGGACGAGGGTATAACGGCTTTATATGAAAGACTTTCGCAAGAGGACAAATTAGAGGGCGAGAGCAACAGTATTGCAAACCAAAAGAAGATTTTGGAACGGTACTGCCGGGAGCATGGGATTACTGCCTATCGGCACTATGACGAGGACGACGGATATTCCGGTACAAACTTCAACCGCCCCGGCTTTCAGCGTATGTTAGCCGATATTAAGGCGGGGAAAATCAAGCGCGTTATCGTCAAGGATATGTCCCGTTTTGGGCGAGATTATTTGCAAGTCGGTTTTTATACCGATATGCTGTTTCCCGATTTTGGCGTGCATTTTATCGCTGTCAACGACGGAGTAGACAGTACGCGGGGCGAAAATGAGTTTACCGCAATCCGCAACGTGTTCAATGAGATGTACGCCCGCGATACTTCAAAGAAGATACGCGCTACTTGGCAATCAAAAGGTAAATCCGGCGAACATCTTACCACAATCCCGCCTTACGGCTACATGAAAGACCCGGACAACAAAAAGAAGTGGATTATAGACGAGGAAGCCGCAGCCGTTGTGCAGCAGATTTTCGCATTGTGCGTTTCCGGCATGGGACCGACGCAGATTGCAAAATGGTTAGAAAAGCACGAAATCTATAATCCGACAGCTTACTCCCAAGCAAAGGGGCGGCCTGTTACCAACAAGCCAACGGCTAACCCATATAAATGGACAAATGAAACGGTTTCCCGCACTTTAGAACGCATAGAGTATTTAGGGCATACCGTAAACTTCAAGACCCGCAAGCAATCCTACAAGAGCAAAAAGAAGTTGTGGAACGACCCGTCGGAATGGGTGATCTTTGAGAACACGCAGCCGCCGATTGTGGAAGAAAGCGTATTCCTCATTGTGCAGAACATACGCCGATCACGCCGCCGTCCTACCAAAATGGGCGATATGGGTATTTTCTCCGGGCTGCTTTATTGTGCAGAGTGCGGCGGCAAGATGTATCAATGCCGCGCAACGAACTTTACCGAAGAACAGAAGTATTTTATCTGTTCGACCTATCGGAAAGGCAAAGATTTGTGTACGACCCATTCCATTAAAAATGTTGTCCTGCACGAAATTGTTTTGCGGAACTTGCGGGAAGCAATCGAGTATGTAACGCAGTACGAAGCCGAGTTTATCCAAGAAGCAGCGGACAGCCGTTTACGGGAGCGCGACGCGGAGTTTTCTCGCAAGCGCGAAACACTTTCCAGAGCCGAAAGCCGGATTGCCGAATTGGATAACCTGTTCAAGCATTTATACGAGGACAATGTAACCGGGAAATTATCAGATGAACGGTTTATCAAAATGTCCCGTGATTATGAGTTGGAGCAGGAAAACTTAAAATCAATGGCAGAAGTGTTGCGGGAAGAAATCAAGCAGCAGGAAAAGCAAAAAACCAACGTTAAGGCGTTTATCAGCGTCGTAAAGAAGTACACCGATATGCAGGAACTTGACGCTTCCATTTTGCGGGAGTTTATAGACCGTATCGAGGTTTCCCATACCGATAAGAAATCCAAGACAAGGGAAATCACGATTGTTTATAACTTCATCGGTGCATTTGATTTTGAACGGGCAAAAGAAAAAGCCCAAAATACAACTCAAAAACAGCAAAGAACGGCATAGCCGTTTGGCTATACCGTCCCTTGCTTCAATGTTTTCTTAATTCACCGCCCCGTTGAGCAGGGTATGTTTCTTGAATCATTCCATTAAACCATATTGTAACGATATCTCCCACCTGAACATCTTCCGCTAAATTTTCTGCCGATACATAATACTCTCCATCATTCATCTGACAAAAGCCTTCAGCTGTACTCACATGCGTTACAAGAAGTTCTCCATCATCGGTAATTTCTTTTACTTTTGCATTAAAATTGATAACCTCTATTGGAATAGACGTATCATCTTTTTCAATATCTCTAAATATGATTCGTTCGTCATCAATGACTACTATGAGCTGACCTTCAGAACTCCTTTGATAATGATATCCGCTTCCGAAATTTGATTGATTATTTTCAGATGGTAACTCTGTCCCTGCCACTGTTGACACAATTTCTCCATCCATTGTTCCGCAACCAGGCATTGACGCTACATATCCTGTGTCTTTATATATAACACCATCAACCATAACACATGAAGGATATGAGCCAGTATCTGCTGTTTGCTCATTTTGTACTACATCATCATTTTCTTTATTTTCTATTTCTACGGACACATTTCCAGACACAGGTTCTTTATTTTCTTGATTCGTTCCACATCCAGCCATTCCTAGCACCATACATAATACAAGCAGATAGATTACTTTTTTCATAATACATGCCTCCTTCACTTATATTTTTTAACTCTATAAATCGTTAAGGAAAGAATCGAAGGTGGTGCAAACGAAAAAGCAGTATGGAGACTTTTCATTAACTGCCCTTTCGTTTGCATCAATTTCGATTTTTTCTGGTTGAACAAAGCGCGTCAACTCTATATGGACTTTTAATTATGACACTCTATTTATAATAGGATAGCGTGTACACATAGAAACACATAGAATTTATAATTCAGTCCTGTATTATGACACCAGAAATAAGCCTCCCTAAGGAAGCTAAAAAAATATACAGTTATGATACGTTAACAGAGCATATGTGGTTTTGGTTTTATAAAATGTTGTTCTGTAGGCAGAGGAATAATCTTACCACCACAGGAAGAGCACTTGCATATATCTTTATTATAAAGAAGACGGATAATGGCAGGTGCATCCATATCTTTCAGCTTGGAAATATATTTTTTGCAACCAAGGATGTTTCTGCATAGGGTAATCTTTTTCTTCTTATTTCTGGATGAAAGAAGACCATAGTGCCTGATACGTACAAAACGTTTTGGAGGAACATGCATTAAAAATCGACGGATAAATTCCTCACCGGATATGGTGATCTCTTTCCAAAGCCCTTGGTTTTTGTAATCTTTAGCGGAAAAAGTAACTGTAGATTCTGTCATGTCTTTGATACGGTAGTTGCTGATAGCAATCCGGTGGGTGTATTTTCCAAGGTATCTGATGACAGATTCGGCACCGTCAAATGGTTTCTTGCAATAAGGAATCCATTCCTTTGTATAGCAGGTATTTAACAATTCCTTGAAAGTATAGTAGTTTTTGTAAGGTGCAGCCGATCCATGAAATTCAAGCCTGTCATTTTCCCAGAGCTGCTTAAGTTCAGCCATATATTTTCCACGAAATATTTTGGAGATCACCTTAATCGGAAGAAAAAACTCTTTCCCGTTGTCTTTCCAATGATTTTTCACATCCAGCCCTCCACTAAGAACAATTGCATGGATATGAGGATGAAAATTCATGGTACTTCCCCATGTATGGAGGATACAAATATAGCCGATATCAATCCCAAGATATTTACTATCAGCAGCAAGTTCACTGAGAGTATCTGAAGCCGCATGATAAAGAGCAGTGTATAAGAATTTCTGGTTGCTGTAGATAATGGGATTAAGTTCTTCCGGAACTGTAAAAACCACATGGAAATAAGGAGCATCTAAGATATCCTCACGCCGTGCATCTACCCATTTTTCTTTTGGAAACTCCTGACACATAGGACAGCACCTGTCACGGCAGGAGTTATAGTGGACTGATATGCAGCCGCAGTCCTCGCATACGCTTACATTCACACCAAAGGCGCCGGTTTTGCAATTCATGATGTGGTAAGCGACTTTTCTCTGAGCGGGAGAAATACTATGTGTGGATTCAAAAGATGAATAAAAACGATGAAAAACATCCTGAATCGTACAATCCTTACTCATGATTCACCACCTTCCGGGTTGTCGAACGGGCTGCGGATTCCAAGAAGTGTCTTGTTGCTCACATGAAGGTAAACATCTGTAGAGCGAGGATCAACATGTCCCAGAAGTGACTGGATATATTTTATATCTGTGCCACTTTCGAATAGGTGGCTGGCAAAACTATGACGGCACGCATGAGAGGAAACATGACGGTTAATGCCGGCGAGTTTAGCACTTTTCTTAAAAAACTGGTTAACACTGGCTATATCAAGATATCCACCGGACCAGGAACTTGGGAAAAGGATATCTTTAGGGCGACCACATTTGTACCAATACTCTGTGAGAAGGTCTAAATTTTTTTGAGACAGAATTGTATACCTGTCAATTCTACCTTTGGTTTCACGAACATGAATTGTCATGTTGGTACGTGAAATGTCATCATAATGAAGATGAACAACCTCTGATACACGTAATCCGGAAGAATACATAGTTGCAATAATCGCTTTATGCTTCAGATTCGGAGTGGCGTCAATGATTGCATTTATTTCATCACGGGATAGAACAGCAGGAAGATTTCGCTCTCTTTTCATAGCCGGAACAGTGTCATCATCCCAGAGAATCTTCAGCACCTTTTTATATAAGAACTTGATTGCAGACCGATAGTGATTGTGAGTTTCAGGAGACCTGCCTTCCAGACGTTTGGCAGTAAGAAAACTTTCCGCATCTTCAAGTGTAAGATCAGAAACATTTTTTCCAATCCAACGAAGGAAGTAACTGACATCAGAGCAATACAATTGAATAGTTCTTTCACGCAGGTTACGTTTTTCCGCTTCATTGCGGATGGATTCAAAAATATCTTTATACATAATAAAACCTCCAGAATAAGTAGTGTTAATAATTACATCTACCTATTCGGAGGTGCGTTAGCGTCATAATTCCGATTGCGGAAGAGACTGGAAAATGTTATTCTTATCATAGGCAGTGGAGCTTTCTTAGTTCAGTTGTTTCGTGTGGTAACTTAACAATAACGGATTATGGAAAGTAATTCCACTGCTTTTTTAATAAAAATAAAACTGCGCCACAGCCTTGGCAGGCCATCGCGCAGCGATTTTGTTCAACCGGAATTTGAAGAGCAATAACTCTACCGTTCATACGATGCAATAATTTCTTTGCTATCTGCTATTTTATAATCAAGTGTTCCCAAATTACCAATCAAATCAAATGTCATATCTGCATTAACCTGCAATTCATCTTCAAGCTTAGGGGCAGACGGCTCATCTTTTAGAAAAACTGTTAATCCATAAGGTTCTGTTTCAGACTGTATCTCTATACTGTCATATGAGTATCCTTCTGGATACTCTTGACTGCTTACAATATTTATAACATTTGAAGAATCTCCTACATAATCTGTCTTATACTGCGATAGGTCAGGAATTTCGTACAGTTTTTCTTTTTTTCGCACACCGAAATCAACATTATTGACACGGCAATTAACATAATTGCAAGTACTTTTTTCTTCATAAGCAATCTCCTCTCTTAACAGTAAGATGGCACAACCACCTGAATTCTTCAACTCCCGATTTTATGACTTCTTCTTTTTTTGTGCAGGAAGTTCATCATACATAGCGACAAACAATCTTGTCAGGAAATCTTTGTTATCAACATTATCAACCAACAACATCTCTTTTGCTCCATCATAGGGCAACTCATAAATTGCATTAGGCATAAGTGAAACAGCAGATTTTACAGGTTTTACAAGCAACCTATCGTCATATATACCGCCAACAATTTTCTCACGATAATAGATGATATACTCGCTCATCATCGCACGGTATGAAATTCCCTCTAAATCGGATAACTGTTCCAATATAAAGGTTAAATATTCTTTACTTGAAGCCATATCTTTCTCCAATCTATTCTTATTTTTCTATTGGATAAACGAGAATTTAACGTTCTCTTTTATGCCTATCAATAAGCAACAAAACAAACATAATAAACCATATCCCCCATGCAATCAAACAACCAATTCCTAGATATTGGATATCTATGATTATTCCAATAATAAAAGGAACTGACATAAACATCATTCTTTTTCCATATGCCTTACACATAGCATTCTCATCGTATTTCTTTCGTTCATCCGCTGATTTCATATTATAACCCGACAAGAAATTAGCAGCTTTTCCTTCTGATTTATAAAACCACATTCCAAACAAAAACATAATCACTGCCATCATAAAGTCAAAAACAATATAGATCATATAATCATAGAACATATAATACAATTTCTCCTTTCAACCAATCACTCTTATCTCTTTGAATTTTCTACATTACTCCTCATCTTTGACCAAACATAGCAAATCAGTATATCCTGACTGCATAAGTAATTGCTTAAAACCAGACATCACTTCTTCTTTTGTATAATTATTATTTTTCAAAAACTCACTATCCTTCTCACTAAGGTATTGGTAGAAAAGAGCTGCTGCCATTACCTCATTTCTGTCTGTGTAATCAATGCTATCTAAAAGTATATTCTCTGCTTCGTTAATTTCCCCAGAATCAATCATATCAAGAAAATCTTTCAAATTTTTCCCTGATACTTCATATTTATTTTCTTTTTCAAGTTCAACAGAAACATACTTTTTCCCAAACATTAAAGAAAATAATACTCTTACCATTTCTTTTATCATTCGCATAATATAGTCTTTTTCGTCTGTGAAATACATTTTTCACCTCCATAACTACCGATTTTCCAACAATACAAGCAGGAAATTATTTATCATCTGTATTGTTTTCCTTTTTCTTATGAGTCGAACCCAAGCAAAGAAATGAAGAACCAAGACATAACCATACTATAGCCATAGAACTTTCATTTCCACTCGTAAAGCCAATAGCTGACGCTATGAAAAACAGAACTGATGCAATGTAAAATAAGATTGATTTGTTTATCCCTTTTTTCATAAATAAGCATCTCCTGCAAACAATAATTTATTTTAATAAATATTTTTTAAACGCTTTATGATTATCAAAGTGGACTTCTCTAAAAAACAGAACTAACCAAATAATATAGGTTGGTATAGCCATATATGGGGTTAAAAGGCAGGATAATGTCGCTCCTGCTAACATTATAACAGTCCATATGAAGCACTGATTTCTTATATCACGAGAGATCTGAGCTTTATCATACATTGTTTGTTCTTCTTTAGAAAATGAATTAAATCCTGAAACAAATTTAGTTGCTTTTTCCTTAAAAATCGCAAATAACACACCTATAATTACAAATGGTATAACCAAAATTATACATGACCAAAATCCTATATTCATAATACATACCTCCTCTTAAAATACCAATTTCTCAGTTTCAAAAACTGGAATTTATCGTCTTGTTCCATTCTTATCAAAATTCTTTTTTAATGCTATTTCTGTTGGGAGAATAGATCCAATTAAAGGAATAAGTTGAACACCACAGATAATTCCTCCTATACTCCCAACACAATCTTCATTTTTTCCAATTACTAAAAGCATGAATATTACTGTTATCGGCAACATAACCATTCCACAGACATACCAAACTTTACCACAATATTTATGAGCAAATTCCCATGTGTCTTTGTTCTTCATAGACATCGAGCTCCGATATCCAAATACTGAATTTATTTTCTTTGGAGCCTTTTTCATAAAATATCTTCCAAAACCAATCATCGTAAATGGAAGAAGCAAATCCATAATCAACATAAAAATCCAAAACCCCATTGTAAACCTCCTTTACTACAACTTTCGATTTTACTTTGTAACTATGACTTTTCCTTCTGAATCCAGAAGAGGTGTAATAGCCGCTCCATATCCAGATTTCCAACAAAGATAGTTAACCCCAGTCTCCTTATCTACAAGGATTTGGCGAACTCCTTCATCCTTAAGCTGACTTCCGTCTCTAAATGTAACTTCAAATCTTTCTTCTTTCTTTGCCATGTTTATTTCTCCTTTTTTCAAGCGTTAAATTCTAATTTAATAGCGCAAAAGGAAATATATGACATACACCCAACTAAGTAATCCATGAAAAATCGCCCAGCCGACAGACTTCCACGTTGTATAACTAATAACCATAGCTAATGCACTTCCAAAAGTTATTCCTGATTTTACCGTTTTCTTGACAGTCATTGATTTATTATCTTCCATGTTTGTTTCCTCCACAAATTCCGATTTCTATTTTCGTTTCCATAGCATAGTGTACTCTTTTTCACCAGTAGCTTCATCCAAGCCTTCACATTGAATAATGAACCCTTCTCTTTGGTAAAAAGAAATTGCTCTGGCATTCTTCTGGTATACATTTAACCGTAAGCTAACTTTTTTATCCTTAACATAATCTAATAAAAGCTTACCTATGCCACATGACTGCATTTCATCGGAGACAAAAATACCTTCTATATATTTATCATTTAGTCCTACAAATCCTTGTGTCATTTTATCTGCTTCAAACACATAAACTTCGTATTGTGACATCATTTCTTTTACTAATTCATAATTACTTTTCCAGTATTGATTGGAAATAAAATAATGTGCTTTCAGATTTGTCTTTAACCATATGTCAGCAACTCTATCGATATCTCCGTTCAGCAACTTTCTAATCATAACAAATTTCTCCACAACTACATTCTTTATGCTTTTCTCTTTTTTTCATTCTATCACAAGCTCACCATTAATCATCATTTTTTTGATATTTTTTCTTTTCCCCCACTGTAAAACAGCCTCTGAGCGTTTCGTTATATAGAAGGGTACACATACAGAGCAAGATCCACCCATGTTTAACAGTATTGCCATTTGGCATCCTGTCATCCTATGGGATTTATCTTGATGGGGATCTCCCCATACCCTCTCAATAACAGACGCTTCACTTGTCTGTTGGTTCCACCTAAAGGTGTTCACAGCACTATTTCTAATATCGGAAGGGACAGCCGATATTGAAATACGTGGACTCCCAGTGGGAGGAATAATCGTAGCGAAAGGAGGAATATGAGAACAGAAAACAAAGATAAAGAACTGAATCACAGACATTTTATAGGATTACGTCTTACCGATGTCGAACTGGATTTATTAGACCAAGGCGCTGCTTGTTTATCTGTTAGCCGATCAGAATATCTGAGGAAACTTCTATTGGAAAAGCAAATCCATCATCAGATTGAAGTTGTTGCAGACATGAATGATCTCAGAAAACTGGTCAGTGAATATGGAAAAATCGGATCGAATCTCAATCAGATTGCCAAGCATTTTAACAGTGGTGGCAGTCAGTCACGTGCTATAGAAAATGAGATTCATCAGTGCATCACGGACTTATTCCTATTAAGAAAAGAGGTACTGAAACTGGCAGGTGGTATGAATGGCAATCGTAAAACACATTAAAAGCAGAAATGCAAATTACTCGGCTGCTATCAATTATCTTCTGTTTGAACATGATGAAAAAACCGGGAAAAAGATTGTAGATGAATCCGGACGAAGCATCCTGCGAAAAGAGTTTTATATGGATGGACTGAACTGTGATCCGATGTCTTTTGACAAGGAATGCGAACTGACAAATGCTCATTTTCACAAAAATAAGAAACGTGAAGATATCAAAAGTCACCACTACATTATCAGCTACGATCCAGCCGATGTTACAGAAAATGGACTTACCGGCGAGAGAGCACAAGCAATCAGTTTGGAACTTGCAAAGCAGATGTTTCCTGGATATCAGGCACTGGTAGTTACTCACACCGATGGCCACAATGAATCCGGAAATATCCATACTCACATCGTCATCAACAGTATGAGGAAGACTGCAGTGGAAAGGCAGCCTTATATGGATAAACCACATGAAGAAGTTGCCGGATACAAGCATCGTTCCACGGATAAATTCATGAACACTTTTAAGAAAACTGTCATGGATCGTTGCCTACAGGAAGGACTTCACCAGATAGATCTTCTTGCTCCGGCTGAAAGAAAAATCACTCAGAAAGAGTATATGGCACAGAAACACGGCCAGCAAACAATAGATGAGATCAATCGGAAAATTATCGAAGATGGTCTCAAACCAACATCCACCGTATTCCTTACGCAGAAAGAATATTTGCGACAAGCGATTGATGAATGTGCTGTCACTTCCAGTAATTTTGATGAATTCCAATCTAAACTTCTGGAACTATTTCAGATCTCTGTGATTGAGCATCGTGGCAGATACAGCTATCTTCATCCTGATCGACAGAAGCGGATTTCTGAACGTGCACTTGGAACACGATATGGAAAAGAACACCTGGAACAGACCTTCTTACGCAAGGATCCATTGGCCATTCTCTACGTCAGATCTCACCTGTGCCTGGTTGTAAATCTCCAGACAAATGTGAAAGCAATGCAGAGCCCGGCTTATGCTCATCGGGTAAAACTTTCTAATCTGCAGCAAATGGCAAATACCATTATCTATGTGCAGGAACATGGATTTGATACGCAGTCAGATTTGAAAAACACACTGCTTGCATCAAAGCAGGAATTGAAAGAAATGCAGACACAGTTTGCTCAGCATCGGTCCAATCTAAGGACTCTCAATGATCAGATCCGCTACACCGGACAGTACTATGCAAACAAGGAAGTTTATTCCCAATTTTCAAATGCAAAGTACAAAGGAAAGTACCGGAAAGAACATGCGAAAGAAATTCAGAAATATGAAGAAGCCAGAGATTGGCTGAGATCCTTTTATCAGGATGGAAAGATGACAAGCCTAAAAACCCTGACTTTACAAAAAGAAAAACTGCAACAGCAGATAGCTTCCGAAGAAGAAGCAATAAGCAGCTTGAAAGAAAAATTAAAAGATCTGGACACTGCCGATCAGAATGTTGATGCCATTCTTCAGATGCAGATTCCAGAACCAGTGAAATCAAAAACCAAAGATCTCGAACGATAACTATTACAAAACAAAGGAGGAACTATCACATGACACAAGAAGAATTTAATGTTGTATTTGAACTTCAGATGAGAAAGTGTGCCGATATTCTGGCACATAAAAAGAAAGAATATACCGGTGATAATATTGACCGCCTCAGTGCATTCAAGATTGCTGCCGCTTTACAGAACTGTGATCCAAAAGCAGCACTGGCCGGCATGATGTCGAAACATGTCGTATCCCTTTACGATATGTGTTATTCCACTCTGTTACATTTTGACATGGAACAGTGGGATGAAAAAATCACAGACTGCATCAATTATCTGATCCTTTTAAAAGCTCTGGTAAAGGAGGAACAGGCCTATGGATCACATTGAAACAGCTATCTTAAACTGCTATGGAATCCGGGAAGCAGAACAAAATATGGTCTTTGCTGCCAGGCTCACACAACACGGTCATACGATTCAGAGCATGGCAGATCTGATGGACCTTTACCATCAATCCTACAGTCAGAAGACCGTAGAAAACATTGCGGGGCTTCCACATCCAACCGTACAGAAATTCATGGTCATTACCGTGGCTGTTGTTGGTGCAAGCAGACGCTTCCTGGCACAGATCACAAGGCATCAGAACGAAGTAAAGTACATGAGTGCATCTCTGCAGTACAGCAATTATTCCGGTCACGCTGCATTTGCTATTCCATATGGGATCATGAAAGCAGATAAAGAAATCCAGGATATTTACAAAAAAAGCTGTCAGTCAGATCTGGACCACTATACAGAACTCTGTGCCTTAGGCATTGATCATGATTCAGCCGGATATGCCACACCTCAGGGACTTCGAAACGTACTGATCATCAGTGCAACGCCTTACCAGTGGAAGCATATGATCGGTCAGAGAACCTGCAGAAGAAATACGGATGAAACAAGGATTGTGATGCTACAGATCTGGCAGAGATTGTACAAATTAAGCCCGATTCTTTTTGCACCGGATTTGACCGGTCCATTCTGTCAGAGAGGAAGCTGTATGGAAAAACAGATGTCCTGCCAGAATCCTATTTCAAAACTTTGGATACCGTCAGATATCTTAAAAGCAGATTATCCATTGCTCATCAGAAGGGAGGTGAGCAGCCATAAAGATTAAACTGATTGACTTTGGTCTGAAAGCAAATCATTATCCCTTCCGGCCACATGAAAATGATGCCGGTGCTGATGTATTCATGCCTTATGATTGCGTATTAAAACCAGGTGAGGTTGCAAGAATTCCACTTGGATTTGGTCTCATCATCCCCGATGGATTTGCCGGATATGTCTTTCCACGAAGCAGCATGGCAGCAAAAGGACTGGTATGCGAACTTCCACCGATTGACTCCGGTTACCGTGGTGAGATCCATGCCATTATCAGCAACGTGAGCACATCTTCTCAGATCATTCATAAAGACACACGCGTCGGTCAGCTGGTGATCACACCGGTTGTGATTGCAGACTTTGTCCTGGATCTCGGTGAAGAACGAGGAACTGGGGCTTTTGGAAGCACAGGAGAATAATACTATGATTACATTTGGAAGAAAATTAAAACACTTAAGACAGAAAAATCATCTCACCCAGAAAGAACTTGGCATGGCTGTTGGATTTCCCGACAGCTGTGCTGATGTCCGGATTGCTCAGTATGAAAGCGATGTCCGAACACCAAAAGAGGATCTTATGAAAATCTTTGCATCAACACTCGGTGTTCCGGTTGAACTCTTTACTGTACCGGTACTCTCAGAACCTAGGGAATATGAGGCGGCGGAGTATTGGAGGTATGAGTTAGGGGCGGAACTAGATTAATTGTCATAATACTGATATGAGGCAACGGATTTTCCGCTGCCTCGCTTTTATCATTTTGAGGGTAATTGAAAATATCCTCCTGTGTTGAGCAATCCTCTTTTTCTGCGCTTTATCTGCATATCTATATATTTCATTTTATTTCTGTTCCATCGATAAAAAGCACATATTTATCCGGATTATGAACAATATCATAATCTTTTCCATATTCAATCGGTCTAAATTCTATCTGCATAATGGATTTTCCATTTTCGATATCTTCTTTCCAAGAATATACGGTCATATCAAGGCTGGTTGCATATCCATGATCTGTAGAAAATTTTATTGAATGAAATGAATTCTCTTTGTACATTTTTAAAAGCAGTCTTGTAAATGCTTCTTTATCAGAAATTTTTTTTCTGTTAGCAACTACTGTAAGATTCTCATCTCTATTCATAGAAAAACTGCCAACTACATCTGGCTCACCTTCTTTATGCTTTAATAAGCTTTTCCCAATTATCATTCCAACAATAATCGAAAAAACGATAGCAACAAATACAAGTGTTATATTTTTTTTCTTCATTTTATCAAGTTCCTTAGAATTATATATAAGTCTTTAGAACTACTATATCATATTTTCACGTTAAACCAAATAAAAAAGAAGAGCAATAAGCCCTTCCATCTTCTTATTCACGTATTTATTCCACCAATGCTCTCACTGCATTGATAATTCTCTGTTGCTTTTCTTTAGGTAGTTTCTCTATCATTTCAGATAATTCATTCGTAACGCCGCTAACCGAATGTGTCACAACATCAATCAATAGTGTATCTGCTGAAACATCTAATGCATTTGCAATCGCAATAAAAGTATCAAGTTTTGTTACTTTCAGTCCTCTCTCTATAACACTTACATGAGTTGGACTCAAGTTTACCAGTGCTGCCAATTCTTCTTGTGTAAGATTCTTAGCTTCCCTTGCAGCTTTTATTCTCTGACCAACCGCCTTTAAATCCATTGTGACACCTCCTTTAGAACGATAATTCGGTCTAAAATTAGTATAACGATTGATCTTTAAAACATACAGAATCTACAGATTGTCAACTTGTTCTTTAGAACTATTTTAAATTAAAAAGGCCCAAAAGGGCACTTTCCCTTTTGAGCCTATACACTTTATCAGCTAACGTATTTTGCTTTCATTTTTTCTCATGGTCATGAGGCTTTTTTCTCTTAAATCGCATTCTATGAATCCTTCGACTGCTCTTTCTGTTCTTCAATAATTCGTTCGGTTGCTTTATGAATTCTATCCTTGGAATAGGGTGGTCTTAAATTCAATGATAACCGCCCTTTTTTAATCATATACGTTTCACTACCATCCTCCGAAGATCCTTTCAACCAGCAATCATCCGGATACTTCTCCGCAAAAGACCTCAACCGTTTCTGCAAGTTCTGATTGAAGGTATACACATCATAGAATCCATCATCTTCATTAGTCAGAATAATCGTTTCTTTTTCACACTTTAACCTTCGCATATTCTATCCCCGCTTTCTTTCCATTTCCTGATCCAGGTACTTTGGTATCGGCTTTCCGGACCGGCGAGCAATAGCAATCTGTTTCTGATGCAGTCGTTTGATTACGGACCTTCGTTTCTTAGGTTTATTATTTTGTTGATTTCGGGACGTCTGTTTGTTATTGCGTGCATCAGAAATTTTTTCCAGGTTCTTCTTCTGATTATTCACCAGACCGTCCACCATATCATAGTTAGCTTCTGTACCAGATTCTCTGCTTCGTTCATAAGTGCCGTTCTGGTAGAATTTCTGGTAATGTTCCAGACGGATTTTACCATCTTGTTTTAGCTGTTCGACCGGATTTAGCGGTACCTGCTGTTGGATGTAATCATGAATCTTTTGTTTTGTCTTTTCATCGAATTTCTTACATTCTTCGACAACCATTTTTCCATAAGCATCCAGGATAACACCCTGGGCCTGATCTCGGTATACCTGATGTTCCATCAAATAAAACTGTTTTCCATCAATAATGACGGTGTCTGTTGCAATCCAGTTCCCCTTTTTCCCATCAATCTGATAATTCTCAGTTTCCATAGTGATCAGTGCACCGGATGTGTTGATACGAATAAATCCGGCCAGATACTGTGGATAGTTCTCATCTACATAGTAGCAGCTGATTTCTCCATTCTTGTTCAATACGAGCACGTCACTGACTTCGCATTGATTTTTCGTCCGTTTCCAGATGTCAGCGACTTTTTCATTTTCCTGCATTTCATGAATCGAGATTAATCGGTAATTTTCGACAGTAATCGACACATTCTGCTGTCTTGCCTCTTGGTATGGCAGATGCCACAGTGCTTTTCCTGCTGTCTGCTGATCTACTCGGTAGACTGCAAATTGATTAAGCTTCATAGGCATCATCCTCCAAGTTATTCAGATAATAATTCAGATCCAGAGAATAGTAGTATTTGTCTTCGATCTGCTGTAATTTTCCAACTGTAGAATTGATGATCTCAATCATTTCATCATTCTCAGGATCACTTTCTTCCTGTTCCAAAACTTCCAAAGCTTCTTTCAGTGTTTGGATTGTTTCTTCCTTTGTGTGCTGCTGGAAGATAGCAGTAATAGTCAGTTCGTTTTCTTCCAGGTTTACATTTCTCATAGGCTCATTTCCCCCCTTTTCTTTTTCGGTATTGGTTTCATCTGTATATTCAGCTCCTTCTCGTTTTTTTCTTCGCTTATATTTTTTTCGTTATCCACTTTCTTATTGGATTTCAGAGGATTTTCCACATTTGGATGTCTTTCTTCCAAGTACTTTTCCACACGACTGATTGCATTTTGCACATAAGAGTTTTCTCTAAATCCAGGAATCGAATTCAAAAATTCTTTCTGTATTTTTCCTTCAATCATCAGGCTCTGCATCCCTTCATAATCACTTCCGTCTTTCAAATCAAAGCCAACACATTTCAGTCCATGCATACGTTCTGATGGGATTTTCTCATAAGCTTCCAAGGCTTCCGGTAATGTCAGGTCATAATGTACTTCACCCATTACAGGAAATTCAGCACATTCAGCCGCATAAAAGCTGATACATGTAAGATCATTTTCATAATCCACATTTTCTATTTCCGGGACAATATCGAGTATTTTTTCTCTTTGTGCTGCAAACTCTGGAAGTTCTGCAAATCCAAATCGATCCACGTAATATGCCTGCATATCCCCACCACGGTTTGTAATGATAACATCACTGACCGACATAGAATGTGCTTTATAATCTGCCGGTGGATTATCGTTGAATACGGCATACAAATCATCCAGCTTTTCATTTTCATGTAATCTGCCAGAATAGACACACTTATAATTTGCTGCATCGATTGTAATGCCATCTTCTTTGACCATTGCCATATTCATAAATAAATGTTGTTTTCCCGGTGTGTCTTCATCCACATGATAAATCGCATAGCGGTCACCATTACCTCTGAACATTTCTTCCTCTAGGGTATAATCATACTTAAATGGGTACATAGTCCGATCAACTCTCTCCGAAATATCCGTCCCTTCTGTAATCGTGTCTTCCAGCCAGTTTTGGATATCTCCCCATGATTCAAACTGTAGATAGCCGGCAATTTCATGTGTCCCATCCGGTGCCAGTACAATATGTCCCGGTTCGCTTTCCCGATAATCATAGCGGTATCCGGCTGCTTCCAGTGCATCTACCAGAATGCCGTATTTTTCATGTAATTCTGTTTTCTGTTTTTCTTCAAGAATGATTTCCAGTTCTTCTGTCAGCTGATCAATCATTTCACCGGCTGTCTTGCGGATCACATCCATAGATGCTTTCATTTCTTTCATTTCCCGGCTGCTGCTCCAACCTGCAATGTAAGGAAAACTGTAATCCGATGTATCCAAACCAAAGGAAGAACACACACAGTAAGCAACGGATTCAGCCTCGACCTCTTTTGTCAGACGGTCTTTTTCTACACCCAGGCTTTCCATGATTTCACTGTCATGCAGTTTTGCATGGGCGGTTTCATGAATAGCAGTCTTTAAGGTCTGGCTTTCACTGAGTCCTTTTTTGATCACGATTTCCTTATCTGCATTGTGATAATATCCATTGGCATTGCCATCGATCTCATCGAATCGTATCGGCACTGGGGATATTTTCTGAATAGCCTGCATGAAAGAATCAAAATCCTGCACAGCTGCAGTCAATAATTCCGGTGCCAGTGTCTGGATTGGTTCCCCGGATGTCTGAGCAATATCAAAGACGGTAACTGCTTTAAAATGTGGAACCGTAACTTCCACTTTTTCAGTCTTAGGTTTTCCATCGGTTCCCATGATCGGTCGCTGATTTTCATCCAGGACCTCTTTTTCCTTCATTTTCTTATATGGTGCTGGTGCGATGATCGTAATTCCTTTTTCGCCTTTCATGACCTGTCTACCCATGGACTGCCAGTTTTTGTAGCTGGTAACAAGTGTGGCATCCGGTCGTTGCATAGCAATCAGCATTGTATTGTTAAAGGAATAATTGTGAAACTTTGCCATGGTTTTAAGAAATTCCTGATAGCGGTTACTTGTAAAAAGTTCTTCCACACCGGATTCCAGTGACTGCATAATGCTGTCCATATCTTTTCCCTGAACCGGTAATGGAATTGTTGTTGTCTGCACCGTTGGAATATCTCTTACGTTATCTTTTTCTTTTGTATCTGTTACTTCTTCATAGGGTGCGATGGCTTCTGTCACCATTCCTTTAGTTAAATCAATGTCTTCAACACGAGTTGAAAAACGGATCCTGCTATCTGGAAATTCTCCTTTATCTCGAAAGGAATAGTAATTTCCATCCCGTCCTGTAATGATGTGATCAACCAAGGAAATCCCCATCAATTCACCTAATTCCTGCATTCTTGCCGTAGTCTGGATATCCGATGTAGACGGTGTCAGATTTCCGGACGGATGATTATGAATGAGCATCATTGAATGAGCATTAGAAAGAATTGCACTCTTAAATATTTCTCTTGGATTAATCAATGCTTCATTCAGCGATCCTACAGATACGATATTCATATTGATCGGTGTTAAATCTGCCTGTAAATTAACGATACAAAAGAGTTCACGATCCATCTGGGAGAGAAATTCATTCATAACACGAATGGCCGCATCCGGATTGTTCATTGGTTCTTTACTATAAAGGGGTGGCTGTTCCACCATACGAATTGCTACCTGCTCTAATTTATCTGCCATCAGCAACACCTCCAATCGGCACATTCATAATAAATTCCTGATCATGTAACTTCTCAATTTGCTTCTTCAAATTCCCAAACGAAAATGTGTGTAATAATTTTTTTCGATACTGGCTGTATCTTAAGCTTGTATTTGTTTTAATGTTCTCTTTCGTCATAATCTTCTCCTTTTCAAAAATGCCCCACGACATTTCCTTATGCCGCAGGGCGTTTGCTTATTTAACGGTTTTCATGCTTGGTATTAAAGTTCCATATCATGTTTCTTTGTTTTCGGTTTCTGATCTGGCTGTTCTTTTCCTGTTTTCTCTGTTTTTGCAGCCTGTGCTTCTTTTCCTTTCTGACGTTCTGTGAATCTGTCAGCTTTTTCAAAGACATGATCCTTTATATCAAAGTGATATACATCATTGGTAAGGCGTTCTGCAGGGGCTACCTGAGTGGCATTGACTTCTTTTACCATATCTCTTAACATTTCTGCATCCACTTGCCCGTCATCTGGCAAGACCAGCATTTCATGGATGGATGATGGCAAAATGAAGAAATCATTTCCAAGAAGTTCCCCCATGCTATCCATGAATTCCGGATAAAAGATCACACCGGCTCCATCAATTCTGTCTGTATTCGTAACAACAAAGAATGTCGGCATCTCGCTTGATTCCTGCAATGTTTCCTGCAGCATTTCACGTTCATCCGGTGTCAGCATGAGAATATTTTTCTGGTACATTTCATCTATCAATGCACCTATACTTGATACCTCCGGGATCATGACATGCGGTGAACTTTTCATTGCATCTTCATGAAGCTGTTCTGCAGAGATTCCATACTGTTCAAGCAGATCATTCTTGATAAACATGGAACTTAATCCATCCTGATCCTTGCCTACTGCCACATGATAGGTAATTGCGAGGTCTTCCTTCAGCTGATGTGGAGCATTTTCGAGTACTTCCTTATTTGCTTCGGCTGATGATACACGGATAAACAGCTTGTCCTTCACGTCTTCATAATTTAAAATGGATTTCAGATCAACCTGTATCGGTGCCTCAATAACTATATCTGCAATCTTTCTGCATACAGTTTCCATTGTTACGCCAGGCTGTGCTTTATATGCTTCATACAGCTGATTAAGATTGATCGTCGGGGTAAGCATCTCACCTTCTTTTCTCACCATCAGTCCCGTATAGGCACGATTCAGTTTCTGACACTCCATCGTTGATACTTCTGCATTCTCATAATCCTTCGGTAAAAAGAGTCTGATATTGTCCTTTACTTCATTTACAAATTCATTAAAATTCATTCTTCGTTTCCTCCTCTAATCTGTTTTCTTATTTCTTTTTGCTTTTGTTTTTTGGTTTCTTTTTGGGAAAGGATAAAGAAAAATTCACCTTTCCGGTTTCATCTGTATCCATATGGAGATCTGCCTCAAAGTACATATTTTTCTTTCTGGAATACAGGTCTTTTACATGCACACTTCCGTTTTTCAGAAGTTCTGCAGCCATCTTTTTATCCATGGTTTTTTCCATGCTCTGCAGATAGCGGTTGTCTTTCCAGAGAGCAAAGTGACAATCATGGTTGCTGCAATAGAAGTTGGTTTTACTTTCATATACCAGGCTTCCACATACCGGACAGGTTCCAATGCTTTCTCTGGTCTGAAATCTTCTTGTTTCTTCTTCGGAAATCGCATCGCATCCATTCAGCATCATGGTCAGCATGTTTTTGATCCCGGTCATAAACTGTTCCGGTGCAATCTCTCCATGCTCCATCAAAAGCAACTGGTTTTCCCATTCTGCAGTCATACTTGCAGATTTCAGGAAGTCTGGCAGGATCTCCACAAGGACTTTTCCATCATCTGTTGGAAGAATCTGTTTTCCTTTTCGGGTGGCATATTGGGAATAGATCAGTTTCTCGATGATACCGGCTCTTGTTGCCGGAGTTCCTAATCCTTTCTTTTCCGTATCTTCATCGAATTCCTTATTTCCAGCTGTTTCCATTGCCGCAAGGAGAGTATCTTCGCTGTATGGTTTTGGTGGCGATGTAAAATGTTCTGTCTTTTCTGCAGCTACAGCATAGAAAGTCTGTCCCTGGGTTACTTTCGGCATCCTCTCTTTCATTTCCTGATCCGGATCTACGATTGCCATGCGGTCCTTATTCTTGAAGCAGTTTTCAAAGAGTTTCCATCCATCCTGCAGAACAATCTTTCCTTTTGCTTTGAAGATTTCTCCCTGGCATTCCACTTCAATCTCTGTTTCCTGGTAAATGTGAGCCTTACTCATTGCCATGACCGTATGGACTGCGATCAGGAAGAGAATCTTTTCTTCCCAGGATTTCAGTTCATCCAGATGGCTGGATGCAAGCTCCATCGTTGGGATGATTGCATGGTGATCTGTCACTTTGCTGTTATTCATGACTTTCTTCACATCTGGCTGCTCCGGCTGATCAAACGGACCTGTCAGCTGATATTTCTCATAAATCTGACGAACCACATTTCTTGCGGTCTGTTCCATATCTTCTGTCAGATACTGGCTGTCTGTTCTTGGATAAGTGATCAGTTTCTTTTCGTACAGGCTCTGAGCGGTATCCAGTGTCTGTTTGGCTGTCATTCCATAGATACGGTTTGCTTCTCTTTGCAGTGTGGTCAGGTCATAAAGCTTTGGTGCTTTTACTTTCTTTTCCGTTTCTTTTACTGAAGTGACAATAGCTTCATTTCCATGGCATCTGCTTCTTAACTGTTCCGCCTCATCCGGATCAAAGATCTTTGGCTTTACTGCCGGAATTCCGTCACAATCCAGTTCTACATTGAAATACTTTTCTTTCTGGAAATTGCTGATCTGTCCGGCACGTTCCACCAACATGGCAAGTGTCGGTGTCTGAACCCTTCCAACGGTCAGCTTTTTGAAGTACTTTGTGGTGTAAGCTCTGGTTGCATTCATTCCTACCAGCCAGTCAGCCTGAGAACGGCATACAGCAGCTTCGGCCAGATGTCGGTATTCCTCTGCGGATCTCAGATGCTGCATTCCATCAAGGATTGCGGAATCTTCCAGAGAACTGATCCATAATCGTTTCACCGGCTTTTTACTTCCGGATAAGTCATAGACATGTTTGAAGATTAATTCTCCTTCACGTCCGGCATCACAGGCATTTACGACGTATTCAATTTCCGGACTGTTGAGCAGTCTTTTTAAGATATAGAACTGATCTTTCTTATCTTCTGAGACTGTAACTTTCCAGTCTTTCGGGATGATCGGGAGATCTTCATATCTCCACTGGTTAAATTTCTCATCGTAAGCATCCGGTGAAACATATTCGGCCAGATGTCCGAAGCACCAGCTGACCATACAGTCGGTTCCTTGTAAATATCCGTCTTCTCGTTCCTGGGCTCCAATCACTTCTGCGATTGCTCTTGATACACTTGGTTTTTCTGCAATTACTAAATACATGATGTATTACCTCCTTCATATAACGAAACGGAGAGAGCATGTTTTACAGCCCCCTCCGCTAAAAAAGTATATTTATTTTTCATTTTCTTCAAAATCTTCGTCTTCAGACTCTTCCTCATCCGGAACTTCTTCCAGTCCACCTGTTTCCAACCCTTCCGGCTGATCATCCTCGTCTTCCTCTTTCTTTGGCTTATAGATCTTGAAGTAGTAGTATGCTGCTACACCGCCGAGAGCCAGGATCAGGATTGTTGCCATTGCACCCATATTGGTTTTGGTAGATGCTGTTTTCTCCGGATCAACGGTAGCTTCCTTGTCTACATCCTCATTATTTGTTTCATCCAGCACAACCTTTGATGTATCTGGCTGTGGTGTTACGACAGTAGCAGTGCTGTCTTTATCCAGAAACTCTGACAGATCATTTTCATCAATCTGGGATAACATATAGACATTCTGGGATGTGGCACTGCGGTCGATCACGATATAGAAAGTATTATTATTCTTCGTTGTAACCGTAAGAAATTCCTTTGTGGAATCATCGGTAATGTCATCCTTAACTTCGCCATTTCCAGGTGTCGTAAATGCAGTTCCCTGGTCTGTTCCATCTTCTGGCAGCACCTCGTTTGTGTTTGTCGCCTCGTCCTTTTTCTCTTCTTTGTCTGTTGACTGTTCCGTCTGAGTTGTCTCTACTTTGGATGCCTCTGCCGATTCATCCACATAGGCAAATGCTGTGGTTGATGCTGTAAAAAGCATCATGACTCCCAACAGCAGTCCTGCCATTTTCTTATTCATTTTCTTCCATTTCACCATTCTGATATTCCTCCTTATTTTCTTCTGTGAATACAAAGGAGCCTGAACCTTCATCGTCAGACTCCCTGCTTACCTGAAATTTAACTTTTCCACTCTGGATACCATCCAAAAGATCATATAACTGATCATTATCCATCTTCATACCACGGATGCACCTGATCATCTCATTGTCCTCTTCCTGCTTTAATGCAGCCTGGACACCCCTAAGATATTGCTGCAGATCCGCAATCTTTTTCTCTGTCTTGGCAATCTCATCCAGATATTTTTTAATCTTTTTATTCAAACTTTCACCTCCCTTCGTTCACCCCTTTATGGCAGTCTTCCAAAGCACATGAAGTGTTGCTGCCAGTAGGATGTGCTGATATTTGAGTAATGGATCGGATCCCCACAATGGATCATCATATTGTTACCGACATAGATACCCACATGGCTTGCACCAGATGTGTTATACGTTCCCTGAAAGAAGATCAGATCTCCTGGTTTTGCTTCTTCCGGTGATACATAAGTACATACGCCTCTTAATCCATCCGCGGTCAATCGTCCATAGTTCCATCCATTACCACAGTGGTTAATGACATAGGATACGAAACCTGAGCAATCAAATCCGGACGGAGAGTAGCCACCCCATACATAAGGTACTCCCAGATATTTTTCTGCTTCCCGGATCATCCGGGCAAATTCTTCATCCTGCAGTGCTTCCGGTGGAATCTCATAGCTCATTCCATTACCGCCTGATCCACTGGTTACATTGTTTACATCCCACAGATAATTTCTGTTTCCATAGGTCGTATTTAATGCATTATAGATGATCAGCTGCTCCGCATTCAGATTGGCTCTTGCCAAAGCATCAAAGCTTCCATTTGTCAGTGTCACATATAGAATCTTCTTAGTGCTTGTACTGGTAACCGTTACTTCCTGACTGCCATTGTCATCTGCGATATAGGCTTCCCAGGTCTGATGTCCATGAGCAGAAGCGGCAGCATGGTTATCATAGTAAACGTCAAACTGCACACCATATCGTGCAAAGGCTCCGGTATCCTCAACTGTGTATTCCACACCATTCATTACTACCTTAGTGCCAATCGGCACAAATGGATTGGAAGCATCTACAGCAATGGTATGGTTTGCAGTTGGATATGCACCACTAGCAGTTGGTCCTCCGGACCATACACCACAACAGATTCGACAGTTACAATATCCACTGGTCACTACCTGTCCCAATGATTCTCCGACTCGAACATTTCTGGTTTCTGTCACCGTTTCTGTTCGACCTTCAGTATTCAGATGATATTGTGCTTCAAAAAGAGCTTGCAGTTCATTTTCAACATCTGAGTACGTCCAGTCCCCATATTTTGCGGTAAGATACGAGATAAGATGGTATGGATTATGACCAATCTCAGCAATGTTGTACTGATACTCGTCATAATTTGGATGTCTTCGTTCCATCTCATTGATCTGCTGATTCAAGGCACTTTCCAAAGCAGCATATCTGTTTTCGGCAGCATAAATATCCTCGTCTGAACTTGGATACGTTGTAATACCGATCACAGATCCAGCACCCTCGATAGAAGCACTGCAGCTCCCCAGAGATACCGCTATGACAAGAAAAAGAAGCGCAAAAATACCGATGCCTGCGAACATGGCACAATTACGCTTTATGATCTCTTTCAAGGCGATCTTTGCTTTTACCGTCATGTTCTCGACACCGGAAATGGTTGTTGCTCCACCCAGACTGCCAGCGGATTTTCCGGCTCTGGTTGCTCGGTAAGCATCCTTATATCGTTTTTTCTGGAAGAAGCGGTTATAGAAATGTCTCTTTTGTTCGGCTTTCTTTACCGTTTCTGCATTCTTGACTCCTTCCATACTTTCTGCAGAACCAAATTTCAGTTTCTTTTCTACGGTAGCCTCACGATAACCTCTGCGATGGGTTTTCACATCCGTCCGTTTGCTGCGGATCTGAGCATGACGCAGACCACGTAACGCATCTTCTGTTTCACGCTCTACAAGTCTGGCACTTTCCACACCTGCATTTTCATCTGTTTCTTCCTCTTCGGAAGAGACTGCTTTCATGCCAGATATAACAGCTTGTGTAGCAATGTATTTCCCGGCTGTCCCTCCCGGTTTCATGCCAGCACCTTTCACCATCTGATTTCCTTCATCATCAAAAGATAATCTTCCAGCTTTTGCCTGTTCTTTGGTCATCTGTTTTTGCAACTGTTTCTTCCGAATGGATTTCTTTTGGCTGTTCAGATTATTATCATCATCCGGGATTTTTTCATAACGATGCAGTTTCTTTCGATATCCGGATACTTTTTCTTCCGGTGTAACTTCAACTGTATCCTCAACAGCTTCCTGCCGGACAGAAGATTTACGGACTTTCTCCATCTGCAGTCGTTTTCCTTTTCCCGATTTTGTATCTTCATTTTCAGCCTTTTTTCGTTCCCGTTCAGGAACAAATTCTTCCTTAGTTTCCGGTCGCCCCCGGCTCCTGTGACTGATATCTTTTATGCTGCCATCACGGAGATTTTCTTCTGTCAGACCATCCCTGGTCATCTTTGCGACCTTTTTATCTTTGCCTTTAAATTTTTTTCCAGCTATAGGTCATCACCTCCAGGCACAACTTTTCTTTCTGTACTCATTCAGTTCCTGGCGTCCAATAATCGGGATACCAGGATAACCATCTGCCTGTATCCTGATTGCCGGAGAGCTCGCCTGGATATGAAATACCCAGTTCAATTCACTCGGATCTCTCGGCCAGAAACCATTGATCAGCATAGCCTCCTTGAACTGATTGTTGTGCAGATGGATCTGGGTACGTTTATACAAAACTTCTTTCAGATCATCACTAGTAAGATGTGGGTAGATCTTTTGTGCCGGATAGAAATTCCAGAATACCCAGTCAAGGATAATGTTCTGTGTTTCCAGCGGAAGCTCATACAGATGATGTTCATCATTGACTGTATGAACACGGTATCCAGGCTGCGCATTTTCCAGATTTTTCATCTGAATGTAAGGATTATCCTGGTTCCACTGCCTGATTCGGATCTTATCGATTTCCTTCATGTTTTTCCGCCTCCATTTCTTTCTCTCGTTTTTCAACTTCTTCCGGTTTTGTAGTCATCAAACTGTACAGCTTCAAGGTCTTATCGAACTTGTCCTTAAATGGAATAATTGTTGTTCCATAGAAAAGAAGTCCTTCTCCTTCCCCGGAATTCGTCACATAAGACAACTGATATGGGGAAATATTCAGCTGTTTTGCGAGGATCTGTCTGTCACCTGCCGCCTGGTTCAGCATCAGGATAAAATCACTGTTCTCAAAGATATTTTCAATTTCCCTGCTGGCAAGAAGATCTTTGATATTCTGTGTGATACCAGTCGGTACGCCTCCCCATTTTCTGAATCTCTTCCAGATTTCTACGGAGTAAGCTGCTGTCTGTTCTTCTTTGAGCAGAAGGTGGAATTCATCGATATAGTACCTGGTAGATTTGATGCCACGGTTGATCGTAACTCTGTTCCATACCTGATCCTGGACGATGAGCATTCCGATTTTCTTCAGCTGCTTTCCAAGTTCCTTAATATCAAAGCAGACAATACGGTTATTCAGTTCCACATTGGTTCTATGGTTGAATACTTTCAGTGATCCATTTACATAGATTTCCAGTGCTGTTGCAATTCTCTGGGCCTGGGGTTCTTTCTGCTTTCTGAGGCAATCATACAGGTCACCAAGGACCGGCATATTTTCCGGTTTTGGATCTGCAAAGTACTTCTGATACACCAGTGGAAGACAACGGTCGATCACTGATTTTTCCTCTGCTTCAATACCATCCCTGCTTCCCATGATCAGCTCACATAAGGACAGGACAAAATCGGATTTTACACCAAGTGGATTGTCATCATCGGAATAATCCATATTGATATCCATCGGATTGATATAATCCTTACTGGTTGGTGAGATGTGTACTACCTGTCCGCCAAGTGCATGGACCAGCGGGTAATACTCGCCCTCCGGATCTCCGATGATAATGTCATCCTTCGTAACAAAGAACGCATTGGTGATCTCTCTTTTTGCTGCAAAGGATTTACCGGATCCAGGTGTACCAAGGATCAATCCATTCGGGTTTTTCAGCTTTTTACGATCCACCATAATCATGTTGTTACTAAGGGCATTCAATCCGTAATATAAGGATTCTCCCGCCATAAATAGTTCCTGTGTCGTAAATGGAACAAAGATTGCTGTGCTGGTAGTCGTAAGAGCCCGCTTGATCGGGATATGATTTACTCCCAACGGAACACTACTCATAAGTCCTTCTTCCTGCTGATAATCCAGACGTTTCAGTACACAGTTATATTTCTGGGCGATACCGGCAGTCTGGAAGATGGCATTATCCAGTGCCTGCTTTGTCTTTGTGGTATTTAAAAAGAGCGCTGTTACAAGGAACATACGCTCATTTCGTGACTGCAGGTCTTCCAGAAGCCTTTTCGCTTCTCCGCCATACGTGTTCAGATCCGATGGGATAATATCCATATCATATCCGGCCCGGACTGCTTTTTTCTGTTCTTCGATTTTCATACGATTGATATCCGTCACTTTGCTTTTTACCAGCTTGATTGCCTTCATCTGATCCACCGACTGCACATGCAGGTTGACGATCAGGTTCTTATCAATATCCAGAAATTCTGCCAGCATCTTATCCGTAAGCTCCGGCGCCAGGATCTGCAGATAGGAGACAGCCCCGATGGTATTTCCCATCTGGAATGTATTTCTGTCCCGGAACACAAAACTGGTCGGTGCCACATAATCCTTTGTATTGAGTCCTGTCCGGATCATGGATCCATAGTCAAACTGGAAATCTGTCATCACATCCGGATTGAATGTCTCATACAGGATCTGCAGACGTTCCACGCCATTCAGCGGATATGCCGGAACTCCCAGAATCTTAAAGTTATTCAGGATATCCGACTCGATACGTTCCAGCTTTGGTTTTGCCTCCCGGATATTTTCTGCTTCAATGGCAAATGTGATATATTTTGACTTCACCAGACCGTTGTTTCCTTTTGCCAACTGCTGTTTCAACATCTTTGCATATTCCATGCGAACATCATCAAAAGCATCCTCCTGTGGCCGGATCTGGATCACCTGCTCAAACTCCTTCATGCTGCTCTTATGATTGATAAAGCTCAGCTGAAAATGGATACTGGCATCAAAGTAATTGAGGAAATCACACCAGTTTTCAAAGATTGCATTTTTATCTTCATTCTGAGCCAGCTGGTAGTTGATGTCATAAAAGCGGATACACTTAGAATAAGTTTTTCCCTGTACCCTGCAGATTCCATCTCTTCCCATTTCCTTATAAGCGATCGACTGCTGGACGGACAGTTTTTTCTGCCTGCGTTTCTCTTCCTGCTTTTCTTTTTTCTTTTTCTCTTTTCTGTCTACTTTTTTGTATCCGGTATCTGCGACAGTTTTCTTATTTTTCTTTTTTCGCAACCGTTTTTCCTCCTTTCGGTTTTCCTGCATCCGGAGACTGTCTGATCTGTTCCGGATCTGTTTCATAATAGTTTTCAGTTTCATATTTTCTGACGGATGGACGAAGAAACTTCACCCGGATCATATGCATCAGAACATCTTCCAGATGCATCCCGTCTTTTTCGTACATGGCAAATAAAAATGCCGGTAACATCAAAAGCACCATGACCGTTGCTGCATTACTGTTTCCCATCACATTACGCAAGAGGAAATAGCTTGGAATTCCCATTGCAGCACCTATACCAATACAGATCAGCTGTCTTTTAGTCAGGTTAAATGCTACTTTATTCTTTACCTTCGTTAAATCTTTCGGTACGCTGACATATGCCATGATTTTCACTCCTTCCTGTAATTTAGTGCGCGTTAAATATCGACTTACTTAATGATGCTGTCTTAAAGAGGCTGTAACATAAGATTACTGTGTAAGCCATAACGCCAAATAATGAAGAACTCAGATTATCTGAATATTGGATACCTGCAACAAGCACTGCATAGATTGCAACGCATACCATCATCAGAAATGCCTGGAAAGCCAGGGCAAAGAGTCCTCTGAAATAATTCGTGCCGATCTGCCCCCATTCTCTGTTACTCATAGTTGCGAATGGAATCGGCGCAACTGAGGTATATAGGTAAATCTCTATCATACGTCCATACATGATCACTGTGATCAGTACAGACAGGATTCTCATACAGAAGCCGGCGATAAGGGTTTCCAGCGCCAATACAACAAGTTCTCCGATTTCCATACTTTCCAGGGTTGCGGAAAGATCCGTCAATGCCGAAGAAATATCAATGGCGGTACTTCCTGTGATAACACCGGCCGCAGAATTAACTACGTGCTGGCCCACATCGAATACCGCCATTGTGATTGTAAATGTGTTACTCACCAGATAAACCGCGATCCACATTTTTACGAAGTACTTGAAAAACATCCAGGTATCAATATCATGCATGTTGTTACGCTCGGTCAGCATAGAAATCAATTCGTAGCAGAGTACGAGTGTGATAATAATACCTGCGATCGGCATGATCACGGAATCCGATAGGTTCCGGATCATACTGAATATGCTGCCGTTCCACCCTTGCGGGGTCTGTCCAACCTGGGTAGCGATCTCACCGGTCTTTTGATTGACATCAGTAAACATCGTGTCCAGGTTGGAAGTGATCATCCCGGTTAAGAGTTCCCTCATCCATTCCTCAATCGCATCAAAAATCTGACTGAACATGGATCTCTACTCCTTTCTCTTAACCAAATAATCCACTCAGAAGCGGGATTAGCTGTGTTCCGATCAGGATAACACCACCACCGCTCATCAACTGTTTTATCCCCAATTAGGTGTAAAACTCTGCTCGATGGCGGGCGGCGGCGTACAAAAAATCTATATGGTATTTTTAAGAGAACCGTCCCGGCGGGACAGGTCAGGCAGTGACCTGTTCCACCTCCGGGATGGGTTTGAGATTAAAATGAATTTCGATAGAAATGTGTCTTGTTTTATCTTCGTCAATGCGCTCATGCACGACGATTTCTTTGATTAAGCGGTTGAGGGTGGCTGCGTCCAGCTCTGTGATGTTGGCATATTCCTGAATGGCTTCCACCCATTGTTTTGCGTCATTGGCAAGCTGGGCTTCATCGGACAGCCGCTTCCTGCCCTCGGACACTTTTGCTTTAAGCTCCGTCTGCTCGGTCTGTGTCTTTTCCAGCATGGTGTTGAAATTCTGCTCACTGATACGCCCTGCAATCATATCCTCATACAGCCGCATGACCATTTTGTCCAGAACCTCAATCCGTTCCTCGTCCCTTGTAAGGGAGCGTTCCATTGCTTCCCGCTGTTCCCGCTGCTCGGCTTCGCAGGTATTGGTCAGGCGGTCGGCAACCGCTTCCCCGTCCATCAGGGCGGCTCTGGCACATTCCCGGATTTTTCGCAGCACATGGCTGTAAAGGGTGTCATAATCAATCCGGTGCTGGGTGCAGTGGTTCTTTCCAAAGGCATTGTAGGTCTTGCAGGAATAAATCTGCTGGGGATGTTTTGCGTTTGTGTAGCGTATCGTCAGCGACTTCCCACACTCGCCGCATTTTATCAGTCCGGCAAACAGGCTGATTTCATTGGTCTGCCCCGGACGCTGGCGGGATTTCAGCTTGTTCTGCACAATATCAAAGCTCATGCGGTCAATCAGCGGTTCATGCTGTCCCTCCACCACAATCCAGTCGTCCGGCTTCTTTTCCCCAATCGTGCCGATTTTGAAACGGTAGTCTTTTTTCTGGGAAGCAATCGCCCCGGTGTAAACGGGATTCATCAAAAGGTCTTTGATAACGGAGAAGTCCCACATATACCGCCCATTTTCCGGGTCTTTCTTTTCCCATTTGGTTCGGGTATTGCGAAGCCCCCGTTCCCGGTTCCACCATGTAGGGCAGGGGATTTTTTCTTCCTCCAGCCGTCTGCGGATATAGTTCGGACCATGACCGTTTAGGGCATATCCGAAAATCAGCCGCACAATCGGGGCGGTTTCCTCGTCAATGAGCAGATGGTTTTTGTCCTCCGGGTCTTTTCGATACCCAAACGGGGCAAGACACCCGGTAAACTGTCCTTTCTGCGCTTTCAGAAGATAAGAGGAATGGACTTTCTTGGAAATATCCTTGCTGTACATCTCGTTCAGGATATTCTTGAACGGGGCAATATCGTTGTTATCCCGCAGGGTGTCGATACCGTCATTCATGGCGATATAGCGGACACCGTTCCTTGGGAAAAAGTCCTCAATCAAATGCCCGGTTTGCAGATAGTTACGCCCCAGTCGGCTGAGGTCTTTCGTGATGACAAGGTTGATTTGCCTGCGCTCAATGGCTCTCAACATTCTCTGTAAATCAGGACGCTCCATGTTAAGACCTGTGAAGCCATCGTCCTGATAGACTGCCACAACCTCCCATCCCTGCTTTTCGCAGTATTTTTCCAGCATATCACGCTGGTTTGCGATACTGGCACTTTCGCCTTGCAGGTCATCGTCCTTTGACAGCCTGCAATAGACCGCTG